>CAYRSF010000051.1:0-65960 GCA_964427035.1 uncultured Alistipes sp.
ACCTGCTCAAACCCATAGACGCCGGCGAGTTGCGCGACGCCGTCGAACGCTGCCGCAACGCGCGTCCGCAGAAGGCTGTCGATCTGCAAGGGTTGCGCGACGTGCTTCTGCCCGAGAACAATCCGTACCGCCAGCGTTTCGTAATCCGGCTCGGCGACAAAATCATCATCGTACGGAGCGAGGACGTCGCCTATTTCTATGCCGAGGACAAGAGCACGTTCGTGGTAACCAAAAACGGCAAACGCTACATCATGGACATGTCGCTCGATGCCGCATCGGAGATGGTCAATCCGCGTCTGTTTTTCCGCATTTCGCGCAACTGCACGGTATCGCTCAACGCGATAAACGACATCAGCAAACATTTGAGCAACCGGTTGAAAGTAACGCTGTCGCCGCCGACGGAGTTCGAAATCTTCGTCAGCCGCTCGCGCACGTCCGATTTTCTGGACTGGATAGCGGGGAAATAACCGCGGCGAACCGAAACTGACAGGAAAATACGGCGGCGACGCAGAAGCGGCAGAATTATTGTCCGTCGCACTGTCGTATCCTAACCCAGCGCAACGTGAAAATCGGGCACGGAGGAACGATGACCGGCGGCAGGAGCGAAATTTTCATGCCGTTCGTCTCCTGCGAATCATATTTTAACTATTTTTGTGAAATCAAAATACAGGAACGCAATGAACTCTTCCAAATTGTCTTCACTATTCGCCAACGTGAATTTCCGCGCCGCAATCATAGGCGTATCGGTAATCGTCAGTACGGCGATTCTCTGTTCGGCCATACTGCGCGTAGGGCTGTCAGGGCGGCAGGTATCCGTAACCGGTCTCGGCGAGACCGAAATGCAGTCCGACTGGATATCGTGGCAGGGGACTATCGTGGCGGACGCCTCTTCGCGCGCCGACTGCTACCGCAAACTCGAACAGGACCGCAAGACCGTAAGCGCATATCTGACCGAACACGGCATCGCCGAGAAAGAATACGCCTTTTTCGCCATCACGACCGACGATCTTTACGACGACGTATATTCAGCCGACGGCCGCTACATGGGGCGGAGGTTCAAGGGGTACCGCATGCGTCAGTCGTTCGAAATACAGTCCGCCGACATCGACAACGTCGAAGCCGTTTCGCGGGACATCACCTCCCTTATCGAAAACGGCATCAACGTCGAAAGCGCATCGCCGAAGTTCTACCTGCGCGACTTGCAGAGTCTCAAACTCTCGCTTATCGACGATGCGACCGCCAATGCACTGGTGCGCGCCGAAAAATTAATCAAGGGCTTCGCACGCATCAAAGACATCAAGAGCATCGACGTGGGGGTATTTCAGGTAACGGGGCTTTACGGCAACGACGAATATTCGTACGGCGGCACATTCAACACGAGCGACAAGATGAAAAAGGTGAGCGTTACCGTACACGCCACCTACGGCATACGTTAAAGCCGGCAACAATACACAATCGCCGAAACATGGAATTCGATGTCATTCCAATATCCGAACGCGAAAAATATCTCGATCTGCTGCTCATCGCCGATGAGGATGAACGGATGGTGCGCCGCTATATCGCAGCCGGCGAGATGACAGTGTTTCGCGACAAAGGCGGCATCATAGGCGAATGCATCGCAATCGAATGCGGAGACGATACGGTCGAACTGAAATCGCTGGCGACAGTCCCCGAACACCGGCTCGAAGGATACGGCAGAAAAATTCTGGAATTTGCGAAAAAACGGTATTCGCACGACGGCAAACGCATAATCGTCGGTACGGGCGACGCCCCGACCGCATTGCGGTTTTACGAGCGGTGCGGATTTTCGGAGTATTCGCGAATAGCCGGATTCTTCACCGACAACTACCCGCATCCCATTATCGAATCGGGGGTTCAATTGAAAGATATGGTTATGCTCGAATTCGTGCCGGGAGCGCACATCGAAGAGAAACAGTCTGATTATGAAACATTCGCTTAACGACCGGGAACATATGGTAACCGACGCCGCAGCACTGCGGCGGACGGGTCGGGCACTGACGATAGGCATCGTCATAAACGTTCTGTACGCCGGCATAGAGTTCGGCATCGGATTCTGGCAGGGCTCGATGGGGCTGGTCGCCGATGCTGGACACAACATGAGCGACGTTATCGGTCTGCTGCTCGCGCTGCTCGCCATGCGGCTCGTCAAGAAGCGCGCCAACGAACGTTACACTTACGGCTACAAGAAAGTTACGATAATGATTTCGCTCGTGAACGCACTGCTTCTGCTGGGTGCGGTCGCCGGCATAATCGTCGAAAGCATACGCAAGTTCATCGAACCGCAGGCAATCGAGGGGTGGAGCGTCGCAGCGACGGCGACGGTCGGCGTAATCATCAACTTCATATCGGCATGGCTGCTGAATGCCGACAAGGGTCGCGACATCAACATCAAAGGCGCATATCTGCACATGATGCTCGATGCGCTGGTATCGATAGGCGTTGTCGTGTCGGGCATCGCAATATGGATGACGGACTGTTATGCGATAGACCCCGTTATCGGCATAGCGGTGGCGATAGCGATACTCTTTTCGTCATGGAGACTGCTGCACACTTCGTGGAGACTGGCTATCGACGGCATTCCCG
This sequence comes from uncultured Alistipes sp., assembly GCA_964427035.1. Classification (GTDB taxonomy): domain Bacteria; phylum Bacteroidota; class Bacteroidia; order Bacteroidales; family Rikenellaceae; genus Alistipes. Next base: position 2,605 of record CAYRSF010000051.1, read on the forward strand.
AAGGAATCGACATCGACGAAGCGATACGAACGATGGAAAATATCGACGGCGTAATCGAGGTGCATCACCTGCACGTATGGGCGATAAGCACGACCGAAACGGCTCTGACCGCCCACATCGTCGTATACGACATATCGGATGCCGACAAAATCCGCATAGGCGTCAGTGATGCGCTCGCCCGTCTCGGCATAGGGCATACGACGCTGCAAATGGAATCTATACACTGCATCGAAGACTCGACGGAGAACCGCACAAACCCTTAAAACTCCGCCCCACAGCAGAAATTTTCGTTTTTTTATTCCTGACTTTGTTTTATATATTACAACCGACTGACCCGTTATTATGAACAAAAAACTCAAACTGGCATTGACTTTCGGTGCGGCTGCGACCATACCGACGGCATGCGTGAACAATCCGTATATCGGCAAACATCTGTCCGATTGCGAAGAAAAATTTCCGGAGCCCGTTACTGCTCCCGAAGGTGCGCCCAACGTGCTGTGGATTCTGCTCGACGATGTCGGCTACGGCTCCGCGACGGCGTTCGGAGGGTTGATTAAAACCCCCGTAATGGATTCGCTGGCACAGGCAGGACTGTGCTACACCAATTTCCACACTACCGGATTGAGCGCGCCGAGCCGTGCCGCACTGCTGACCGGCCGCAACCACCATACCGTGCATATGGGCAATTTCGCACACCAGATGCGCCGTGCCGGATTCCCGGGCTACGACGGGCTGATTCCGTCTTCGTGCGGAACGATTGCCGAGGTTCTCCGCGACAACGGCTACAATACGTTCGCACTCGGCAAGTACGGTCTTACCCCCGATTACGAGGCGTCCGATGCGGGACCGTTCGACCACTGGCCGCAGGGAAAGGGTTTCGAACATTTCTACGGCTATATCTGTTCGTCCACCGACAACTACAATCCGCAATTGGTGGATGAGTTGTGCTATGTCAAACCCGACGGCCGCAACATCGGCGAATTGATAACCGACCGCGCCATCGAGAACATCGACCGGCAGAAGGCTGCCGCACCGAACAAGCCGTTCTTCATGTACTACGCCCCGCAGGCGACCCACGCCCCGATTCAGGTAGACACGAAATGGATTGACATGTACAAGGGCGCGTTCGACGAGGGCTGGGACGTATTCCGCGAAAAGGTATTCGCCCGCCAGAAAGAGTCGGGCGTAATTCCGTCGAATGCAGTGCTGCCACCGCGCGAAAGCCACATGCCGGCATGGAACGACCTTACGGCAGACCAGAAAAAAGTTTACGCACGTCTTATGGAGGCATACGCAGGATTCCTGTCGTATGCGGATTACGAAATCGGTCGGCTGCTCGCACATCTGCGGGATATAGGACAGGCCGAAAATACCGTCGTCATGCTTATGATAGGCGACAACGGAGCCGAAAAGAACGGCCACATGTCCGGCAAACTCGTCAAATCGATGCCGGCGGAATACCCCGACAACGACGAAGGTCGGCTGCGGTTCATGCTCGACCATTTCGACTGGATAGGTCGTCCCGAAGGCGACATCTGCACGCTGCCGCTCGGGTGGACTCAGGCACTGAACACGCCTTACCGCAACTGGAAGGGCTTCGCCGAATCGGAGGGTGCGACACGCCAGCCGCTCGTAATAACCTACGGCAGCAAACTGAAACACGGCATACGCGAACAGTTCTGCCACCTCGTGGACGTGATGCCGACAACGCTCGAAATGGTCGGAATCGAGATGCCGGACAAAATCCGCAACATCGACCAGCAGCCGCTGCAAGGCACATCGCTCTGCTACACGTTCGACAATCCGGATGCCGAGGAGCGTCATACCGAGCAGTATTTCTTCGTCTACTCTTCGCGCGCACTATACAAAGACGGCTGGAAAATAAGCATCAGGTTCCCGATGAACCTCTTCGGCGACGAAGCGGGAATGACCGACGACGACATGGAGTGGCATCTCTACAACATGAAGGAGGATCCGACCGAAACCGTCGATCTCGCGGCGAAATATCCGAAACTGCTCAAAAAGATGCAGAAACGTCTCGAAAAGATTTCGGTCGAAAACAACATATATCCATACTTCCGCAGATCCGACATTTCGGACAAATCCCGCAAAATAAATCAGAGAACACCGGAGGAGGAGGTTCTCTACCGTCGTCTTTTCGGCGGTCCGAGCGTATATACCGATGTCGTGCCGGTTTACGAATAACGGACGCTGAAAGAACAGGCAATATAGGTAATATAAGCAGTGCTGGGCTTATATTACCTATATTATTATCTTTGCCCCGGCTTCGTAAAAAGGTTTATTCTTCCGTAACCGAAGCGGCGGTCGGACCGCGAAAAACACCTATTTTTGCACTATCGACAAACATCAAAACAACAAACCGTAATGACAGAACAAGATTTCTTGGACAAGGTCTCGAACGAATGCCGCATAACGGCAGGCTCGGAAGAACATCGCATGATGCACGATTTGAGTCAGCGCGCATTGCGAATTACGATGGAGATAAACGGCCGTTATCATACTCCGACCGAATTGCGCGAACTCATGTCGCAACTCACGGGCAAACCGCTCGACGAAAATTTCGGACTTTTTCCGCCGTTTTACACCGATTGCGGGCTCAACACCACAATCGGAAAACGCACGTTCATAAACATGGGCTGCCGGTTTCAGGACTGGGGAGGAATCGTCATAGGCGACGACTGCCTGCTCGGACACGGGTGCACGTTATGCACTATCGACCATGATTTCAATCCCGACCGTCGCGGCGACATGTTCGCGAAGCCTATAAAAATAGGCGACAAGGTATGGATCGGTGCGAACGCGACCGTTCTGTCGGGTGTAACCGTCGGCGACGGTGCCATAATCGCAGCGGGAGCAGTGGTTACGAAAGACGTGGAACCGGACACGATAGTCGGAGGAGTCCCGGCGAAATTCATCCGAAAAGTTTTGTAAAATCATTCGCCATAAAACCGGGAGTCATCATCAAGGTTCTTCCGCAAGAACCCGAAACATGACCTTGACGGCATCAGAGACATTAAGGTCGTTAGTCCCGTTTCGACAACTCTTTCACTGCACGTTCGCCGTACTTGCGCGACACGGGCAACTCCGTATCGCCTACGGCGACGCAACGGCGGTTGAACGACACGACGTATGCCCGATTGACGATATAGGCGCGGTGAATCCGCACGAACGAACCGTCGTCGAGCACCGTTTCCCATTGCGAAATAGGCGTTCTGGTACGCAAAACTGCACCGTCGGAGGCATGCACGCAGGTTTCCGTATCGTTGGATTCGATATAGACTATCCCGTCCAGTGCCAGACTCACACGGCGACGGTCCGAAATGAAATCCACCCTCCGCGACGACCTGTGCTCACGGTCGCGCAGAAACCTGTCCAGCAGATATTCGGGCAGGGCAAGGGCTGCTATAACGAAGAGTATGAATACCGGATTGACGAGAATCGGCGGAATATCCTCGCGGAACGTGTCTATGATTCGGGTATGCACCATGAATATCAGCAGCCATTCGAGCGTAACCAGTGCCAGTGTCAGAAACATGGCATTGCGTACACCCCGCCGACGATTCCCGAACGAAAGTTGCGGCACGAAATATTTCACGGCGAGCAAGCCCGGCAGGAACATCGACCCGACGAACAGCGATTTGTCGAACGAGTAGCCGAGCGAGCCGAATATTGCCGCAAGCAGCACGGTCGCCGCCGCCCAATACGATATGGTAACGATATGGCGCATGCGTTTTAAGTCGTGAGCAATGCAAATTTAGCCATTTTTGCGATTCGCCGAACAGCAACCGGGCGTTCGTGGCGTTTCTACGGTCCGACAAAGGGATTCGACATTGTCCGGCTGCCGTTTCCGGTCTATCTTTGCGACAGGTAATTACCGAATAGAAAATCACTAAAAAACGAACTTATGAAAAAACTTATCGCAACACTGCTGTTCGCCGCCGCATCGTTATCGTTCGGCGGCACAGCCGGCGCACAAACCGCGCAGACCGAAGCCCGCATCACAACCGCCGAAGCCGAACCGAAAGGCAGCGGATATATCGTAACGCCCGAAGGCGAAACGGTAGTCATCGACGACAGCGTCTATCCCCGGCGCAGCCTGTTTCAACTCTTCATGGACGGCGACTGGGTCGTGATGTCGCTTATAACACTAATGCTCGCGGCGATATTTTTCGCCGCATGGAAAGCACCGGCATGGGTAAAGGAACTGGGACTGCTCGCACTGACAATCGGATTCGGATATTTCATGACAGGTCTCTACGGCATTTGCGACATTGTCGCCAACGTCGCTATCCATGTATCCCAGCACATATTGTGCGCCGGGCTGCGCGTAGCGTTCATAGCACCGCTGTACGGGCTGTTCGTCTACGGCATTTCGCTTATCGTGCGGATAGCGCAAAAGCCGAGACTGGAATAGAGCGTCTCTTTTAAAATCGGGTAAAACCATTAAGGTCGGGCAGGCATCGATGCCTGCCCGACCTTGTCCGCCGCCGAATCGGCAAAAAGTCCCCCGCAATCCGTATCGGATGAAGGCTGAAAATCGCAGTTTTTCCGATTTTTGCAATTTTTTTTATCGCAAAAATTTGCCCCCCCCGAAAAAATATGTTTAGTTTTGTGGAGTTCATAACCTTAAAACTTCATTCCATGAAACTGTCAAGAGTCATACTGGCGGTATCTATGCTAACCTTTATCGCCCCGACCGTATCCGCCGAAGCGGGGGATAAAACCGACAAAAAGACGATATACATCATAAACGGCAAACGCGCCGAACCGTTCGAACCGGAAATCGCCGACATGTCGGCATTCAAGACTGTCGGCGGCAACGCTGCCAAAATCGCGAAACTCGCCGCCAATGCGGGTGTCTCCGAACAGGAGTTGTCCGAAAACGACGTGGTAATCCTGAAATCCAAAAAACCGATGTATATCGCTTCGACCGGTCAGAGCATAGATTATACCGGCACTGTCTCGTGCGAAGGCTCCCGCCTGCCGAATATCTGTATCATGACGCAATGCGGAGAAACGGATGCCGACGGCAAGTTTGTCCGACGGGTAAAATACGGCACCGATTTTTATATATACGCAAAGGGATACAAAGGGAAACGCTTCTCTTTTACAGCCGATTTGCGAAAAAAGATAACATTGGAACCGGTCGGCACCCCAAAAAAGGAGAGCGGCAATGATGAGAAAAAGCCGATGTACGACATCGTAAACGGCGTATACGTTCGCACATTCGACATAAACAATTACGAGCCGGACGAAATAATCTCCGTAAAGCATGTTTGGGAAAGTACGGACGAGGTATGCGCAGCACTCACGAAAGCGCATATAAAGCCGAAGTTCGCAGAACAGAACGGAGCGGCAGTCATCACCCTGCGCGACGGAGTGAAGTTGGGCAAGCCAGATACATACGCCGCCTATACGCTTGCCGTCTGCGACACGGACGGCAAGCCTGTAAGCGGTGCGAAAATTTTCATAAAGAAAGCACACACCGATTTACAAGGAAATTTCGCCATGACAGCCGACTGCGGAACGGAAGCGATAGCAGTATACAGAAACAATCTGCTCAAAATAAAGAGATTCGAATTCGGAGCGGTCCCGGCAATCAGCATCGACCTCGAACGCAACCCTCAAAACGACGCCACGGACGATAAACCGTTTACAAAAGTTGATGCCATGCCGCGTTATATGGGAGGCGACCTGCTGACCTTCCGCAACTGGGTAATGAATTACGTAACCTATCCGCAGGTGATGCAGAACCTCGGAATAGAAGGGCGCGTACTCGTGGCATTCGTCATCGGCAGGGACGGGTACATAGAGGAAATCGAGATTATCGAATCTCCGCACGAGAAGTTTTCCGAAGAGGTCGTCAAGGTGTTGAACCGCTCTAAAAAATGGACGCCGGGATTCAATGCCGGCAAACCGGTCAGAGTTCGGTTCACAATGCCGGTCGATTTCAAAATAAACCGAAACCGTTAAAGTCTTTAACGACATTAAAGGCTCCAACGACCCCGAATGCCGCCCGCTTTTATCGGGCGGCATTCACTTTTTCACCACCGAATACGACTAAAATTTTGCAATATGCCGATTTATGCTTAACTTTGACATATTGCGAAACAACCAAACTATTATACAATACTATGAAAAAATTGGCATTCGGTATCGATATCGGTGGTATCAATACCGCTTTCGGACTGGTGGACGAACAGGGAAACCTCTATGCCGAGTCGGTGATTTCGACCAAGGCATACCCTCATTTCAAGGACTACAACCAATACATCGACGATTTGTGCGACGCGATGAAGACATTGGCGGACAGCGTGAATTTCGATTTCGAACTTATCGGAATCGGTATCGGCGCGCCGAACGCCAACTACTATAAAGGCACAATCGAAACGCCGGCGAATCTTTGGAAATTCACCGACGAAGACAAGGGCAAACCCGATTCGATGCGTATATTCGACTTTGCGGGCGACATGCGCAAGCACTTCCCGAAAACTCCGGTTTACATAACGAACGACGCCAACGCCGCCACAATCGGCGAGATGGTTTACGGCAACGCAAAGGGGATGAAAGATTTCATCATGATTACGCTCGGAACGGGCGTCGGCTCGGGCTTCGTCGCCAACGGACAGTTGATATACGGGCACGACGGATTCGCCGGCGAGTTCGGGCACTTCATCGTCGAGCGCAACGGTCGTGAATGCGGCTGCGGTCGTCGCGGCTGTCTCGAAACGTATGCTTCCGCCATCGGCATCAAACGCACGGCATTCGAACTTATGGCGACGATGAATGCGCCGAGTCCGCTGCGCGACATTCCGTTCAACACGCTCGATTCGGCGATGCTCTCGGCAGCGGCGAAGAAGGGAGATCCGATTGCATTGGAGGCGTTCCGTCTGACGGGCGAAAAGTTGGGTCATGCACTCGCCGACGCTGTAACGGTAACTTCGCCGGAGGCGATATTCCTCTTCGGCGGACTGGCGAAAGCGGGCACACTGCTTTCAGACCCGATAAAGTGGTACATGGAGGAGAACATGCTCTTCGCATTCAAGGACAAGGTGAAAGTCATGCCGAGCGGTTTGCAGAACAAGAATGCCGGCATCCTCGGTGCTTCGGCACTCGTTTGGCAGACGAAATAATAGGAAAGTCATAGGCGGGAGTATCGGCTCCCGCCTATGCGACGCAATACGGAAAGCAGGCGGCATTTTGTGCCGCCTGCTTTAATGTTCCGCACGTGGTACCCCCTACCTCAATGCCGTCGCCGAGGAGCCGAGGATGTAACCGTCGGTATAGAGTTCGATTTTGTAGTCGCCCGCAACGAAGCCGCTGCCGTTATAGTAGATGCTTACATCGACATCCTCGTTCTGGTAGTCGATTTCGCGCGACGCCGAATACCCGATGCTTTCGTCGCGATAAGTGAACGTCGGAATGCTCTCGGTCGTCAGCAGATAGCCGTCAGGCGAGGTTATGCGCACGTAGATTTCGCGATTGCCTGCCGCAGCCAAATCGTTCGACGAAACGGTGAAATCCACCCGCAGCGTCGTTGCCGAACGGACTCTCGAAACCACCTTGCCGCGGGCATTGAGAGGCACGACGGCAATATCGCGTGCACGAAGCACCGAACCCATCTGCACCTTGTTCTGCAACTCGGTAGCGCGTTCCTCGGCTACATCGGCACGCAAATTGGCCGACGAAATCTCCTTGCGATACGACACATTCTCGTCTATCAGTTTCTTGTTCAGGCTGTTGAGCGAATCAATCTGACGCAGATAGTTTTTCATGACTGCCCGCAGCGTACCGACCTCTTTCTCGTACTCCTTGATTTTGGCGTAGTTCCAGCGACGTTCGCGTTTGAGTTGCTCCATCACCTCGTTAGCCTTTTCGAGGTTGGCGGCAATCGTATCGTTGGTAAATTTCAGATTGCCGTACTCGTCGATGAGTTCGCTCAAATTGCTCTGAATCGAATCGCGGTCGATTTTCAGCAGTTCATAATCGTGCTGCTGCTGGCGATTCAGATTGAAATACAACGCCGACAGTCCGGCGAGAATCACCGCCAACAGAATTATGACCACTCTGTAACCGCGAATGGATTTCTGCACGGAAGCACCGCGATCTTCTTCGTAATCGTCGTTTCCCGACGGATCGTAACCATATTTGTTCTCTTCCATAGTGTGTAGAATTTAATTTCTGTGTGCAAAAGTAGCAAAAACCGTGAATAAAGTCTTTAACGGTCTGAAATACTTTAAGGACTTTGATATATAACGTGCCGAACCGCTATTTTATTTTGGACGAGAGCGGATATTTCAACCCTTCGCAACTGCTTATGTAGGCCCGGACGCTTCCGACACGAATCGGCGATTCGAGCATCACCGGAATTTTGTTCTCGTCGTCGGTAATCCAGATGAAAAACTCCGAACCGTCGGTGAACGAAAACGACTCGGTCGTACCTATCGTACATGCGAATTTAAGCGTCCGGAACTTGCCCGACTTCGGCACTTTGCGCTCCTCGCGACCGATAAAGCGGTACCGCAGCCTGCGGATTTTGTTTTCGAGCACCATTTCGAGTTCGCGGGTTTCGCCCTCGCGGAACGTTTCGAGGTCTACCGAACGCAGGTTGAAATAGAGCGACACGGCATCCATGCTGTCAGGCATCAGATCCATCGTAAACGTTTTGGGTTCGTTCTGACGACTCTGCGACCACGTATGCACCTTCATCGCGTCCCAGTCGTAGCGATAAGTGCTGCGGAACGTATAGCCGCCCTCGAAAATGTCGCTCTCGAAGCGCAGCGTGCGTTTGGTCAGCGTATCGACCCAGATAGTGTACTTGTCGTCGATATTGAAGAACCAGCGGTACGACGGCATGATTTTGCCCCTGCCGAAAACTCTGTATACAGGACGACCGTCGAGCGTATCGGCATACGTTTCGACTGTCGCTGTCGCCATTTCGGTATTCGGCACGAACTTGGCGCGGTATCCGACCTTGTAGTGCAGTTTCTCGCCGACATTGTAGCGTTGCGCCGAAGCGGTCGCGGCGACAGCGGCTGCGACAACCGTCAATATAATCTTTCTGAACATCATAACAAAGTCTTTATCTGCCTTAAAGCCCTTAACGGCTTTAAGGACTTTATGTCATTATCCTACGAAATCATCGAAAAATCGATGTCCCGTTCGCCGGCATACCGTCGGCGCAATTCGCGCAGTCCGATGTTCTGCGGTTGCGAAAGCGAAGGGTCGGCAGCGAGCAGTTCGATAGCCGCCGCCTGCGTAAGTTGCAGTATACGATTGTCGAGCGTCGGATTGGCAATCTTCAAATCGAATGCCGCCCCGCTTTGCAGAGTGCCGTTGATGTCGCCCGCACCGCGCAGTTTCAGGTCGAGTTCGGCAAGCCGGAATCCGTCGTTCGTTTCGCACATCGCCTTCAACCGTGTGCGCGACTCTTTCGAGAGTTTTTCGGATGACATGAGTATGCAGTACGACTGCTCGCCGCCGCGACCCACGCGACCGCGCAACTGGTGCAACTGCGAAAGCCCGAACCGTTCGGCTGACTCTATCACCATCACCGTCGCATTCGGCACATCGACGCCGACTTCGATTACCGACGTGGCGACCAGAATATCCGCTTCGCCGCACTTGAACTGGCGCATCGACTCCTCCTTGTCGGCAGGCTTCATCTTGCCGTGGCAGACCGACACCCGGTAATCGGGCAGCGGAAAATCGCGCACGACAGCCTCGAATCCCTCCTGCAAGTTCTTGTAATCCATCTTCTCCGACTCGCGAATCAGCGGATAAACGATATAAATCTGACGCCCGAGCCGAATCTGTTCGCGCATGAATCCGAACAGTCGCAACCGGGCAGAATCGTAATAATGCACGGTCTTTATCGGTCGGCGGCCCGGCGGCAGTTCGTCGATTACCGACACGTCCAAATCGCCGTACAGCGTCATGGCGAGCGTTCGCGGAATCGGCGTAGCCGTCATCACGAGAATATGGGGCGGTCTGTCGTTCTTCGTCCACAATCTCGCCCGCTGCTCGACACCGAAGCGGTGCTGTTCGTCGATAACGACGAATCCGAGGTTGGCGAACTGCACCCGCTCCTCTATCAGCGCGTGGGTACCTATCAGAATATCTATCTCTCCCGCAGCGAGTTCGGCGAGAATTTCGTTGCGCTCCTTCGTGCGGGTCGCGCCCGTCAGAATCCTCACCCGAACGCCGACGCCATCGGTCATGCGTCCGATTGTCGCGAAATGCTGACGCGCGAGAATCTCGGTAGGAGCCATCATGCAGGCTTGGAAACCGTTATCGACAGCCAGCAGCATCGACAGCAGCGCAACGACCGTCTTCCCGCTGCCGACATCGCCCTGCAACAGGCGGTTCATCTGGCAGCCCGACACGGTGTCGCGCCTTATCTCCTTCATGACGCGTTTCTGCGCATTCGTCAGCGGAAACGGAAGTCTGGCGGTGTAGAACGTATTGAACATATCGCCGACACGATTGAATACGAAACCGTTGCGACTGCCCACGCGAGCCGAACGCTTGGACTGTATATTGAGTTGAACGCCGAAAAGTTCGTCGAACTTCAATCGGTACTGCGCCTGCTGCAAACGTTCTGGCGACTGCGGAAAATGGATGTTGTACAATGCCTCCGACAGCGAGACCAATCCGTATTTTTGCCGCAGCGCATCGGGCATGTAATCGACGATACTGTCGCGCACGATGCCCCACAGACTGCATATTATGTTGTAGATGCCCTTCGTTCCGATAGCCGACGTGAGGCTTTCGGTCATCGGATATATGCCCTGCAAGCCGCTCTCCTCACGACGCGAAAGAGCCTTTTCGACGAGTTCGGCTTCGGGATGCACCATCGACAGTTCGCCGCGAAAGAACGACGGACGACCGAAAATCATATATTCGCGTCCGATTTCGAACCGCTTCTCGACCCATTTTATGCCTTGGAACCAGATAAGTTCAGCCGAGCCGGTGCCGTCGCTGACATAGACCGAGAACCGTCGTTTCCTGCCCTCGCCCGTAAAACTTTTGCCCGTGATTTTGGCGCGGAATCGCACGTATGCGGCAGAGGCGCTTTCGTTGATTTCGCCGAGTTTGTAAATACGCGTGCGGTCGATGTACCGGAACGGGAAATGATAGAGCATGTCGCGCATGGTCGCGATGCCCAGTTCGCGTTGAAGCAATCGGGCGCGCACCTCGCCGACACCCGAAACGAACTTTATGCTGCTGTCCAACGGATTTCCCATATTGCAAAAATACGAATTATATGTTACAAACGGCAGTGCGTCCCGAATTTATTGTTACTTTTGCCGAAAGTAAGAATACGTTTTCATGAACCTCAACGAATACATCCGACGCAGAAGCCGCGAAGTACGCATCGGTCAGACCGTCATAGGCGGCATGCATCCGATTGCCGTACAGTCGATGACCAACACCCCGACCGCCGACACCGAAGCGAGCGTGGCGCAGATAGAGCGCATCGCCGATGCCGGCGCACCGATAGTGCGTCTTACCGCGCAGGGACGGCGCGAGGGCGAAAATTTCGCCGAGATAATGCCTCGTCTGCGTGCCGACGGCTACCGGACGGCAATCGTGGCCGACATTCATTTCGTACCGGAAATAGCATCCATAGCAGCCGGCTATGTGGACAAGGTGCGCATCAACCCCGGAAACTACCGCACCGACAGCGGGGAACTCGAAGCGTTGATAGCCAAGTGCCGCAAACGCGGCGTTGCATTGCGTATCGGCGTCAATCACGGCTCTCTCGCCCGCCGCATCGTGGACGAGTTGGGCGATACGCCGCAGGGTATGGTCGCTTCGGCAATGGAGTTCCTGCGCATCTGCCGACGCGAAAATTTCGATCAGGTCGTCGTGTCGATGAAATCGAGCAACACCCGCGTCATGGTTCATGCCTACCGTCTGCTCGTCGAAGCGATGGATGCCGAGGGGATGGATTTCCCGATACATCTGGGGGTTACCGAGGCGGGCAACGGCATCGACGGACGAATAAAGAGTGCGGTCGGAATCGGAGCGTTGCTTGCCGACGGCATCGGCGACACGATTCGCGTTTCGCTGACCGAAGCACCCGAAAACGAGGTGCCGGTGGCGAAGTTGCTGGTCGATTATTTCAGCCGTCGCGACGGACGTTTCGAGGTGAAGCACCCCGAACGCTACTCCCCGACCGAATATCGCCGGCGCACCGGTGCCAAGCCGGCAGTGCACGACGAACTGACCGGCGAATACGCCGTCATAGAAGCCGTATCGCAGAATCCGACTGCCGAGTGGAGAGCCGCGATACTCGATCTCGACGCTCCGACACCGGCGGTAATCAAACGCCGCTACGACGATGCCGACCTTGCGACGCTCGCCGTCAAGGCGGCTGCCGACATGGGTTCGCTGCTGCTCGACGGGCTCGCCGACGGAGTATGGATCGACGCTCCGCAGCACTCGCCCGAAAACATCCGCGAAATCGAACTTTCGATACTCCAAGCCGCGCGGGTACGCATGTCGCACACCGAATACATAGCATGCCCGAGTTGCGGACGAACGCTCTACGACATCGAATCGACGCTCGCCGAGATAAAAGCCCGCACGTCGCATCTTCAAGGGCTGAAAATAGGCGTGATGGGCTGCATCGTGAACGGACCCGGCGAAATGGCGGATGCCGACTACGGCTATGTCGGTGCGGGTGCGGGACGCATCACGCTCTATCGCGGTCGCGAAGTCGTCGAACGCAACATCCCGCAGGAGCAGGCTCTCGAACGGCTGATTGCGCTCATAAAGGCTGACGGAAAGTGGAAAGAGAAGCGATGACGATTCTGCCGGCAGCATACTGGGGCGACACGGAGTATTTCGCCAGACTGATTCACGGCGGCGAAGAGTGCGTGATAGACATTCACGAACACTACATCAAGCGTTCGCTGCGCAACCGCACGGTGATAATGACGGCGAACGGCACGATGCCGCTGTCGGTCTGTCTGCAACATGCCGACCGACCGCGAACGCCTGTGTGCGACGTGCGCATCGACTACTCCAAACGCTGGCAGCACCAGCACTGGACGGCGATACGCTCCGCCTACCGTTCGTCGCCATATTTCGACATGATAGCCGACCGCATCGTCCGATTTTACGAACGCGAGTGGAAATTTCTGGTCGATTACGATTTGGAGATTCTCCGCGAAACATTCGCTCTGCTCGGGCTCGAACCGAGATTCAGCCTCTCCGATGCATACGTCGAACCGAACGAAAACGCGCTCGACCTGCGACCGAAAAAACGGGCTACACCGTTCGACGCCCCCCGCTATTTCCAGTTGTTTTCCGACCGTATGCCGTTCGCTCCCGGGCTGTCGATTCTCGACCTGCTGATGTGCGAAGGCACGAACGCTACCGGCGTTTTAGGTAACTGCCGATTGTAAGCACCATCGAGTCGGCGCATTCGCCCGACCATGCACGTATTTCGTTGCGACCTTTCAGGGCGATGCTGTCCGAGCGGAATACGCCCTGCGACAACCGGTGCATGGCGACCGTATCGCCGTTTACGGTCAGCATCGGCATATCGTTCGACGAATATACGGTAAACCTCTGCGACCTGCGTATGCGCACGTCGCGGCTCTTGCCGGTGATATGCAGCGTAGGCGTCTTGTGATTCCACAACATGCGGTAGAGATAGAAAGCGTCCTTGCGCTGCGTCCGGTCGAACGAGACCAGACCGGTATTGCGCACTCCGGCACGGTAACGGGCAGAACCGAAGTCGAACATCGTATTTATCCACACGCCCCAGAACAGATTCTCGTCGATATATCGCATGTATCCCTCATGGAACCGCGTCTGCCAACTCTCGGGAATACGGTGCAGACTGCTGCTGCCCCGTTTGACGTACGATTCGTTCTGCTGTCCGTACGTTCCGCCCTCGCCGTAGCACACCGCCTGCGAAAGGTGATTCCAGTGCGACGACAAAGCCGACTGCCACACCGTCAGGTCTTCGGGCGAACCGCTGCTCCAACCGACATTCTGCTGCCAGACGATAAGGTCGGTTATGAAATTGATGTCGCCGTCCTGATTGCTGCAAGCGACGGTCGGTCGCGACTTGTCGAGGCTCTTGGCGAGCGAATTGAGTTCGCGGACATACTCCAACTGCGCCTTGCTGGCACCGCGGAGCAGCGAAAATATGCCCCACATCGCAACGGACGGATGGTTATAGTTCTGAACGATTATCTCCTGCAACTGCCTCCGACCGTTCTCCTCGAAACGCGGAGTGGCGAAATACGCCATGTCGCTCAGAAACGGCGACTGCGTCAGCGGACTCTCTATCCAGACGATAAGTCCCTGACGGTCGCACTCGTCGTAAAGATGCTGCGCATGAGGTCCCGTCGCCGAACGTATGGCATTGGCACCCGTTTCGCGGATTATGCGCAGGTCGGCATCGTAATCCTTTTCGGTCAGAGCGTTGCCCGCAGGCACCTTGTCATGGCAGAGCGTAACGCCGCGAACGTGATAGCGTTTGCCGTTCACAGTGAATTTCTTGTCGGGCGTAACCTCGATTTTGCGGAATCCCGTAACAACGCCTACGCTGTCAGTACCGACCATAACCGAGACCTTGTAGAGATTCGGACGTTTCGGCGACCACAACTCCGGATTGTCGATTGCGAACGGAATGTCGAGCATCTTTCCGTCCGCTTTCGCCTTTACGCTCTTTGTCGTCGCGACATATCCGTCGGGCGATACGATATCCACCGTAACATTGCACGGAGCATCCTTTTTGCCTGTCAGCATGATGCCGACCGAGCCTTCCACCCGCTCCGGCGACACGCTGTTCTGATGCACTATCACGCCGTCCGTACCGTAATAGACCGGCGAAACAGCCAGACGGTCGGTTACGATAAGTTCCACGTCGCGATAAATGCCGCCGTACAGATTCGCTTCGGTCGATGTCGGCAGAACGTCGTTCTGATAGTTGTTGCTGACGATTACGAGCAGCGTATTGTCGCTGCCGAAATGCACCCTGTCGGTTATCTCGAACGTGAATCCGGTCCAGCCGCCGCGATGTTCGCCGATATGGCAGCCGTTCATGAATACGTCGGCTACGCTCTGTACGCCATGGAAACGGAGGAACAGCCGTCTGCCGCTCCACTCGGTCGGGATGAAAAGCGTTCGCTGATAGTTCGCCGTCGTCTGCCGGTACGAGCCGTCGCCCGTCAGCGCATCGAGATTCCACGTATGCGGCAGTCGGACGTAACGCGCCTCGTCGCTCGAATTCTCCTCCTTGAAGAAGAATCGCCAGTCGTTGTTGAGAATATAGGTATCGCGAGCCGCCGCAGGGAATGCGGAGGCGAAAATGGCAGACAAAATAACGACAAGTCTTTTCATAATCGTCCGAATTGTTTCACTGCAAAGATAATGCAAGACGAGAGGAACGCCAAATTTTTCAGGATGCATTCGGACGGAAAGGATATTTCCCGCTCCCGACCCGCATCGTCCGCGGCGGACAGACTGGACAGACCTCAATCCCGCTGCGGAATATTAGGAGTTTATCGAAAAATTGATTAACTTCGTGCGGATTATAGACACACGTACACGGAATGAATTTTTTCGACATAATAACCGCTATCGCCTTCGTATGGGCATTGGTCAGCGGCTGGCGCAGCGGATTGGTGGCGCAACTGCTGTCGCTCGCAGGCATAGTCGCAGGACTGATACTCGCAATACGTTTCGGCGCGCGAGTCGGCACGATGTTCGGCATCGACCCGCAATTCGCCGCAGTGGCAGGATTCGCCATAACGTTCGTCGCCGCAGTGGTGATTGCCGCGATACTCGCCAAATTCCTGCGGTCGATGCTATCGTTCATCGGACTGCACTCGCTCGACACGCTGCTCGGAATCACGCTGTCGCTCGTCAAGGCGTTGCTCGTGCTGAGCGTCGCATACGCTGCGTTCGATTCGCTGAATGACGACTTGAAACTCGTGGACAAGAAATATATAGCCTCGTCGCGCACGTTCCGTCCCGTCAAAAACGTATCGCAGTGCATATTCCCATACATCGACTGGTTGAAAAAACAGATTCCGGCGGCGGACGATGCGCCGGCGGACAAAAACGGAGACAGATGCGAATCGGCGGTTTAGTCATACGGGCGACCGGCAGTTGGTACGAAGTCGAACATGAGGGCGAACGCCTACGATGCCGCATCCGCGGACGGCTGCGACTTCGCGGCACAAGATCGACCAATCCGGTCGTCGTCGGCGACACGGTATTCTGCGAATGCGACGACAAGGGCGAATGGACGATATGCGACATCGCACCCCGCCGCAACTACATCATCCGACGCGCATCCAATCTCTCGAAAGAATCGCACATCATCGCAGCCAACATCGACCGCGCAATGATTTTGGCCACGATAGCCGAACCCGTAACGGCGGCCGAGTTCATCGACCGCTTCCTCGTTACGTGCGAAGCCTACAAGGTGCCTGTTACCATACTTTTAGCCAAGTGCGATCTGACAGACGGCAATCCCGAAGCGGCAGCCGAATTCCACCGCATATACGAATCGGCGGGCTACGGGGTAATCGACCTTTCGACCGTGGACGGACGAGGAGTTGAACGCGTGCGCGGGATGCTCGACGGCTGCACGACGCTGTTGTCGGGTAATTCGGGAGTCGGCAAATCGACGCTCGTGCGCACGATAGACCCGTCGCTCGACATCCGTACGGGAGAAATTTCGGAAAGCCACCGCAAGGGTCGCCATACGACGACATTCTCGACCATGTACCCTATCGGCGACGGCGGCTACATAATCGACACGCCGGGCATCAAGGGATTCGGGCTTATCGACATCGAAGACCACGAGTTGTGGCACTATTTCCCCGAAATGATGCGCCGTTCAGCCGACTGCAAATTCTACAACTGCACCCACACCCACGAGCCCGGCTGCGCCGTCATGCGGGCTGTCGAATGCGGCGAGATAGCCTGCTCGCGCTACGAGAGTTACCTGAAAATACTCGACGACGATGACAAATACCGAAAATAACACGCCGTCGCCGCTCCTCACGGCGGAGCAGTGCGACGAGCGCACCCGATATCTCGCCGAATTCATGATGCCCGAGCGGTTCGAGGCGTTCAGCCGTGCGGCATCCATGCGCACCGACTACATAACGGTAATGACCGAAAACATGTTCCATCCGCAGAACGCAAGCGCAATCGTTCGGCATTGCGAAGCGTTCGGCATACGGAACATCCACACGGTCGAGACGCTCTGCAAGTTCAACCCGAATCTCAACATAGTGCGCGGAACTGACAAGTGGATAGACATTCGCCGCCACGAATCGACAGCCGAAGCCATCCGCTCGCTCAAAGCCGACGGCTACCGCATAGTCGCCACGACGCCGCACCGAGAAAGTTGCACGCCCGAAACGTTCGACGTTGCGAAAGGGCGGTTCGCGCTCGTATTCGGCACCGAGAAACAGGGAATATCGGACGAGGTAATCGCTTCGGCGGACGAATTTCTGAAAATTCCTATGTGCGGATTAGTCGAAAGCCTTAACGTTTCGGCTTCGGCAGCCATACTTATATATATGTTGTCGCAACGGATGCGGCAGGAGGTCCCCGACTGGCGATTGAGCGGCGAACAATTGTCGCGCATGCTCTACCGCTGGTGCCGCGAAGCGGTACGCGACAGCGAAGCCCTGCTCGCAAGAGGAGGATTCGAAGGATAGACGGTCGGCAGACCTTAAAGCAGGCAATGCCTGCGCGACATTATCCGACTTCAACTCCCCGATCTCGAGATTCTCTCCTCGTCGAGAATCTCGACCGCACGTTTCATCGTGTTGTCGATAGGATAGATGAAATAATAGAATGCACTGTTGTCCAGTTCGGAGTTGCGGGCGACGAACGCCTTCAATTGAGCCTCCATTATCGCTCGCGAACGTTCGATGTCGCGGCGAGCGGGCTTGACCCCCTGCGATGACGCATAATCGACAAAGCGGTCGAACATACGGCGGTCTTCGTCGAACATGCGCTGCAAATCCGCCGTCGTCTTCGCGGCACTCAACTCCGCACGCCGGCTGTCGGCATAATCTATCGTATAACGATACAGGATATTGCGCCCGCTCACTTCCAGATAGTATTTCGTAACGTTCGCGGTATCGAGCGGCATGAACACATCCGGCATGATGCCTCCGCCGCCGTAAACCGTCTTGCCTTTCGGGGTCGTATATCGCAGCGAATCGGCGAAGCGGATGCTGTCAGCCGAAAAGAACTCGTTATGGTTGAAACGGTTGATAATGTCCATCTCGTAGTCGTCGTTACCTTCCGAATAGGGTTTCTGAATCGAACGTCCGGTAGGCGTATAGTAGCGGGCGACCGTCAGACGCAATGCCGAACCGTCGGGGAACGGCACCTGCGACTGCACCAGTCCCTTGCCGAACGAGCGGCGTCCTATGATAGTGCCGCGGTCGTTGTCCTGCAATGCTCCGGCGAGAATCTCGCTCGACGACGCACTGCCTTCGTCGATAAGCACTGCCAGTGCGAGGTCGGCGGACTCGCCCCTGCCGTCGCTGAACTGATGCACGCGGCGGTGGCAGCGGTCTTCGGTATAGACTATAAGGCTGCCTTTCGGCAAAAACTCGTTGGCAATCAATATCGCCTGATCGAGAAATCCGCCCGAATTGCCGCGCAGGTCGAGCACGAGGTCGGTCATGCCCTGCTTGCGCAGACGTTCTATCGCCGACGATACCTCGGCATGCGACGTGCGCGAGAACTGCGACAGTTTGATGAATCCGATATTGCCGGTCAGCATAACCGCCGCCTCGACGCTGTGCAGCGGTATGGCATCGCGCGTAACGACGACCTCGACGGGCTCGGCTATGCCCTTGCGTTCGAGCGACAGGCGCACCTGCGTACCGCGTTTGCCGCGCAGCCGTTTCATGACATCGGTCGTGGACATCTTCTGTCCGGCAATCAGCGTATCGTTCACCCGGATAATGCGGTCGCCGCCCTGCACTCCCGCCTTTTGGCTCGGACCGGACGGAACGACATTGAGAACGATTACCGTATCGGTCGCCATGTTGAATACCACTCCTATTCCGTCGAACTCGCCTTGGAGCGGCTCCTCGGTCTGTTCGAACTCGCGGGCAGGAATGTAGACCGAATGCGGGTCGAGGACTTCGAGTATGGCGGGAATGGCCGCTTCGGCGATGGAATCGGACGGAATCGAATCGACGTAACTGTTCTCGATAAGCGACAGAACGCGCGTTACCTTGCCGCTGCCCGCAGAGAGAGAGCCGACGACGCGGACGATTTGTTCATCGGTAATACGCCGCCCGTAGGAGCGACCGAAAAGCCAGCCTATAAGGAATATCGCCGCTACGACGAGCAGCACGAAGATTCTGTGGCGAACGCGTTCCGACATCGCTGCGACTATTTATTCTTGAAAGTGTACGAAATGCCGACACCGAGAATAATCTGGGTCTGCAACGAATTGATTTGAGCCTTGTTGTAGTACATCTGGAAATAGAACTGCGTCGAAAAATACTTCGTCGCCCTGATGTCTACCGTATGCTCCCAGCGAATCGTCGGCACAATGCTTTCGAACAAATCCTTATCCTTGCTCGCCTGCTGGGTGATTTCGTTAATCCAGCCGTAGAACGAATAGAGCGTCGTGCGGTAACGGAAAATCTCCTTTTTGCCGAAAGTGCGGTCGAAATCGATTTGTATCGACGAACCGCCCTCGTAACGCGACGTTCCGTTTTCGAGCGTCAGACCGTAGCAGTACGGAGTGTTGCGGTCCGCAGCCGACAACAAACCGCTGTTAGCCGTGAATTCGTCATAAGTAAGCGCACCTCCGTCGATGGTCTTGAATCCCTTTTTGTTGAAGAACACGTCGCGAACCGTACGGCTGCAAACGAATGTCGAGTTCATTGACAAGGGCGAGAGATTGATTTTGATAGGGAATTTAGGCTTCGGGCATACGTAGGTGAAACCGACCGAGACATTGAAATAACCCGGAGCGAAGAAACGGCTCGTGCGGTTGTTCTTGTCGTCCACGCCGTTTGCGAATTGCGAACGGAGCGAAACAATCGCACCGAAATTCCAGTTGTCGGAAATCTTGTATGCCGGAGCGGTCGAGATGAACCATTCGTCCTGACTTTTGGTCCATGTCGAACTCTTGCTCGTGGCTCCGAGTTTGCCCGTAACCTTGTTGTCTATCGAGAATTTGTCTTTCTTGAACGAGTGCGTAAAAAGGATGTTGGCGATACCGGTAACCGAATTGACGCTTCCGTTCGCCGCCTGCCATTTGCTGTTGAAGTTGGAGAGCGATCCGTTCACGCCGATATTGAATTCGATAGTGTTGCGCTCCTTGCGGATTGCGGCGCGCTCGGCCTTCAACTGCGCAAGATTCGAAAAACCGGGTTTGGAATCATCTGTTTTGACCGTGTCGTCGAACGTCGGCTGCTCTTTCGGGGCGGCGGCTTCCACCGTAACCTGAGCCGAAACCGAAGTGCATACGCAGAAAGCGAATGCCGAAAAAACGAGAATAAATTTTTTCATAAGTATTTCAGATTTATATTTCCCGGGCGCAAAAGTACGAATAAAAAATGAAACTCGGAATAGTGGAGCGACTGTTTCGGTTCGCTGTCGATTTGAGGGAGCGGTTTGAGAAAACGGAGGCGGCGGAGAGCACTGCCGAAGCGCAATTCGGGCTTCGCAGCGGTGCCAATCCGCGGCATACGGGGTGCCGCTCCGAACCGAACGGGCTGAAACGGCGGTTTTAAGTGCATTCGTAACCGCCTGAACCATTGCATTTTCCGGGGGGGGGATTTTTCCGAACATTTTTGTCATTTTTTAATGATAATTATTAATTTTTTTACTTACCTTTGCGGATTATGGACATAATAATTTGACTGTTCATAATTTATAATTTAAAATAAAAACCGCGAGGTCAAATATGAACCGTTTAGGAAAAACCGTGTTGCTCTTGGTCGGTATGGCGACAATAGGACATGTCGTACATGCCCGACCGGAGACATATCGCACGGGGGGGGGAAATGCCGGCATCGATTGCAGCGAATCCCCCGTCCGCAGGTTCGCCTTGTACTATCGCAATGACTGTTCCGATATCGACGAGGAGTATCTCGACAACGCCATCAACCTTGCACAAATACGTCATTTTCTACAATCTTCGCCGCGCATCGACAGTATAACAATTTATGCCTATGCCTCCCCCGAAGGCTCTTACGGAAACAACCTGCTGCTCTCGAAACGGCGTTCCACTGCTGCCCGCAACTACATTCTGCAACACCTTCCGCCGTCGAGCGATTTGACGACCGACAAAATAAATCTTCGCCCCATGGGGGAGAATTGGGACGGACTGTACGATGCCGTCATACGTGATTACCATCGCCACGACCGCGCGCAGGTCATATCCATTCTCGAATCGGGCATACGCAACGATACAAAAAAATGGTGTTTGCGGCGGTTAAACAACGGCGATACCTATAAATATATAATACGAAACATCATGCCGCGTCTGCGCATGGCGATGTGGATATGCGTATGGACAGACCTCGAACAGAACAAAGCCGCCGAGCGGGCGGAACATCTCCTTGCGACGCCGCCGGCACCGATGTACACGGCAGCCGATTCGCCCGTCAGTACGGTTTTGCAGCCCCGGGCGAAAGCGAAACGCACTGTACTGGCACTTAAAACCAACATGCTGTACGACGCCGCGACGGTGCTCAACTTCTCGATAGAGGGAGCCATAAACAAAAACTTCTCTATTCTCTACGAGCAGCACTGCCCGTGGTGGGTAACCGCCGACAACCGCTACTGCCTCCAAATACTTTCGTTCGGAGGCGAGTTCCGCTGGTGGTTCAAGCCCACGGTCGGCAAATACGCCTCGCGCACCGACTGGGTGCAGCGCGATGCGCTTGTGGGGCATTTCCTCGGTCTATACGGCTTCGGAGGCAAGTTCGACGTGCAGGCCAACCGCACCGGATGCTATCAGGGCGAGTTCGCGAGCGTCGGTCTCACCTACGGCTATTCGATGCCGATATGCAAGCGACTGAATCTCGAATTTTCGCTCTCGGTAGGTTATGCCAACATCCCCTACCGCCACTATATCCCCACCGACGACTATCAGATGCTCATTCGCGACCGCAACAAGCAGGGGCGGCTGCACTATGTAGGTCCGACCAAAATCGAGGTGGCACTCGTCGTGCCTCTGCTCGCGCCCTGCAAGACGAAAGGAGGCAGACGATGAAAAGGCTCGCTGTCATATCGCTGCTTGTGCTCGCGACATTCGCCACGGGTTGCAGCCGCCGTCCGCTCATCGACCCGCAGCAGACACACTATGTGCGCATCTACATCGACGAGGAGTTGCAAAACATCACGACGGGCTTCTACAATCCCGACTATGCGCACCCCGAATACCGCTCGCCCGAAATAATGCGCGTGATTCTGTACGATGCCGCGGGGCGCGTGGCGTCGGAGCGATATCTGCGCAACAGGGGCAGAGACGAACGGGGAACGTATTACGACGGATATATCATCGCGGCACCGGGCGACTATACGCTTTTGGCATACAATTTCAACACCGAATCGACCATCGTGCATTCGGAAAACAGTTTTGCGAGTGTCGGGGCTTACACCAACGAGATAGCCTCGCATCTGCGCAGCCGGCTGTCGGGGCGCAACAGCGAGCCGCACGAGAAGATTGTTTACGATGCCGACCAGTTGTTCGTTGCGCAAGGCGGAGTGCATGTGTCATACAGCGAGAAGATCGACGATTTGCGTGCGCCCGACGGAGAGTGGTTCGAGGCGCGGAGCATAGTCGAGGCATACTATCTTCAAATCAGAATCCGCAACATACGCTATGTCTCGTCCACGGTCGGGCTGCTCACGGGCATGGCGGGTTCGGTGCGGCTTGCCGACGGGAAAGTCGATGCGGACAACGACGTAACGATATATTTCGAGATGCAGCAGTCAGACATCGTGGAGGAGAACGACACGGCGGTCGTTTACGCCACATTCGGCACTTTCGGCAAACTGCCCGGCAAGACGAACGAACTCGAACTGTCGTTCGATGTGCTTACGACATACGGTGCGAAAGTTACAGCCGACATCGACATTACCGGGAAGTTCGGCGAGCCCGATGCCACGGAGCGACGCTGGCTCATCATCGACGGCACAATCGAGATTCCCGAGCCGCCGGCCTCGGGAGGAGGCTTCACCCCGGGCGTGTCCGATTGGGGAGACATACATACCGACATAATTATTTAGTCAGAAACATATTTTATCATTTTATTAACAAATTTTAACCTATTTTTTATGAAAAAAACATTATTTTTAGCAGTTATGGCAGGCGCAATGCTTGCTGGCTGCGTCAAGAATGAGTCGGTTATCACCGGCGATGGCTCTTCCGAGCGCATTGCGTTCGACGCTCCGGTGGTAACCATTCCGACCAAAGCCACTGAAATCGTAAGCAATTATCCGAAGGATAAGGATTTCGGAGTTTTCGCAATCAAAACTGCAGATGAAATCGGTGTTCCTAATTCTGCTGCTGATGCAACAGGTACCGCGTATATGGACAACGTGCGGTGCGTAGCAAACAGTACGGAGACTCCGGAATATTGGAAACCCGAAGATAGAGTCTACTACTGGCCCAAAACCGGTTACCTGACTTTCGGTGCATACGCTCCGCATGCGACCAATACGACCACAGCACCCGCTACCGAATGGAATGCATTCTCAGGATTCGAGTTCAACGATTTTACGGTAAACGCAACTTCTGCCGACCAGTACGACCTGCTTTACAGCGATCCTGCTTACGACAAAACGAAAACATCCGTAGTAACAGACGACCCTTACGACGGCGTTACGCTCGTGTTCAACCACGCCCTTTCGTCGATTGTCTTTACGGTAAGCGCACAGCCCACTGGCAACGACGATAAAATCTATATAACCAATATAACGGTTAAGAATGTTTACGAAAAAGGCGATTTCAACCAGAATTATTATGTCGATGGCGGTCAAAAGGGAACTGCTGCATGGACCGTCAAAGGCGGTTTAGTGAACTATACGGTATTCAGTGGCGAAAAACTGCTTGGCACCGCCGAAGAACCCATCAATGGCAGTCTTGAAAATGATGCTACCGCTGATACCCCTGATACTGACGGAAAGCGCAGAAGCGACCTTATCCTTATGCCGCAGAATCTTGCCAAAGGCGAAGGCAGGGCATCGGATGCAACAGTTGAAATAACCTACGAAATTAAGAATAAGGACGGCATTAAGACGGCTGAAGAAACGGTGCCGTTCAACCTTGCAGTGAAAAACGGCGGAAGTCGTTCGTATGCATGGGAGATGGGCAAGCGTTATATCTACCACATCTCGATCGGTTTGGAGCAGATTTATTTCAACCCGACAGTTACTCCTTGGGAAGAAGTAGAGGGTGAAGTAACAGTAGATACAAGCGACGTAGTGTCGGAAATATAGTAAAACGACATGCAGCCTGCAAGGGGATGAATACCCCTTGCAGACACTGACAGGCAGCAATGAAACTCGGGGCGATGAAATATTGCGTTGTGGCGGCCGCGGGGACCCTTTCGGGTCTCACGGGATGCGTCATCGACCGCGCGGAGGATTACGACCCTGCGGTAGACCTCGCATTCCGTCCGCAGTTGTACGTACAGGTTCGCGCCGAAGGACAGGAGACCTATCCCGAAGAACAGCCTTTCGGCGTGAGCGCGTGGCTGCTGCCCGCGGGACAGCCGTTCGCCGACTACGCAGCCGAAGCCGAGGAGTTCATGACCCGGTGCAAGGTGGCGTATGCCGACGGCGAATGGCGGTATTCGCCGCGAAAGGAGTGGTCGCCCAAAACGACGCGGCTTTCGTTCATAGGCTATGCGCCTTACGATGCCGCAAGCGGATGCGACACCGAGAAGGGCGTAACGTTCACCGACTTCGACGCCTCGCTTTCGCAAACCGACCTGCTCTATACCGACGTGGCGGCAGACCGCTCGAAGACTGACGCCGGCGGCGAAGTGGTCATGCCCTTCCGCCACGCCCTTTGCAAGGTCGATTTCAGAATCAAGAACCATGCGGATACGACCGATGAAATAATCGTCCGCAGCATAACGCTCGACGAGGCGGCAGTCATCGGAACTTTCCGCTCGCTGCCCGAACCGGCTTGGCAACTCGACGAGAGACGCTCGCCGATAGTCTTTTTCGAGGGGGAGACCGCGACCGGACACACGCCGCGCGAAACGGGCCGCTCGGTGCTGATGCTGCCGCAAAGGCTCGCGTCGGCGGTTACGGTCGAATACGAATATACTGACGCCGACGGCGTCCTGCTGCACCGGAGACTGTCTACAAACAATATAACGACGAGGCTGGAAGCAGGACGGCATTACATATACACCCTTTCGGTGGGAATCGACGAGGTGAGATTCCTTCTGGAAGTAATGGACAAACGTTTTAACGCGAAATGATGTGCACCATAAACATACGACGGCTTCTTGCGGCTGCGGTCCTGACGGCCGCCCTGCTGACCGCATGCACGACCGAGCAGACCGATGAGTTTTCGCTTCCGCCGTGCAGCGATATGCCCATCCGCTGGAGTGTAACCGGGGTGGGGGCTCCGGACGTCGATACGCGCGTCATGATAGGCGATGACGGAGCGATACCTCCCGGCGAAACGAGACGCACCAACCCTGCCGACCCCGACTTTTTCACCACGCTGCCCGAGGTTTGCGAAGTCCCGGAGAACGACCCGAAAAAGGAGAAGGGATTTGCCATAGGTCTGTTCGGCGACTATTCCTACTTGGACGACGGCGGCAATACGGTAACCGTCTACGACCTCTACCGCGGCGCGCGGCTCGTGTACCTGCCCGATATGAAAGTCGAAGGCAAAGTGCGTTCGCAATGGGCCACCGACGTCGGAATGAGATACTGGCACCCGAATGCGAAATATATCTTCCGCGCATACTATCCGCAGCGACTCTACAACTACACCGTTTCGACCTCCAACGCTGCATCTTTCGCCATGACCTATCCCTCGCGAAAACTGCAGTACGACCTGCTGCTCGGCGTCGCCTCCGTCGAGGCCACACCGGCACAGATGATATCCCCCGTGTCGATTACGCTGAACCACGCCTTGGCGGCGTTGCGGTTCGAGTTCAGGCTCAATTTCAAGGATGCTGACTTCCTGACCTCGGTCTACCTGCTCAACGACGAGGAGCGTCTCTTCTTTTCGCAGGGCACGGTCTCCTATGGCGACTCGAAGAGCATACACAGCATGAAGTGGCTGCAGGACTACAACCCGCCCGCAGACGAGGTGCTCTACAAGTGGGTGCCCCCGCTGCAGTATTGGTACGGCGAGGATACGAACGGCGACGGCGTGATAAGGATAGGCGAAGACGAGGAGATGTCCGCCGAAGCGATGTTGGAGAAATGGGGCTGGAAGGACGGAAAGCCCGAAAATGTCCCGCTTACGCTCGGCGTCGAAGGGTATAACCCGGTATTGATGTATTCGAAAGACAAAGACGCATCGTCCGATAGCGGCGGAAGCAGCGATACGGGCGGTGAGAGCGGGGTTTCCAAAGCCGCAAAAGGCGTCCAGTACATGTACACCGGCAAAAAAGCCGATGCCTACTACGGCACGGATTATTACTACGACTGGAAAACTAAAAATTGGGGATACTGCGACTCCAAGGATGCGGCTGCCGAGGGAGTGCTCTTCTGCCGCAACAGCGGCTGGCTGCTGATTCCTCCGCAGGAGTCCTACGGCAAACTCACGCTGTGCTTCACCACCAAGAAGGGCGGCGGAGTCATCTACAAGGTGAAACTGCCCATGCAGACCAAAACCAAACTCATGCCGGACGGCACTGTAATCACGGAAAGTTCAGACGGCACGGGCGGCACGGACCCGACGACGGGAAAATACGTCTGGGCTGCGGGCAAACGCTACACCTACACGATATTGTTATCGGAGAGCAACCTCTCGGTAGATTTGTCGATTAAGGACTGGAACGAGCGCAAACACTCCACAGAAATCATATTCTAAACCGAACAGCAGACAATCATGTTCAGGATTCGACATATAAAGACACTTATCCTTGCGGCGGCGGCAGCAGCAGCGGCGGCTTGCGCGACCGACCCCGTCTTCAACGAAGAGGGCGGCGCATCCGGGTCCGAGGACGCCGAGCCGGCCTCGCTCACCATAGACATCTCCATAGCCGACATCGGCATCGATGTCTCGACCCGCACCGGCACCGGCACCCGCACCGGCACGACCTCCGGCGCGCGTGCGGACATGGGCGGGGGCACGCGCGCGTCCGGCATGTGCGGTGCCTTCGACAAAGCCGATCTGTTGGATCCCGACTATTCCGGACCGGTGCCGGAGCCCGGGGCGACAGACGAGGCGGCAGCCCGCTACAACGAGGCGGCATTTATCAACGGCACGAAGATGACCTGTCTGACGCTGATTCTTGTTCACAGGCGCACCAACAAGATTGTGGGCATCCGCCGAATTCCCGACCCGGACTGTCCCGACAATGAAGAGAATTTCAACCCCGCCGATGAAGAACAGGTGGAATGGGCGAAAAAGAACTCCATCCTCAACGAGGATGGAAGTTTGGCAAGTTTCCTGTATGATGAGAATGGAGAGATTGCGAAAGACGAGGATGGACGTACGAGGGGAATGGTCGGCACGCGTGCGTGCGTAACCTTCGACTACAACGACCCCATTCACATAGTCGAGGAGAAGGACGTTACGACGGACGCCGACAGAAAATACATCGGACAGTCTGCCGAGAAACTGCTGCGCGGCGAATACACCGTCTTGGCCATTGCCAACTACGACCACGATGTTACGACGTCGAGAACGTCCGCCGGCGAGCATACGTTGAACGTGGACGAAACGCTGGAAAATATCGCGAACATGTTCCACCAGCCCCAATACATGGCCGAAGGCATACCCAATTTCAACCCCGGCTACCAGTTCCTCTACGACCTCCGCTTCCTGATGAACCGCACGCTGCAAAAAGACGGTGAAAATTTCGATGTGGTTACTCTCCCGCTCGTCGGTCCGGACGGCAAGCCGCTCAAGCCCTACATCCGCCCCGCGGTTCATCAGACCCTGACGGCGGCGAAGGATTTCTACTTGGGAGCCGGCGACAACCACATGTCGCTGGAACTGCTGCGCATCAGTTCCCGCACCCGGGTCGAGGTGAAGAATTACGGCAGCGAGCCGCTCCAAATCGACTCGCTGGCATTCAGCCCCAACTACACCCAGTCCACCTGCTACCTCTTCCGGCGCAACAAAAACAACCGCGACTACAGCGAACTGGCATCCACGACTACGGGGCTTCACAACGACCACGACGGCAAGGGTGCGCCCATGGTCGATTACACCGGGATAATCAACCCGATAAGCAACACTCCGACATACGGGGCGATAGTGCCGTTTATCAAAGACTGGGACTCCGACAACGCGGGCGGCGCGGACGGCGTCAGAGTGAAGTCCGGCGAGAAACGGTGCATCTTCGACGCCCTGATGTACGAGAGCCACATCGACTATAAGAGCAGAGACTCCGACCCCGATGCGTTCACCTACACCATCGCCGTTTCGTATCCCACGGTGAACAATTACAAAACCACCGACATACAGAAAATCGACTATAAGAAGTGGGTGAAGGACGGCAAACAAATGGCACCCGATTTCGACACGGCAACGAGCAAATATGCAACCGAAAACGAAAAGAAAGACTACATACACAACCCGACTTCAGCCGATGAACTCTACGCCGGCTTACAGGCAATCGAGGAAAGGTTGGCGGGCGAAAACGGCTTCTGCTATTTCCTCATTCAGGGCGTAGGCTCGAACAAATACCTGTACGAACAAGAGGACGGAACGCTGTATGCCTACCAGAATGGCGATGTAACCCTCGATATGCAGGACATAGACCTGAAGTCGTTCCTGTGGCGTTTGGACGGACTGAAGAAGGAGGCGGACGGCACCTATACCTGCTGCCTGAAGAATCTCCGCTCCGGAAAACATATGCCCACCCTGCCCCAAGGCATAACGCCGACCGACGAGAGCCACATGATGAGTACGGACGATACGACCTCCCAAAAGTACAAATTGGGAGTCAATAATCGGGACAACAAGGGTAATACTTTAAGCGAATACAGCGTTACGTTCTCGAACACGTTCTACGATGAGAACAACTATCCGAAGGAATATTACCTCAGCGTATGGGGCGTAGGCGAAAAATATCTGAGCGGATGGAATGTTGCCGACCAAGGCTGCCAATACCGTCTCTATCCCGTGGCGATTATTCCGCAGATGATGTATGTGGGTACGCCGCGAATCGAAAAGACCATCGAACTGACGGCCTTCAGCGACGCGACGGGCTACGTGGAGAAGGTGCGCGAAATACAGCGCAACGACTTCATTCGCATCCTCGTCGAAGTGTCCTACAACTCCAAAGAGGGCGATTTCGAGTTCAGGGTAAATTCATGGAACAACCGGACCGGAGACGTGGAGTTCCGTTAAAACAAAATTGCAATGATGAACCGATTCATAACATACTTGCTTCTGCTGCCAGCCTGCGCCGCATTGACATTGGCGGGGTGCACCGCCGATCAGGAATTGGACCGACTGCCCGAGGCGTCCGTCGGGGAGGGCAGTTCATGGACGACAATCGATTTCAACGACAACACATTCGACGAAATATGCATCACGAGCCGCGCAACCCTCGACCCTGCTGCCGAGAAACGCGTGTCGAACCTCTTTGTCTTCCTCTTCGGACCCAAAAACGAAAATGGCGATGCACAGCGCGTTTACGGCCGATACTTCGATCATACGAACCGAAAGGATTTCGAGCACCAACTGCTCGATTCGAAAGAGGAGTGCTGGTGGGTGGCGGGCAACGCCAGCGATACGGAGCAGCCCCACGGCAAGGTGCGCATCATTGCGCCCGAAATCTCCGGCGGTACGCTCTATATGATTGCCAACGTAAATGCCGATATGGTGAACATCTCGCCCGACAAACTCCGCTACGTGCAGACACTCTCCGATTTGGAGAACATGACGGCTACGCTCAATCAGGAGATTACCGAACGGAACGGCTTCTTCCCCATGACGGGTCTGGTCGAGGGCGTAGCAATCTCAAACGGCAGGATAACCGCTGCCGGCAATGGGGACAAAAATAAATTTCCGGTATTGCTGACCCGTCTCGACGCCAAAATCGAAGTCAAGGTCCGGGTCGCCAAAGGTTATCATGACTCCCGCTCAAGTTCCGTCTCGGGCGGTCAGGCAGGCAGCGGCGGCACGGGCGACACCGGAGCAATAACGACCCACACTATCGATTCATTTGTGCCGCTGTCGTGGCGGGTTGTCAATATGCCCCGGACGACATTCGTACTGCCGCGCTCCGAAGATGCCTCGACCGTAATGTTCGCCACGCGCGAGCGCAAATTCGAGACGCGCCGGACCGTCCCCATCTCCTATCTGCAGAAAGAAAAAAACGAAACGACCGGCATAATCGAGGAAGTCGTCAAAAATGTAGAAACCGATGAACACGGCTTCTCGTTCTATATGCTCGAAAACAGGGCCGCACCCAAGGAGTTTATTCCGGATGAACAGGTCAAGAACGAGGGCAAGGGCTATAATGCGCGCGAAACCCGTCTGAAGGACGCGGACGGCACCTACGAACAACCGAAAGAGGAGGAAAAGAGCGATATATGGAAATATGCCCCGGCGGAGGGCACCTATCTCGTCCTCAAGGGCGAGGTGGTCATGGCGTTGAAGATCGACAACGAGGGCAAGGACCAGCAGTTGAGTGCCGACGTCGAATACTACATCCATCTGGGCGACTTCGGCGTCGATATCGACAACTACGACGTCCTGCGCAATACCGCCTACACCTACACGATTACAATCTACGGCGTGGACAACATCCAGATTGAGGTCGAAGAAAAGACCACGGAGAACCAATCGGGCGCGACGGGACACGTATATGTGGCCAAAGAGTCGATTTTCACCTTCGACTCCCATTTCGACAGCGAGGTGGTCTCCTTCGACGAGGCGCATATAAACATAACCGACGAGAGAGGTCTTACGTGGTATGTGAAAACCCCTTTCGGCCGCGAGGGTACGCCCCATATAGTCGGCGGTATCGAGGTGCCCGCGGGCTTGGATTACCAGTGGGTTCACTTTATTGTAAACGAACGCGACAGCGAGGGCAAATATCTCAAAGGCCACGCGAATTACGACCCCGAAAAGGCGATGAACATACTCGAATTCTCGAAATACATCAAGGAACAGAAGGCCAAATTCGTGGAAGACAGGGAAAAGGACGGCGTCATCGATAATGAGAGCGATTTCAGGCCCGAACTGGACGACGATTGGAAGAAGAAGTTCCCCGATAACGAGAGCGTTTGGACGCGCTACCGAATACACGTAACGATATTCGTAGACGAATTCTATTACACGTCCAACCCTATCACCGGCGACGTCCGCCCCGACCTGTGGAAAGATTTCGTCAATCAGCCCAACCGCCTGATGCACATTTTGTGCGACTCCGACGACAGTGCGGACGAAGCCAGCCGCATGACCGGTTCGGTCGTAACCATACGCCAGCGTTCGATACAGACCGTGTACAACTTCGAGAAACCCGAACTCCAGACAGCATGGGGCTGCGAATCCATCGACGAAACCCGCGACGTGCTGTGGTACTTCTCGCGGAAGGAGAAGTACGACAGCAGCGGCAACTGGGTGGCGCCGCCGTCGGGTATACCGGATGAGTCCTTGGGCAACGACTCGGGCGACAACGGTCTGTACAATACGGCAAAGATATGGGGGCTGACCCCCGGCGATAGCGATTATGCACCGAAGCAGTGGAGCGATTATGTCGATTTCGACCAAAGCTATGCCCTGTGCGACGCCGACGAAAAGAAGACGCTGCGTTACTCCTGCCTGACGCGCAACCGCGACGAAAACGGCAACGGCATTATCGACGCCAATGAAATCAAATGGTATATGGCGTCGATCAACCAGTTGGCTGCGTTGTACATCGGCGACCAAGGTCTGCACGCCGATGCCATCCTGTATCCGTATTACAAGCAGAAAATCACCTCTTCGACCATGGACCTAACCGACAACCGCAACATCTACCCGTGGCGCGTGCACATTGTAAGCAGTACATCATCCGGAAGCGGCGGTTATTATCACCGTTGTCCTGAAATATTGTGGGCCGAGGAGGGCATGTCTACCGGTCCGTACGACAAGGTGTGGAGTAAAAGCGCCGGTCTGTCCGTGCGCTGCGTGCGCAATCTCGGCATGGATGTCTCCTCCGAGGAGGAAGCGAGGAAAAACCTGCGGGACAAAAACTATACTCCCGAACCGGTGATACAGGTGTCGGGACCCGGGGTGTCGGGCAATAACGAATCTGTCTCCCCGAACTCGGTTTACAAGTTCGACCTGACAAATCTGAATCCGATGTCGATCCGCTACTACTCCTCGCAGGAACTCGAACCCAACAACGAATTTTCGATCGAGGCACGAACCTATTGGGCTTTCGAAACAGGAATCCTGACGGATGAAAAATACACATACCCCGAGTTGGAAAACCTTATAAAAGAAGGCAAATCGCCCTGCCCCGACGGTTATCGCGTACCCAACGTCCGCGAAGGCTCTCTGATGGCATTGTTTTGTCCCGATTGGAATTGGATGAAAGCATTGAACGATAAAGGCGAAATGGAAACTATTTCGGGGCGCGTATCGACATGGTACTCGCACGGACTTCTCGGAACGGATCAGGACTTAGGCACAGAAAATATCGATATATATCCTAATAATGATTGGGCCAGAAGTAACAGTTGGATTTTCAACGACGCCCAAATGTACCTTGATAAAAAATACGATAGTTGTCCAATACGCTGCGTAAGGGATATAAGGCAATAATTTCCTGCTGCCGGCACCGTACTTCGGTGCATATATGACGATTTTTACATACCTTTGTATGCGACTATCGGCAAACACAACAGCGATGAAATATTTCGGTGCTCACGTAAGTGCTTCGGGCGGTGTGGAAAACGCTCCCGTCAATGCCAAAAACATAGGTGCGACGGCATTCGCACTGTTCACCAAGAACCAGCGTCAGTGGAACGCTCCGCCGCTCACAGCCGGGCAGTGCGAACGGTTCCGCACGGCATGTGCCGAATGCGGATATATGCCGGCACAGATACTGGCGCATGACAGTTATCTGATAAATCTCGGTCATCCCGAACGCGAGGGGCTCGAAAAGTCGCGAGAGTCGTTCATCGGCGAGATGAGCCGCTGCGAGGCTTTGGGACTGGACCGGCTGAATTTCCACCCCGGCAGTCATCTGAACAGGATAACGTCGCTCGCAAGCCTCGACCGCATCGCCGAATCGATAAACATCGCGCTCGACCGTACGCACGGAGTAACGGCGGTAATCGAAAACACCGCCGGGCAAGGCTCCAATCTCGGATTCGCATTCGAGCATCTCGCCCACATAATCGACAAGGTCGAGGACAAATCGCGCATCGGATTCTGCATCGACACCTGCCATGCGTTCGCCGCAGGTTACGACCTGCGTACCGAGGAAGCCTGCCGCAAGACATTCGGGGAGGCAGACCGCATCATAGGGCTGAAATATCTGCGCGGGATGCACCTCAACGACGCCATGAAACCGCTCGGCAGCCATGTAGACCGTCATGCGCCGTTAGGAGACGGCACGATAGGTTGGGAATGTTTCCGCTTCATCGCCCGCTCGCCGCTGTTCGACGGCATGCCGCTGATACTCGAAACGCCCGACGAGGAGCGTTGGGCGACCGAAATAGCCGCACTCAAAGCCGCCGCCGGGGAGTAAGAGTATGCCGAGGCATCGCATTTAATGAAAAGTTAAGAAATGCAACTATCCGCAAAAGATACGTTACAATACATAATCGCAAAACAATATTTTTTATTAAAATTGTTACGAAAAAGTTTGCATATATAAAATTTAGTCGTACCTTTGCGATACGATTGTGGGGTTCTCCCACTGCTCATTAACCTAACTAACCTAACACAGGACCTTCCGGAGTTGCCAGACTGCCAGGAAGGTCATTCTTTTTATGGCACCGGCGAGAGCGGCACAGCATCCTTACAGGCGGTCCAGACACCGCAGGATAATGTTCGCACTGTCGCGGACTTCGTCGTCGGTGATGGTGAGCGGCGGCGAGATGCGAAACGCCGTGTCGCAATAGAGAAACCAGTCGCTCATTATACCCTCCTCGGCGAACATCTCCATCATGCGGAACATCTTCGCCGAGTCGCCGAGTTCGACCGCCAGAAGCAGTCCGCTGCGACGTATCTCGCGCACCTGCGGATGCCCGGCGAGCAGACGTTCGTACAGCGCGCCCTTTCGTTCGACCTGCTCCACTACATTGTTGCGCAGCAGATAGCGCAGTGCCGCCAGTCCTGCGGCGCAACATACCGGATGACCGCCGAAAGTGGTGATATGACCCAATGTCGGATTGCTTTGCAGCGTATCCATTATCTCGTTCGAAGCGATAAACGCCCCGAGCGGCATTCCGCCGCCGAATGCCTTGGCAAGGCAGACGATATCGGGCGTAACGCCGTATTCGAGCATGGCGAACATCGAGCCGGTACGCCCCATGCCCGTCTGTATCTCGTCGAAAATCAGCAATGCACCCACCTCGTCGCAACGCTTGCGCAACGCTTGCAGGTAGCCCTCCCCGGGCAGACGCACACCCGCTTCTCCCTGCACGGGTTCGCAGAGGACGCATGCCGTCTGTTCGGTAATCTCCGACAGCGCATCGAAATCGTTGAAATCTATCGCCTTGGTTGCAGGGAGCAGCGGACGGAACGCATTTTTCCACTCCTCTCCCTCGGGTTCGCCCATCATACTCATCGCACCGTGCGTCGAGCCGTGATAGGCACGGCGCATGGAGATCATTTCGGCTCGGCGGGTATAGCGTTTGGCAAGTTTCAAAGCCCCCTCGACCGCTTCGGCACCTGAATTCACGAAATAGACGCTGCGCAGCGGCGGCGGCAGCAGAGCCGCGATTTCGGTCGCATATTCGACCTGCGGACGTTCGAGCATCTCGCCGTAGACCATAACGTGCATATAGCGTTCCGCCTGTCTCTTGACGGCTTCGACCACATCGGGGTTGGAGTGCCCGACATTGCTCACCGAAACTCCCGCCACGAGGTCGTAGCAGGCCTTGCCCTCGGGAGTATAGAAGAATACGCCCTCGGCGCGTTCGACCGGAATCATCATCGGCGACGGCGAAGTCTGCCCCACGTGGGCGAGAAAACGTTTGCGAAGAATTTCACTGTCTGTCATATTAGACTATTTTGTAACATTTTGCGCGCGTACGGGCGAATCCGGTTGCAATTTCCGAAAATTTCGGTTACATTTGCCACGTTTGACGCTATGCAAAGATAGCGAATCGAAGGCAAACGAACAAGAATCGAACGAACGACCTTAAAGTCGTCGGAGTCTTTAAGGTGTCGTTAATAACTTTACAAAAACTGAACGGCATGTCCAAAATCGAAGGAAAACGGGTTCTCATCACCGGCGGTGCGTCGGGAATAGGCGAAATCATGGGGCGAATCGTACTTAAAAAAGGCGCGGACACCCTCATCATCTGGGATATAAATCAGGAGAGCATCGACCGCGTCGCAGCCGAGTACGCTCCGCTGGGCAAAGTGCGCGGTTATCGCGTGGACGTATCCGACGCCGAGGCTGTCGCCGCGACATACGCCGAAGTGAAGCGCGATTGCGGCGAGGTGAACATCCTGATCAACTGTGCCGGCATCGTTCGCGGCAACAAGACTTTCGACAAACAGACAATCGAAGACATCCGCCTGACGATGGAGGTGAACGCCATCGCACCGATGGTCGTCGCCTTGCAGATGCTTCCCGACATGATAGTCCGCGATGAGGGTCATATCTGCAACATCGCCTCGGCGGCAGGCATGATTTCCAATCCGAAAATGTCGATTTATGCGGCGAGCAAATGGTCGGTAATCGGCTGGTCCGACTCGGTGCGCATCGAACTGCACCAAGCCCGAAGCAAAGTTCGTTTCACGACCGTCGCACCCTATTATATTAATACGGGCATGTTCGAAGGCGTGCACTCGCCGATATTCCCGATACTCGACCCTGAACGGACATCGCGCAAGATAATCCGCGCAATCGAGCGCAACAAGGATTTCCGCGGCATTCCGTGGAGTTTCCACTTCATCCGTCTGATGCAGGGCATCTGCCCGACGGCGGTATTCGATTTCCTGTTCGGAAAGTGCTTCGGCATCTTCTCGGCAATGGACAATTTCACAGGACGCAAAAAGTAAACGCTTATGAGAGTCGCCAATACATCGAAGGAACGCATAGAAAAAATCGTCGCCGCACAACGCGAATATTTCCGCAGCGGAGCGACGCTCGACATCGCCGTGCGCCGTCTCGCACTGCGAAGATTGAAAGAGGCGATACGCAAATGGGAAAAGCCTTTGACCGACGCGCTTTGGACCGATTTGCACAAATCATTCGAGGAGGCTTACCTCACCGAATTGAGCATCATTCTCGGCGAAATCGACAATCATCTGAAACATGTTTCGCGCTGGGCTGCACCAGAATGCCGGCATACTCCGCTGAAAATGTTTCCGTCGCGCAGCCGGATAATCAGCGAGCCGCTCGGAACGGCACTCATCGTCGCTCCGTGGAACTATCCCGTGCAACTGCTTCTCAATCCGCTCGTCGGCGCAATTTCGGCAGGCTGCACCGCAGTGCTCAAACCGTCGCCATACGTTCCGAACGTCGCGACCGTCATCGAAAAGATGATAGCCGACACGTTCGACGAGGAGTATGTAGCGGTAGTTCAGGGCAATCGCGAAGTGAACGCCGTTCTGTTCGACCTCCGCTACGACATCATATTCTTCACCGGCAGTCCGTCGCTCGGACGCACCGTGATGACCGCCGCGGCCAAGCATCTGACACCGGTCGTACTCGAACTCGGCGGCAAAAGCCCGTGCATAGTCGATTGCGACGCCGAAATCGATGTCGCCGCCAAACGTATCGCATGGGGCAAGTGTCTGAATGCCGGACAGACCTGCATCGCGCCCGATTATCTGTTGGTGCACAAGGCGATAAAGGACAGATTCGTTGCTGCGCTCGCCCGCGAGTTCAAGTCGCTGCTCGGCAAGAATCCGCAGAAAAGCCGTCATTTCGTGCGCATCGTCAGCGACCGCGCTTTCGACAGATTGGAATCGTATCTGTCGGACGGCGAAATAATCGTCGGGGGCAACCGTTCGCGTGAAGACCGCTATTTCGAACCGACGGTGCTCGACAATGTCTCGCCCGACGCACCCGTCATGCAGGAGGAGATTTTCGGTCCGATATTTCCGCTGCTGACTTTCGACGATACGCAGAAAGCGGCGGATTTCGTCCGCTCGCGCGAGAAACCGCTCGCACTCTACTACTTCGGGTCGCGCGAAATGGGCGACAAGGTGCTGCGTCTCGCCTCGTCGGGCGGAGCATGCATCAACGACACGATAATGCACATCGCCAACGAGAATCTGCCCTTCGGAGGAGTGGGCAATTCGGGCATGTCGAGTTACCACGGACGCGAGAGTTTCAACGTCTTCTCGCACCGCCGCGCTGTCGTAACGACACCGACATGGCTCGACCTGCCGTTCCGCTACATGCCATACCGCATGTTCGCATTGGTGAAGAAGATATTGTAGGGACGAAGCCGTTAAGGTCGGTCGCCGACATGTCGGCGGCTATAAAGTCAGCGGCAGGAGGATACCTCCTGCCGCTTTAATGTCGTT
The DNA here is from genome assembly GCA_964427035.1 of uncultured Alistipes sp. Lineage (GTDB taxonomy): Bacteria > Bacteroidota > Bacteroidia > Bacteroidales > Rikenellaceae > Alistipes. Next base: position 40,475 of record CAYRSF010000051.1, read on the forward strand.
AATAGAACCCTGCTCCGGCAGAACCGCATCTGCCGCCTGCCCGTTTAAAAATGCTTCACCGTATCGCCGACGATTGCCGACAGCAGGTTGTTTGCGGCCGACGAGGCACCGATGCGGAACAAATCGGTCGTAAGCCACTCCTTGCCGAGAATCTCCTCGACGATGGTATAGTAGAGCGCGGCATCTTCGGGGGTGCGCACGCCGCCCGCAGCCTTGAAACCGACCTTGCGCGACGTCTTCCCGTAGTAATCCTTGATAGCCTCGCACATCACGACAGCCGCTTCGGGAGTCGCCGCAACATCGATTTTGCCGGTCGAAGTCTTGATGAAATCGGCTCCTGCCAACATCGAAAGCAGCGATGCGTTGCGAATGAGTTCCGGCGTTTTGAGTGCGCCCGACTCGATAATCACTTTCAACACGATATCTTCACCCATCTCCGAACGAATCGTCTCGACCTCGTTCGCCGCTTCGTCATATGCACCCGTCAGCATCTTGCCGACATTGAGAACTATATCCACCTCGTCCGCACCGTTCTCGACAGCCATTGCGACTTCCAGCATTTTGACTTCGAGGAATGTCTGCGACGACGGGAAACCACCGGCGACACTCGTTATCCGCATAGGGGTGCCGTCTATCGCCACTCCGACGGTTTCGACGAATGACGGATAGACGCATATCGATGCGACATTCGGAATGCCGGGATATTTTTCGGAGAAAGTTACGGTACGCTTGGCGAAATCGGTTACCGACTCGACGGAGTCGTTGCAGGTAAGCGTCGTAAGGTCGATTGCCGACAGGCAGAATTTGTAGACGTCCGCCGTATGGTTTTTGGCGGCGGCACTCCTCATTCGGGCGACGGCATCCGCCACATGAGCCTCCGACTTTGCCGGAGCATACTCTTTCAGTTGATTTGCATATTCCATAAATGTACGATTGTCTATTTTTTACAAATATAACGATTTTTCGATGCACAAAACAATTTTGGTCCGATTTTTATCCGGAGCGTCTCAAAAAACATACCTCGCAGCGTCCGTCCGCCTCCGTAAACCGTTTTTCGGGCGGTACTGCACGATACGCTTCCGGATTTCGCCCATTATTTGCGGATTTCGCCCCATATAGGAAATTCGCCACATTCGGAGAGTCTGGCTCCCATTTTGTTTCGCAGCGAACCCGATAAGTCCGACATTTGCAGCGTCAGATTCGACATCGATGCAAAATATCGAGCGAATCGCCTGTACAATGTAGAATCAAACAAAGCAACAGATGAAAAAGATTTTCACTACACTCGTCCTCGCGGCGGCAGTTTCGTTCGAATCGTTCGCCGGCGGCATAATGGCGAACACCAATCACAGCCCGCAATGGATTCGCCACATGGCGCGCGGGACGGCACTCGACCCGGACGCGGTCTATTTCAATCCTGCCGGCACGGCATTCATGGAGGACGGTTTCCACTTCTCGATTGGCAATCAGTTCGTATTCCAGAACCGCAGCACCGACATCACGTTCGCCCCGTTCGCGATGAACGGGAACAATCCGACAAAAACGTTCGAAGGCAAAACCTTCGTCCCGCTCCTGCCTAACCTCGATTTCGTATGGAAACACAAACGTTTCTCCGTCATGGCGTCGGTCGGCATCGGCGGCGGCGGCGGAAAAGCCAAGTACGACGACGGTCTGGGCGTGTTCGAGTCGCAGTTCGCGGCTCTTCCCGCAGCACTTACGCAATTGGGCATCCCGACATCGGCATACTCTATCGGCAGCAAGGTTCAGGGCTATCAGGTAACCTATGCGGCAAATCTCGGAATGGCGGTACGCATCACCGACTGGCTTTCGTTCGCGGCTCAGGCACGTTTCAACTACGTTACCAACAGTTACACGGGCAGCATCGGCAATATAATGATCAATCCGACGTTCGCCGCTCTCGGACTCGACGGTTCGATGGTCGGCGCATACGACCTGTTCAACAAAGTGGCGGCTCTGCCGGACGGCATGGTGCCGCCGTCGCTCAAAGAGGCTGCCGGACAATACGCCGCACTCGTAGCGGACAAATCGCTCGACTGCAAACAGAGGGGCTGGGGCATCGCTCCGGTGCTCGCGCTCTATTTCAACCGCAGGGGATGGTCGGCTTCGGTGAAATACGAATTCCGCACCGCCATCACGCTTACCAACAATACCGCAGTCGATGACACGGGATTGTATCCCGACGGCAAAAAAATCTCTTATGACCAGCCTGCTCTCATCACGGCGGCTCTCTCGAAGCGGTTCCGCGACAAGGTAACGCTGACTGCCGAATACCACTATTTCTTCGACAAGGACGCCAATCTCGAAAACGCTCTCGGAACGGATATCCCCAAACAGAAACTGATCGACGGCAACACAATGGAGTATGTTTTAGGCGTTGAATGGGACGTTTGCAAACCGCTGACACTCAGTTGCGGCGCACAATACAGCGATTTCGACGTCAAAGATGCGTTCCACTCCGAACTCGGATTCCAACTCGACGTTCTGGCGATAGGCATCGGAGGTGCGGTGAAAATCGGCGACAAAGTAAAGTTCAATTTCGGCGTCTGCCACGGCATCTATTTCCCGCACACCGTTACGACGACCGATGCAGCGACCGGAGCGGACTACACAAGCCGCTACAAACGCCGAAGCACGACGGCAAGCATCGGCTTCGACTTCAAGTTCGCCAGAAAACGGAAATAAACATTCACTTTTCTCAATAAACCATCTATCTTTTTGCAGGAACGGGCGGTCGCGCAAATGCGACCGCCCGTCCGACTTTAAGTCATTTTTCGCAAAAGACTTATTCCATCCCTCTGACATGCTTCTCCCACGCCCAAGCCGAACGCAGGGTGTCGTCGAGCGAACGCTCCGCCTTCCAGCCGAGTTCGGCGTTCGCAAGCGAGGTGTCTGCCCACACAGCCACGACGTCGCCCGCACGGCGCGGAGCAACCTTATAGTTGAGTTTCAGATTGTTCACGCGCTCGAACGTCTTCACGAGTTCGAACACCGACACGGCACGTCCCGTACCGATATTGAATATCTCGTAACGCTCCTTGTTCGTTCCGCCGGTCATGCGCCGTATAGCCGCGACATGAGCCTTGGCAAGATCGACGACATCGATATAGTCGCGCAGGCACGAACCGTCGGGCGTCGGATAGTCGTCGCCGAATACCGACAGACATTCGCGGACACCCGCCGCAGTCTGCGTGATGTAAGGCACGAGATTCTGCGGCACCCCGCGCGGCAACTCGCCGATAAGTGCCGAAGGATGCGCGCCGATAGGATTGAAATAGCGCAGCGCGACACCTTTGAGCGACGGATACGCAGCCACCGCATCGCGCAGAATATCTTCGCACATCTGCTTGGTGTTGCCGTAAGACGACGTGGCGGGCTTGCGCGGCGACCGCTCGGTTACCGGCAGTTCGTCGGCTTCGCCGTAAACGGTCGCCGACGACGAGAATACGATATTGCTGCGACCGAACTCGCGCATCAAATCGACAACGTTCATGAACGATGTGAGGTTGTTGCGATAGTACTTCATCGGGTTCTCGACCGACTCGCCGACCGCCTTGTAGGCGGCGAAATGGATTACCGAATCGAACTCGTGGCTGCGGAACACCCCGGCGAACGCCTCCTTGTCGCAGCAATCGACATCGATGAACGGAATCTCGACGCCCGTAATTTCACGTGCTCCCTCGACGCCCGACATATCGGAATTGGAAAGATTGTCGGCGATAACGACATCGAATCCCGCACCGATCAGTTCGACAGCGGTATGCGAGCCTATGTAGCCCGCTCCTCCGGATACCAAAACGCATGGTTTCTTATTCATTATTACTATACTTTTTATGGTTTTATAATTTTTTCGAATAACGGGGGGGGGTAATCCACCCTCGGAGTTACAAAGTTACGGAAATTTTTCATACTTTTGTCCAAACAAATTTCATTATTTCGATATGGATATAATTCGCGCCGAGCACATCACCAAAACATTCACTCGGCATACGGCACTGGACGACGTGTCGGTAACCATTCCGCAAGGCTCGGTCTACGGTTTGCTCGGACCGAACGGCGCAGGCAAAACCACCCTCATTCGCGTAATCAACAGAATTACGATTCCCGATGCGGGAGAGGTATTTTTCGACGGCAGACCGATCACGCAAAACGACATCTACCAAATCGGCTACCTGCCCGAGGAGCGCGGTCTCTACCGCAAGATGAAGGTCGGCGAACAGGCGGTCTTCCTCGCACGGCTGAAAGGTCTGTCGCGGCACGAAGCGTTGGCGCGGCTCAAAGAGTGGTTCACGCGGCTGGGCATCGAAGAGTGGTGGAACAAGAAGGTAGAGGATTTGTCGAAAGGCATGGCGCAGAAGGTGCAGTTCATCGTAACGGTTCTGCACGAGCCGAAACTGCTGATTTTCGACGAGCCGTTCTCGGGATTCGACCCTATCAACGCCAATCTGCTCAAAGAGGAGATTCTCCGTCTGCGCGACAACGGGGCGACCGTCATCTTCTCGACACACAACATGGCGAGCGTCGAGGAGATATGCGACCACATCACGCTCATCAACAAATCGCACAACATTCTGTCCGGGCGCGTGGATGAAATCCGCCGCAGCCACGGCAGCAACATCTTCACCGTTCAGTTCCGCGGCGATTCGCAGGCTTTGGCGGCGACGCTCGACGGCAAATGCGAAATCATGGAGCGCGAGGACGGCATGACCGGATACTCGACGTTCAAGATACATATCGGCGACGATGCCGACGTCCGCGCCACTATCGCGGCAATCAACGATACGGTCGAACTGCGTTCGTTCAGCGAAATCATACCGAGCATGAACGACATTTTCATCCGCGCCGTGAACGGAACTCTGGGTTAAACGAAAAAACCTCTGCAAGATTATGAGAAACATTGGAATTATAATAGTTCGCGAATTCCGCGAACGGGTATACAAGAAATCGTTCATCATCACGACGCTGCTCATGCCGGTGCTGATGCTCGCCCTGATGGCTGCGCCGACGCTCATCATGCTCTTCGCCCATGGCGACATCAAAACCATCGAGGTGGTCGATGAAAGCGGAATCGTCGCGCCGAAACTCGAATCCAACAAACTTGTCGAGTACCGCATATCCGACGTCGAACTGACGGAAGCGTTGAAGAAATCGCTCGAAAACGAAGACTTCGGCGTGCTCTATATCGGCAAGAACGTCGTCGCCGACACCAACGAAGTGCGGCTCTACACCAACTCGTCGTCTTCGATGATGATAGAGGAATCCATATCGGGTGCGATTTCGGACATCATCGAGGAGGAGAGGCTGAAAGAGTACAACATCGAAAACCTCAAAGAGATAATGGACAAGGTGGCTGTCGATCTCCACATCACCACGTTCCGCAACGACAAGGACGAAGAGGAGTCCGCAGCGGCTTCGTCGTCTATCGCGTCGGGAATGGTCGGCATGTGTCTCGGGCTCATGCTCTACATGTTCCTGCTGCTCTACGGTTCGGTCGTGATGCAGAGCATCATCGAGGAGAAAAGTTCGCGAATCCTCGAAGTCATGGTATCGACCGTACGTCCGTTCGAGATGATGATGGGCAAGATTCTGGGAGTTGCGTCCGTGGCTGCGACCCAAATACTTATCTGGGGCGTGCTCATGGTGCTCACGAGTGCTGTGTTCATCCCGATGATTATGCCGGACAACATTCTCGAAAGCATCGAGGCGATACAGTCCGGCAGCGGCGATATGGCAGCGATGGCACAGGCTGCGGACGTCAGTCCGGAGATGATAACCGCAATGTCGTCGGTGCTCGACGTCGGCTATATCGGAATGATTTTCGGAACGCTGCTGCTCTTCATGGTCGGCGGATTCCTGCTCTATTCCGCCATGTTCGCCGCAGTCGGCGCAAGCGTCGATTCGGCTCAGGATGCACAGCAACTGACCAACCCTATCACGATTCCGATAATCCTCGCCCTCGTCGTCATGATGCTCGTCATGAACGATCCGAACTCGCCGGTCGCATTCTGGTGTTCGATAATTCCGTTCACCTCGCCCATCGTGATGATGGCACGTATCCCGAGCGGCATTCCGGCTTGGGAAATCATCGTTTCGCTGGTGCTTCTCTACGCGACTTTCGCCGCAATGGTATGGTTGGCAGGCAAGATTTACAAGGTCGGCATCTTCATGCACGGCAAAAAACCGTCGTTCAAGGATTTGTGGCAGTGGATGAAGTATTAGAACTGCAAGCGGCCGCCTGTCAGGCACCGCACAATTAAGGCGATATGCGCAGCGGCGGCAGAGCCGCTTTAAGATAACGCGGGCGGCTCGATGCCGCCCGCGTTCATGTCGGGCAGCGGCGTTGTCGTGTGCGGCGGGATACAGGTCGCGGCGGCTGTCGCCACAGTTAAGGCGAACCAAATATTACATGGAGGATAAGTAACATACGTTTCCTGCCGTCCCGATGCCCGCAGTGCCCCCGATTCTTCCGGAATAACCCGCACCCGCCCCTTTTCTCTCGTTTTATTCCGTTTTTTTTATAACTTTGCAAGTTATAATACGCTTTTTGCGCACCGCGAAAAACACTATGCTCGAAAAACTCGCCAAACAGACCGCCATATACGGCATCAGCACCATCCTCGGACGCTTTCTGAGTTACCTGCTGACACCGTTCTACACCCGTATATTCGGTCTGGACGCCTACGGCATCATAACCGACGTCTACGCCCTGATTCCGTTCGCGCTCGTGGTTCTCACTCTCGGCATGGAATCGAGTTACTTCCGCTTCGCCACCAAGGCGGAGGCTGCGGGAGGCGATATTGCGGCGACCAAACGGCGCATATTCGCCACGACATGGGGCATAACATCGCTCGCGGCACTCCTGTTCTTCGCGGCGATAGCGATATTCCGCACCGACGTGTCGGCTCTCATGGGCGAGGTCTATTCGGCGCATCCCGAATACGCCGTCATCGTCGCCGCGATAGTGATGTTCGACGTGTGGGGCTGCATCCCGTTCTCGCGGCTGCGCGAACAGGGCAAAGCCGGAACATTCGTAACGCTCAAACTGATAAACATCGTACTGCAAGTGCTGCTTGCCGTCGGATTCTGGCGCATCGGACTTTTCGACAGCGATTTCGGCGTCGGCTGGGCATTCGTCGCCAACCTGACGGCGAGTATCTGCACTACCGTCGCCGTCGTATTCGCCACGGGAGCGATAACGCCGAAAATCGACAGAGTGCTTCTCGCGGCGATTTTCGCCTACTCGCTGCCTCTGCTGCTGTCGGGCATCGCGGGCACGGCGAACGAATTCATAGACCGGCAGATGATAAAGTATCTCGTACCCGAAGACGCCATGGCGCAACTCGGCATCTACGGTGCGATAACCAAAATCGCCGTCGTGATGACGCTCTTTACGCAGATGTACCGTCTGGCAGCCGAACCGTTCTTCCTCTCGAACTTCAAACGCGAAGATTTCGTGGCAATGAACGCCGCCGCACTGAAATACTATGTGATGTTCTCCGTAGCCATTTTCCTCGGCATCGCACTCTACCGCGACCTGTTCGCGCTTATCGTCGGAGCGCGATTCCGCGAGGGAATCTTCATCCTGCCGGTCGTACTGGGCGCGAACATATTGAGCGGCGTATGGCTCAACCTCTCGTTTTGGTACAAACGCGAGGAGAAGACCCGTTTCGCGCTCTGGATAACGCTGTCGGGGCTCGCATTCTCGGTCATCGGCGGCATGATACTGATTCCCAAAGCAGGTTATTACGGCGCTGCATGGAGCCGGTTCGCTGCCGAAGCGGTGATGGTCGCCGTCAGTCTCGTGCTGAACCGCATATATTTCCCCACGCCGTACGACTTCGGGCGAATCGCCGAATATACGCTTGTCGGGCTTGCGATTTTCGCATTGAGCGAAACGCTCGTCCAGCCGCAAACAACTGCGATACGATATACCGCCAATACGGTTTTGTTCGTTATATACACGGCATACGCCGTCCGGCGCGAGAAAATAGACGTCGCGGCGATGCTGCGTGCAATTTTGAAACGGAGATAATACAATGAGATTCGCAGACATAACGGGACAGAACAGTCTGAAACGGCATCTGGCGGCAAGCGTCGATGCCGGACGCATCAGTCATGCCCAGCTCTTCACGGGCATCGCTGGCGCAGGCACACTGCCTCTGGCGGTCGCGTACGCCCAATACATACACTGCCGCAACCGGCACGACGGCGATTCGTGCGGCGAATGTCCGTCATGCCGTCAGATAGCGGCACTGGCGCATCCCGACCTGCACTTCGTGTTCCCCGTGAACAAACAGGGCAAAAAGAGCGGAGAGGCGATATTGAGCGGAGGATTCATGCCCCTTTGGCGCGAGATGTTCGACCGCACGGGCGGTTATTTTTCGCCGCAGGACTGGTTCGACGCGCTCGACCTCGGCAAGACGCTCAAAGGCGTCATTTCGACCAAGGAGGCGGAGGAGATAATCCGCAAACTGTCGTTCAAGAGTTTCGAGTCGGAGTACAAGACGATGATTATATGGCTGCCCGAAACGATGAACGAAGAGGCGTCCAACCGCATATTGAAGATACTCGAAGAACCGTGGGACAAGACCGTATTCATTCTGGTCTCGGAACATCCCGACCGGCTTCTGAAAACCATACTTTCGCGTACGCAGGAGGTCGGCGTACCGCGACTCGCGGCAGCCGACCTCGAACCGATAGTCCGCCGGTCGGGCGAAGGCGACGAAACGAAGATACGCAATACCGCCAGACTCGCCAACGGCGACATGCTCGAACTGCGGCGGCTGCTCGGAGGCGGAGAGGATGACGTGCGGCACGAAAATTTCGAAGCGTTCTGCTCCATCATGCGGTTGAGTTACAACGACCGCCATTTGGAGTTGATGAACTGGGCGGAAGACGTGGCACAACTTTCGCGCGAACGTCAGCGCGGGATGCTGACCGACTTTTCGCGGCTGTTGCGCGAAGCGTTCATGCTTCATGCAGGACTTGCCGAAGCGAGTTACCTGTGGGGCGAGGAGGCGGAATTCTGCCGCAAGTTCGCACCGTTCATCGGCAGCGGGAACATCGAGGCGATAATAGCCGAAATCGAAGCGGCGGCACGACAGATAGGACAGAACGGCAATCCGCGCATAGTGTTCACTCACTTCGCGCTCGCCGTCAGCAAACATATAAAGAGATTGTAGACCATGGCAACGGAAGCGGCAATCCTCGGAGGGGGCAACATAGGCGATGTCGAACAGCGGCTCGCCGAAGCCGAACGGCTGCTCGGCGAACGTGTCGGCACGCTCGTCGCGCACTCGTCGCTGCACAGGAGCGAGGCTTGGGGGTTTCGTTCGCAAAACGATTTTCTCAACCGCGCGTTCGTCGTTCGGACGACGCTACTGCCGGAGGAGTTGCTCGACGCCGTGCAGCGCATCGAACGCGAACTCGGACGCGACCGCGAACAGGAGTATCGCGAAAAATTGTTGTCGGGCGAACCGTACGCATCGCGCAAAATCGATCTCGACATTATGCTCTACGGCGACGAATACATATCGACCGACCGGCTGCAAGTGCCGCATCCGCGTATCATGCAGCGGGAATTCGCACTCGTGCCGCTCTGCGAAGCACTCGGGCTTACGCGCGAGGAGATCGGCGAAAAGATAGAAACGATTACGAAAAGATGAAAACGAAAGGCTGCATATCGACCGGCATACGTTTCGCCGTCGCGGCTGCGACGGTCGCACTGACCATGACCGGATGTTTCAAAAAGGTTACCCGCGATACCACGGCGGTCATCAAAACGCTCGTGCAGAAGGTTTCGGGCGGCGAAAACGTTCCGGCGGAGAGCGTCGATGTCTACGCCTACTACACGGGAACGGAGGATTGGGAGGTCCGCTCCTACGACGATGCCGTGAACCGCATTATCACCAGTACGACCGACGGTTCGCAGCGCAGCGAACCCGATGTCGTCGGCGTGCCGTACGAGAAGTACGAGACCGGATGTTATACTGCGCTGCCTCTCACCGCGTCGCCGGCGATGATAGTCGTCGTCGAGCCGCAGACCCGGATGTACGCCTGCATGTTCAAACTGCTCGAAGCGGAGAATCTGCCCGAAACCTTTCTGACGCTGATTTTCCATTCGTGGCGCGACAAGGCATATACCGAGGGGTCGAAAACAGGCAGCATCTGGAACGTCTTTCCGCCAGACACGACCGGCCAAGGCGGCGAGGATGGCGGAACGGAAGACGGCGGCGGAGAAAACAATGAAGAAGGAGGCAGCGGAACGGAATAAAAACAGGTCATTGCTAAGTCTTGCATCCGAAAGTATTGCCGATATCCTATCGACGAACATGCACGACTGCGGCAATCCGCCTTTGTCGAAAAGACGGTGCCGACACCCGACAATACACAGAGGAAAACGATGAACAAAAAAAGATACATAACGGCTTTGCGAACCGGCGCGGCGATACTCTTCATGGGAGCATTCTTCACACGCTGCGCAAGCGTCATGACCCCGCAGGGAGGTCCCAAGGATACGATACCGCCCGTAATCGTCAAATTGCAGCCCGACAATTTCACGACCGAATTCAAGGGCGACAAGGTCTATATCGAATTCAACGAGTTCGTCCAGATAAAAGACCAAAGCAAGGAGTTCTTCACCTCGCCGGCGATGAAGAAACTGCCGCTGATTTCGACCCGCGGCAAGGGAATCGTCATCACCATTCGCGACACGCTGAAAGAGAACACCACCTACGCCCTCGATTTCGGCAGTGCGATTCGCGACAACAACGAGGGCAACCCGCTCAACGCCATGCGTTACGTCTTCTCGACGGGCAGGGAGGTCGATTCGCTGATGTGCTCGGGCTACACCGCCGACAGTTACACGGCGGACAGCGTCAGCCGCACGTTCATCTGGTTCTACATTGCCGATTCGCTGCCCGACACCCCCGACTACGACTCGACGATTTTCAACCGCAAACCCGACGTCATAGCGCGTGCGCAGAACAACGGAATATTCATTGCGCAGAACCTCAAACCGGTGAACTACCGCGTATACGCATTCGGCGACAAGAACGACAACATGATGTACGAAGCGGGAACCGACATGGTAGGCATCATCGACGGAGTCTACAATCCTGCGACGATGCCCGAATTCGGCATCTGGTTCGACTCGCTGCGCATGTATCCGTCTGCCGAGCCTCAACTCTACTTCCGCATGTTCACCGACAAGGCGTTCAAGAATCAGCGTCTGGTCGAAGCGCAGCGACCTTTGCAAAAAAAGGCTCTGCTCTACTTCAACACAGCCAATCCCGACATCGAGAGCATCCGTTTCGACAGCATACCGGGCGACAAGGTGCTTTACGACCCGCAGACCCGCGGCAAGGATACCGTGGCACTGTGGTTCAATGTTCCTGCCGAGAATCTGCCCGACACCATAAAAGGCGAGATAACCTATTTCCGCCACGACTCCGTGCGACAGTATGTCAAGACGACCGAACCGCTGAAACTCGCATGGAAACTCATCGAGAGCAAGGACGAACAGCGAGCCCGCGAAAAGGAGGAGAAAGAGAAGGAGAAAGCGGAAAAGGAGGGTCGCGAATACGTGGCTCCCGAAAAGCCGAATCCGTTCAAATACACTCTGTCCACACAGGGCGAATTCAATCCTGAACAGGGTTTCTCCCTGAAACTCGATTTCCCGGCGGTGCAGTTCGACTCGGCGGCGGTGTCGCTGGTCAAGGTCGGCGACACGGGCGACGAAACCCCTGTAAGCAGACGTTTCATCCGCGATACGCTCGACATGGGACGCTGGCAGATAGACGCGAAATGGGAGGATGCGTCGAAATACAGACTCTTCATTCCGCAGGGTGCGATAACCGACATCATGGGTTATCGGAACGACACCATCAAGATGGATCTGACGTCGTTCGACCCCGAAAAATTCGCCACGATAGTTCTCGACGTCAAGGGCGAGCCGAACAAAAAATACATAATCCAGCAGACCGACTCATCGGGAAAGACGCAGCAGGAGGTAAAGGGAATCGAGACGGGCGAATACCGCATACGCTTCGTTCCTGCGGGGGAGATACGTCTGCGTGTCATAGAGGACACGAACGGCAACGGCGAATGGGACTCGGGCAACGTCATCGAACGGTTGCAGCCGGAACGGGCCGAAATGTACATCAACGACCGCGGCGAAGACCTGTTCGCAACGAAGATGAACTGGGAAATAGAGATAGCGATGGACATGTCGAAAATCTTCGTGCCGATGACGATGGAGAATCTGATAAAGATTCTCGACGACAAGGAAAATTCGCGTCTCAAAAAACTCCAAGAGGAGATGTTGAAGAAGCAGGGACAGGACAATGACGAAAATAACCGAAACAATACTCAGTCGGGAGGCATGATGGGCGGCATGGGCGGCATGTTCAATACCGGCGGACTGAAACAGATGGGCGGCGGAATGGGTACGCAGCGCATGCAGTAAACACGAAAACAGGGAGGAAGAAGATGATAAAATCGTTGAAAACGGTCGCAGCCGTCATGATACTGACGTTCGCCGCAGGCATAGCGGGCGTTCGGGCGCAACACACGCTGGCGGTAACGGGCGGATACGGAATGACCACCTCGCGCCTCTATCCGAAACAGGAGACCAAAGCGATATGGGGAGCGTATCAGGGCGGGCTGTCGTGGCGTTACTACTCGCTGCCGCGATTCGTCGGCGGCTTCGGCATCGACCTCGAATGGATGCAGCGCGGATTTTCGTATGCCCCCTACGCTTCGCTGTACGAGGACAAGAAGGAGTACAAATACTACACGCGACGCCTCAACACCATCATGATGCCTATCGTGTGGCAGCCGCATTTCTATCTGTTCAAAAATCATTTGAGGGTATATCTCGAAGCGGCCGTAACGTTCTCCTACAACTTCGCCTCGACCTTCGACAACGAGGAGCAGGGGACGAAGGGCAGGTACGAGTTCCGCACCGTCCGCGACAACCGTTTCGGTTACGGACTTGCCGGCGGCGGCGGCATCGATTTTCTGATAAAGCAGATAGAGATAGGTTTCCGTGTCCGTTACGATTTCGGATATGCCGACATACTGCGCAACCGCAACAAATACTACGACAACGCTCTCGACCAGCAGAACAAACCGGGCGAGAACCCGTTCTGGTACACTCCCCTGCGTTCACCGCTCGACAATCTGACGATGAGCATCCGCATCGGATTCCGATTCAACAAGGAGGGATTCAGGGAGTGGAGCGTCAAACGCAAACCCCGCCGCAAGGACGAAGAGGTATTCAAATTCGCACTCGACTAAACGACCGATATTAACGACCTTAAAGTCCATAACGGCTTTAAGGGCTTTAAAGACTTTAAGAAAGAAAAAGGATATGGAAAACACGAGACAACAGAAGATAGCCCGACAGATTCAGCGCGACATCGCCGAGATATTCCAGCGCGACATGTCGGCGGCATTGCGCGGTTCGCTCGTTACGGTAACGACCGTCCGCGTATCGCCCGACCTTGCATACGCCAAAGTCTATGTCAGCATCTTCCCTTACGACAAGGCGCAATCGGTTCTCGGCATCATCGAATCGCAGAACCGCGCGATACGCGGCGCGCTCGGCAACCGCATGCGCAATCAGGTGAAATCGATTCCGGAGTTGCAGTTCTTCATCGACGACTCGTTAGAATATATCGAGAACATCGATTCGCTGCTGAAAAAATAGATATAAACCGCCAACGACCATGGAGTGGCTTTTCGCCAGACGCTATCTGATTTCGCGCAAGTCGCACTCGGTGATAAACATTATCGCCGGCGTAAGCCTGCTCGCCGTTGCCGTTCCGGTCGCGGCGATGATTATTCTGCTGTCGGTATTCAACGGCTTCGAGACTCTCGTCCGGCAGATGTATGCCGCCGTGGATGCCGACATCGAAATCACGGCTGCCGACAACCGCAAGCCCGATATTCTGCTCGCCACCGAAGATAACCGCCGAATAATCGAATCATGCGACGGCGTCGAAGCCGTTTCGTTCATCGTCGAACGGCAGGCATTGCTCGAATATCGCGACCGTCAGACCGCAGCCCGCGTACGCGGGGCTGACGACCGCTATACCGATGTCGTGCCGCTCGAACGCCATATTTCGTTGGGCGACGCCTCGATACGGACGGGCGAAATAGACCGTCTGCTTCTCGGCGAAGGGGTCGCATACTCGCTCGGCGTATTTTCGACCTTCGGCGACGGCGTAGCCGTATATTCGCTCGGAGGAGGCGCGATAGGCTCGATGCTGCCGCTCGGCGGAATGCGCCGCATCGAACTGCCCGTATGCGGCATGTTCGCCATAGACAGCCGCAACGATGCCGAACTCGTCCTGACGTCGCTCGGAGCCGCGCAACGGCTGTTCTCCACCGGCAGTCGCGCCGATGCTGCATTGGTTCGCACAGCCGACGGTCGTTCGCCGTCGAGAATCCGAGACGAACTCGCCGCAATGCTCGGCGACGGGGTGAAGGTCGCAACCCGCGAACAGAAAAATTCGGCATTCTACCGCATCATGCGCTACGAAAAGTGGGGCGTATTCCTCGTATCGCTGCTGGTACTCGTCATTGCGTCGTTCTCGATTGTCGGCACGGTGATAATGCTCATCGTCGAGAAGCGGCACGAACGCCTTACGCTCCGGTCCATCGGTGCCGACAGCGGATTCATCCGCCGCATCTTCGTTCGCGAAGGTCTGCTGATTTCGGGTATCGGCGGAGCCGCCGGGATGGCGCTCGGAACGGCACTGGCTGCCGTACAGCAGCATCTGCACGTAATCCCGATGCCCGAGGGGGCATTCCTGATAGACAGTTATCCCGTGGAGTTGCATTTCGCGGACATAATAACGGTAACCGCAACCTTTATCGCCGTAGCGTGGATTATTTCGCACTCCACCGCCCGGGCGATGATAAACAACGAAAAACCATGCGACGCATAATTACGACACTGATTCTGCTTGCCATCGCCGCGACATTCGCCGAATGCCGGCACAACCGCGTGATTCCGGACGATACGCTCGCCGACATTTTCCACGATTCGTTTCTGGCGAACTCCTACATCGGCATTTCGCGAATGAATCTCGATTCGCTGCAAATTTACGAACCGATTTTCGAGAGGTACGGCTACACGAGCAAGGATGTCCGCTACACCGTCGGCAACTTCTCGCGACGCAAGAGCGCACGTCTGGGCAACGTCGTCGAGCGCGCCATATCGCGTCTCGACGAGGAGGGCAAAGTTCTCGAACAGCAGGTCGTGATACTCGACACCATTAGCAATGTCGCCATACGAACGATGCGGCGCACGATATTCGCCGATTCGCTGCGCGAAATACGCAGGACGGCGGATTCGACCCGACTGTATATCGAAATCGGGCCGACCGGCATCGGCGAATACGACATCGCCTACGAATACGAATACGGCGAGGATATCGCGAAATATCCGCGTCGGTCATCGATGTGGTTCGAACGCAAAAACGGAGGCAGACGCTCTGCCTACTCCTACCGGCTGCGCAAGGAGGACAAGATACACCGTGTAATGAATGCCGATGGCGAATGCGACAAACTCGTCATCGACCTCGGTTCATACGAAGGCAAATCACGCAGCAAAAAACAGAATCTGACGATACGCAATCTGCGAATCCGATTCACGCCGACCCCAGAAGCGGCGGTCGATTCGCTCTTTACACGCTACGTCGATATAAAAATCTTCGCCGATGAGTTCCTGCGCACTGCGACGGATAGCCTCGCATTACCTGCTGACTCCGCAAGGGTTTTATAGCCGCCCGCTCGTTACGGTCGATGTCCGGACCCGTGAAATAGTCGCCATAGAACATTACGGCGACGACCTCGACATGCAGGCGGAGGTCGAGTTCCATGCCGGCATACTCTCGCCGGGATTCGTCGATGCCCATGCGCATTTGGAACTGTCGTACCTCAAAGGAGCCATACCGGACGGCGGCGGATATGCCGCATTCGCTTCGGCGATAGGCAGCGTCCGCAACGGTTTCGACATGTCGCAACGGCTCGCCGCAGCCGCGGATGCCGACCGCGAAATGTGGGACGAGGGCATCGAGGCGGCAGGCGACATCGTGAACGATGCGTCGTCGTTCGCCGTCAAAGCCGACAGTCCGATTCGCTACCGTTCGTTCGCCGAAGTGTTCGGACTGCGCGAGTGCAACATCGAACGTCAGCGCGAACTGTTGCGCCATCCGCTCACGTCGCTTACCCCGCACTCCGTATATTCGGTGCAGGACGCTCCGTTTCGCGAGATTTGCGCCGACGGCAGCGACGCACCTCTGTCGATACATTTCATGGAGTCGCCCGATGAACTTTCTCTCTTTTTCGGTCGCGGAGCATTGCACGACTGGTACGAAAAGGCGGGGTTCAGGTGCGATTTCCTGCACTACGGACTGCCGGCGGAACGCATCGTCGAGTGCATCCCGAAAGACCGCAGCGTGATGCTCGTCCACAACTGCTACGTTACGCAGACCGACATCGACATAATCATGAACCATTTCACCGCACCCGTCTTCTGGGTTCTCTGCCCGCGGTCGAACCGCTACATATCTGGCATCGAACCGCGCACGGTCGATTTGCTGCGGGCGAACGGGCTGAATATCTGCATCGGAACCGATTCTCTCGCCTCGAACCGTTCGCTGTCGATAGTCGAGGAGTTAAAATGCTTCCGCGGCATACCGCTCGACGAACTGCTGACGTGGGCGACCGCCAGCGGGGCGTCGGCACTCGGCTTCGGCAACACGCTCGGCCGCGCCGAAGTCGGCAGGCGGTGCGGTCTGACGCTGATTTCGGGCGCAGACCTCACCGCTATGGCTCTCACCGAAACCGCGAAAGCGGCAAGGCTTCTCTGAAAAAAGCCCTAAATGTCTTTCGTCCGGCAGGCATGTTTTACAGTCTGCCAGTCTTTTTTACAACTTTGTTCTTGAAGAAGTACTGCTTCTGGCGGCGTTTTTCGTCCTGCGAGCGGGCGACATAGACCCGTTCGCCCGTGTAGGGATTCTCGCCCGTATAGAACATCACCGACGAAAGCGTCATCGGCGTAGGCGTCAAATCCTGAACCTGTTCGAGATTGAAATGCAGGCGTCCGAGCACCTTTTGCGACAATGCCCGCATATCCTGCTCGCGACACCCCGGGTGCGACGAGATGAAATATGGTATCAACTGGTAGTTCAGTCCGTTATCGCGACATATCCGCCGGAATCGCTCGTTCAACTCCTCGAACATCGAGAACGACGGTTTGCGCATCAGTTTCAACACCCCGTCTTCGGTATGTTCGGGCGCGACTTTGAGTCGACCGGATGTATGCCTCACGACGACTTCGCGCAGATAGGGCGAATCGTCGAACAAATCGTAGCGTATTCCGCTGCTGACATAGGCGTGTTTTACACCCTTGACGGCGCACACCTTGTCGTAAAGTTCGAGCAGCGGACGATGGTCGTTGTTCAGATTTGGACACTTTTTGGGGTGCAGACATGACGGGCGGCGGCATTTGGCGCACAGTGTCGTGTCGCGACCGCCCAGACGGTACATGTTCGCCGAGGGTCCGCCGACGTCCGAAACGTTGCCGCGAAAATCGGGCATACGCGTAATCGCCTCGACCTCACGCAGAATGGATGCCTCACTGCGCGACGAAATGAACTTGCCCTGATGTGCCGAAATGGTGCAGAACGAACAGCCGCCGAAACACCCGCGATGGATATTCACCGAATGCTTTATCATCTCCCATGCCGGAATGCCGCCCCGACCGTTGTAGCGCGGGTGCGGAGCGCGCATGTATGGCAAATCGAACGCAAAGTCCAACTCCTCTGTCGTCAGTGCGGAATTCATCGGATTGATTACTACATATTTATCACCGGTACGCTCGACCATGACCGCCTGCGGAGCATATAAGTTGCTTTGGGTCTCCTCCTCGACGAAATTCTCGCCGAAAGCCCGCTTGCTTTCGACGCACTCCTCGTAGGAGTGAAGACGTATCGTTTTCGCCGAATCGAGCCTGTCCACATACTCCTTGTCGGCTATGAACCCCACCTGCCTTATCGAGTGCAGACGCTTGGCATTGTATCCGTTGCGCATTGCCCGCGCGACTTCGCGGACGACCCGTTCGCCCATGCCGTAGAGCAGAAAATCGGCTCCGCTATCGACAAGAACCGACGGCATCAGCCTGTCCTGCCAGTAGTCGTAATGCGTAAGCCGGCGCAACGACGCTTCGATGCCGCCGATAAAGACCGGAACATTCGGAAACAGCCGTTTCAGGATGCGCGTATAGGTCGTAACCGCATAGTCGGGACGGAATCCCGCTGCGCCGCCAGCCGTATAGGCATCGTTGCTGCGCAGCCGCTTGTTGGCTGTATAGTGATTGACCATCGAGTCCATCGCACCTGCCGTAACTCCGAAAAACAGGCGCGGTGCGCCCAGTTTCCTGAAATCGCGAAGGTCGTCGCGCCAGTTGGGTTGGGGAACAATCGCCACCCGATAACCCTCAGCCTCGAACAGCCGCCCCACGACCGCCGCACCGAACGACGGATGGTCGATATAGGCATCGCCCGTGAAAAGGATTATGTCCACATAATCCCACCCCAGAGCCTCAACCTCCTTGGCTGTCGTCGGCAGAAATCCCATAATCGCTGATTATTCGTGAAATGCGTTTTGTGCTGCCGAGGAGTACGCGTCCCACTTCGCCAGCACAGCCTGAAAATCGGCGGGCAGCGGCGACTCGAAGCGCATCGCTTCGCCCGTCGTCGGATGATTGAAGCCGAGCATCTGCGCATGGAGTGCATGGCGCGGCATGATTTCAAAACAGTTCTCGATAAACTGGCGGTACTTGGAGAAGGTCGTGCCTTTCAGTATCCTGTCGCCGCCGTAGCGTTCGTCGTTGAACAGCGGATGACCGATGTACTGCATGTGAACGCGAATCTGATGTGTTCGCCCCGTTTCCAGCCGGCACTCGACGAGCGTAACGTACCCGTATCGGCGCAACACGCGCCAATGCGTTACGGCATGTTTGCCGTCCGACCCGTCGGCGAAAACGTACATCTGCTGACGGTTGCGGGGGTTGCGTCCGATATTGCCCGTAATCGTTCCCTCGTCCTCCTCGAAGTTGCCCCACACCAGCGCGACATAGCGGCGTTGCGTCGTATGGTCGAAAAACTGCTTGGACAGCGAGTTGCAGGCGCGCTCGTTCTTGCCTGCCACGAGAATTCCCGACGTATTCTTGTCGATGCGGTGCACCAATCCCGCCCGCTGGTCGCCGCTGCGGAACAGCGGATTGTCCTGCAAATGGAACGTCAGGGCATTGACGAGCGTACCGCTGTAATTG
The DNA here is from genome assembly GCA_964427035.1 of uncultured Alistipes sp. Taxonomy (GTDB): domain Bacteria; phylum Bacteroidota; class Bacteroidia; order Bacteroidales; family Rikenellaceae; genus Alistipes. Next base: position 59,841 of record CAYRSF010000051.1, read on the forward strand.
CCGTGCCCGGGGTGGACGACCATGCCCGCCTCCTTGTTCACGACTATCACGTCGTCGTCCTCGTACATTATGTTTATGGGTATATCCTCCGGCGTCAGGGCGCAGTCGTATTTAGGATACTCCATGCGTATCGAAATAGCATCCAGAGGCTTTATTTTGTACGACGCCTTGACCGGATTCCCGTTCACGAAGACATTGCCCCCGTCCACGGCATTCTGTATGCGGTTGCGCGAACAGTTTTCGAGCCGTATCGACAGAAACTTGTCGATACGCATCGGCGACTGCCCCTTATCGACAGCCACGGCGAAATGTTCGTACAGACCGTTCTCGTCGGGCTGCTGGTCGGTCAGAAACCGGCGCGGCTGTCCGGCGGCATCGTCATCGAGGTCATCCTCGAAATCGATATCGTCGTCGATTCCGCGCATATGTTCATCTTTCGGCATCATTGGAAAAATTCGTCATCGGGTTGTGCTTCGTCCGCCGCAGGCTGCCCGGCACTCTCTTTTTCATGCGATTCGCGCTGCTGTTCGGCTTCCGCCATCGCTATCGAATCGAGTTGCGCCCGCATTTCGAGAGCCTCCGCAGCCTGTCGTTCGCTCTCCGCCTCGGCTTCGGCAATCTTGGCGGCATCGGTCGTCAGATGCAGCGATATGCGCACGCCCAACTGTGCACTGCGCCCCGGAAGTTGAGACTGACGATAGACGCGGGCATCATTGCGGTCGATAATCGATATTCCGTCGTCGTAAACTATGTCGCCGACATTCAGCCCTGCCTCCCAAAGACGGCTTTGCGCATCATGGAGCGACCGTCCGACAAGTTGCGGAATGCCCGTAAGCGCGCAATCGCCGGCCTCGCCGACATGGAGCGTTATGCCGCTGCCCTTTTCGACCATCATTTTGCTGTCCGCGGTAATCTCCTGTCCGTCGTAATATTCGCCCAATACGTAGTTCGTCGCTATATCTTCGACATAGACCAGTTCTTCGATTGTCAGCCCAGCCATTTCGAGCATGTTCTTCGCCTGACGCAGCGACCGTCCCGCAACGTATGGCAGCGGTACCTTCTTCTGGTGGAACGAATTTATCGTAACGTATATCTTGCGCCCCGACTTGACGTCCACTCCGCCGTTCGGCAGTTGGTCGAGTACGATTCCGCCCGGGTACGCAGGCACGTAAAGCGAATCGTTCACAACGATTTCGAGTCCGCGCCGTCCTGCGTAATATTCGGCGTCGTTCAGGCGCAAACCCGTGAAATCGGGCACCGTGCGTTTCATCCCGTGGCGGGTGCCTATCGCCAGCCCGACGAACGATACGGTGAGAACCGCGGCGAACACTATCGCTATCCATACGATGTTGTACGCTATCGGGAAGCCTTTGAGCCTTCGCCATGCGGATGTTATGTTATTGAAAATCTTCATGCTATTTTTAAAGTGCTTAATGACCTTAACTACCTCAAAGCCGTTAAGGTCGTATTATCTCGTTATAGTGCGTGTCGCGTTCGACAGCCCGCAATCCCGCAGCCGAACACATGCCCCGAATCTCGTCTGTCGTCAATACCGGTCGCTTGTCGTCGGCACCCGCCATCGAATAAATCTTCGTCGAATCCCCGATTGTACCGTCGATATCGTCCGCACCGAACGACAGAGCCATTTCGGCACTCTGCTTGCCGTACATCACCCAATAAGCCTTGACATGCGGCACGTTGTCGAGTATCAGACGGCTCATGGCGAGCGTACGCATGTCGTCCGTTATCGACGTTTCGCCGACCTGCGACAGCGAGTTGTGCTGTGCACGGTATTTCAGCGGAATGAATGCGTTGAATCCTCCCGTCCTGTCCTGCTGCTCGCGCAGCCGCATAAGATGGTCGATACGGTGTCCGATATTCTCGATATGCCCGTAGAGCATCGTAGCATTGGAATCGATGCCCATACCGTGCGCCGCCGCATGGAGGGCGAGCCACTCCTCGGCCGTTCCTTTGCGTGGGCATATCCGTTCCCGTATGTCGGGCGAGAAAATCTCCGCTCCGCCGCCGGGTACGGACTCCATGCCCGCGGCTTTCAGTATCTGCAAACCCTCCTCGGTCGTGATTCCCGCCTTGCGAATCATATGGTTGAGTTCCACTGCCGTAAACGCCTTGACGCATACTCCGGGCAACTCCCGTCGAATGCGTCGAATCATCTCGGCGTAATAGTATATGTCGTGGTCGGGATGTACGCCGCCGACTATGTGCACCTCTGTCGCGCCGCTGTTGCGACGGGATGCCGCCATTGCTACCACCTCGTCCATCGTGTAGTCCCACGCCCCCTCTTCGCCGCGTTTGCGCCGGAACGAGCAGAATCTGCAATCCAACATGCAGATATTCGTCGGCTCGATGTGGAAATTGCGGTTGTAAAAGACCTTGTCGCCGCTCACCCGACGTTTCGCCTCGAAGGCGAGCGACCCGAGCAGCCACAACGGCGCATCCGACCACAGCGTCAGTGCCTCGTCGCCGGAGATGCGTCCGCCATCACGCAATTTGGATGCTATCGACTCAACTGTCATCATACTATTTAGGTGCTTTTTTGTAGAGATATATGCCTATGGCGAGGAAAACGAGATTCGGAATCCACACCGCCAGCAGCGTCGGCATCGAACCGCCCTTGGCGAACTCGCCGAATACGCGGTTGAGCATGATGTAGGAGAAGCACAAGCCGATTCCGATTCCGATATGCAGACCCGTTCCGCCTCTCACCTTGCGCGAGGAGAGCGACACGCCGATAAGCGTCAGAATGAATATTCCGACAGGATTGGCGAACCGGGTATGATGTTCGACCTCGATTTGCCGCAGCGAATCCGAACCCTTTTCGCGCTGCTGTTCCATGAACTCTCTGAGTTCTACGATATTCATCGTCTTTATAAGTTCGTTCAACCGTCCGAGTTCGGCGACATCGAGATTGATTAGCGTATCGAGATTGCGATACTGCGTGAACGTCTCGGTGCCGTTCTCGTCGAACGTCCTCTCGATGTAGCGTTGTCCGCGCCAGCGTTTGGTTTCAGGATCGAACTTGACATCCGACGCTTCGAGCGTCCGGCGCATCGAATTTCCGTCGTACTCCTCGATTGCGAAGAATGTCGCCGACTGACTGCTTTTGTTATAGTTGCGCACGTATGCGAACGTACCGGGTTCGATTTGGCGATAGATATGGCGATCGAACTGATTCGCCTTGCGGGTCTTGATATATTTCACCTCGAATTCCACACAGTCGCGCTGCGAAACCGGTATGAGCCACATGCTCAACACGAACGACAGAGCCGTAATTAAGAATGCCCCGACGAAATAGGGCCACATCAGCCGTCTGAAACTCATTCCGCCCGACAGCATGGCGACGATTTCGGTCTGGTACGCCATTTTCGAGGTGAAGAAAATCACGGCGATGAAGGTGAACAGCGCGCTGAACTGGTTTATGAAAAACGGAATGAAGTTGAAGTAATAGTCGAAAATAATCTCCGACACCGGCACGTGCATCTCGGTGAAATTGTCGAGTTTCTCGACATAGTCGAATATGACCACGACGACGATAATCATCGCTATGGCGAAGATGTACGTTCCGAGGAACTTGCCGATAATGTAGCGGTCGAGGATTTTTATTCCGGGCCACAGGCTGCGCCGCGTCTTGTATATCGATTTTTCCGACATTTCCACCCTCCGTTTTTACAATCTGCGTCCGAGTTTTACGACCATCGCGTCTTTCCACTGCTTGAAGTCGCCAGCCAGAATATGCGTTCGAGCCTCGCCGACAAGCCGCAGATAGAAGCCTACATTGTGCAGCGACGCGATTTGGGACGCCAGCATCTCGCCGCACGACACCAAGTGGTGCAGGTAGGCTTTCGAGTAGAGCGTATCGACAAATGTCGTACCCGCAGGGTCGATAGGCGAAAAATCGTCCTCCCACTTTTTGTTGCGGATATTGATTATGCCCTCGCCCGTAAAGAGTTGTCCGTTGCGACCGTTGCGCGTCGGCATCACGCAGTCGAACATGTCCACTCCGCGTTCGATGCCTTCGAGTATGTTTATCGGCGTACCCACGCCCATCAGATAACGCGGCTTGTCCTGCGGCAAAACGGCATTGACGACCTCTATCATCGAGTACATCACCTCCGTAGGCTCCCCCACCGCCAGTCCGCCTATGGCATAGCCGTCGGCATTGTACTGCAACGCGTTTTCAGCCGCCCTGACACGCAGGTCGGGATACGTACAGCCCTGAACGATAGGAAACAGCGACTGCGAATAGCCGTATTTCGGCTGCGTCCGTGCGAACTGCCCGAAACAGCGGTCGAGCCATCGTTCGGTCAGAGCCAGCGACTTGGCGGCATATTCGCGCGGAGCATCCCCCGGCGGACATTCGTCGAAAGCCATCATGATGTCGGCGCCTATCGAGCGTTCGGTATCTATCACGCTTTCGGGCGTGAAAACGTGCCGCGAACCGTCGATATGCGACTGAAAATGGCAGCCGTCCTCTTTGAGTTTGCGGCATGCCGCGAGCGAAAACACCTGAAAGCCGCCGCTGTCGGTCAGCATAGGTCCGTCCCACGACGAGAAACGGTGTACGCCTCCCGCTGCCTCGATAATCGGCATCCCCGGACGCAGATAGAGGTGGTAGGTATTGGCAAGAATTATCTGTGCGTGCGCCTCCTCTTTCAGGTCGCGATGGAATATGCCCTTCATTGCCGCGGCAGTGCCGACGGGCATGAATATCGGGGTGCGTATAGTGCCGTGGTCGGTAGTTATTTCGCCGGCGCGGGCCTCGGTAGCCTGATCCTTATGTTGAAGTACGAATTTCATCTCGAAAATATATCCGTACAAAGATAGGCAAAAAATCCCGAAAGTCCTTAACGACCTCGAATACCTTGATTCCTTTCCCGAAAATTCGCGTATTTTGCCGGCAGTCGGTCAAAAGGCGCGCCCGCGAATCATGGCGCACCTTTCCCGCATCTCCGACAAATCACGCTATTGCGCCGTACATGTACGGTGCGGCTATCGTAACCGCCAATACAACCGCCACATATACCGCTATCGCCTTTGCTCCGCGGACATTGCATGAGGTTGCGAAAGCGTTGTAGTTCCACACGTAAAACAGCACGAGCCATGCGAGCGACCACAAGCCAAACAGCAGCAGCGATACGCCGGGCAGATTTTCAAGAGCAGCCGACGACGGGTCGAGGAGTGCATCGGCGATGTCGTTCAGCATATCCGCGACCGACGGAATCAACATCGGGACAATTATCGGCAGCAGCAGGAGTTGAGCGAATGCGGTCGTGCCGAGAATATCGACGATACGGATTTTGGAGCGCGACATAATCGCTCCGCAGGCATACAGAAGCAGAGCGGGCAGAAGCCACATGGCGATTTGAATCAGCGACGCCTGCCACAGCAGAACGCCGTCGGGTTTGATGGTGATATGGACGTAACCGTCCATAACATAGCCGTTGCCGTAGAGCAGCACTATTTCCGAAATGATGAAAATCAATCCCCATACGAGGGATTTCGTTCCGGCTATATAGCGGAACGGGTTAAAGAGTCTGTTCATCTTGTTCCAATTTTTTTATAGAGGTTATTACTTCGTCCAATTTGTTGCGCACCGTAGGATAACTGAGCGACATCAGCGATGCCATCTCTTTGAGCGAGCCGCTGCATTTCACGAAATCGAGGATAAATGCCTGATCTTCGACAGGGAGTCTCAATATCGCCGGAAGCGGGTAGTCGCCCGAAACGGACGTTCCGCACTCGGGGCAGAACAGATTGCGGACACGCAGTTCGCCGCCGCACGACGGGCATTCGTTAGGAAAAATCTTTTTCATTTCATAAAGTATTATTTAATATTTCTGCAACAAAAATAATATACATTTTAATAAAATGCAAATATTATTCAATTTTATTTTGTCGGGGGGGGCGTAAGGTATAGGCAATATAGGTAATATAAGTAATATAAGTAATATAAGTAATATAGGTCTTATAGGAGCAGCACCTATCCTACCTATCCTACCTATCCTACCTATTCTGCCTATCCTGCCTATCCTACCTATCCTACCTATCCTACCTATCCTACCTATTCTGCCTGCTCTGCCTGCTCTGCCTGCTCTGCCT
>CAYRSF010000052.1:0-21897 GCA_964427035.1 uncultured Alistipes sp.
TGCTATTATAGATTGACTTATGATTGTAAGAGTGGTAAAAATGGTATAATTCAGATTTCAAAAGTCGTTTACACCAACGAACAATAAAAACCTTAAAGTATTTAATAATAACTAAAAACGGTCGCCATTTGTATTGGCGACCGTTTTTATATTACATCGTCATTGCGAGGAGCAAAGCGACGCGGCAATAAAATAAACTCGTCATTCCGAGGAAGGCACAACGTGCCTGACGTGATAATCTACCCTTGTGCGGTTGTCATGTTGCGCGAAGCGAAACATCTGTTTTCAGATCCTTCGCTGACGCTCAGGATGACGCAGAACGGGTATCAGCACTGTTTTTTCGACAGCGGTAGATCGCCACAGCCCTGCATAGACCGTTTCGAGTATCCGCCGGCAATCCGAATGCAGGACTTCGCGATGACGCAAAAACGGGACTGTCGGACACGTCCCAACCGAAAAAATACCCCTGCCGGAATGAACTCCGGCAGGGGTGAAATCATTAAATCCGGACTTGTCGGGCAGACTTATGCTGTTCGGCAAGCCTACGAAAACTTATTCGATACCTTTGAGTTTCTTGTAGACGGCGTTGTACTTGTTGTACTTGTCCATCATTCCCTCCTCGTTGCGCAGACGGAAGCACAACTCTTTGAGATACTGTGCGCAGTCTACATTGTCGGGACGGAGTTCGAGAGCCTTTTCCAGATATGGAACGGCTTTCATGTAAGCGGCTGTAACCTTGTCTCTATCGGCATTGTACTCCTCGGTGCTGCTGTAACTGTCCGATTTGCTGTTGAATTCCTTGTTCATGTCGTCGCCTTTGGCGATGTTGAAATAGCCGAGGTAGAAATTGGTGTCGTAATCGTTCGGTTTGAGTTCGTTGATTTTCTGGAACGAAACGATGCATTCGTCGAAGTTTTGGAGTTTGAAGAATACACGTCCGCGACCGAACCACAAATCCGGGTTGTCGGGAGTTTCAGCCAAAGCCTTGTCGATAAGATCTACGAGGTCGGCAGGGTCGCCTACGCCGTCTTCCGAGGTGTAGAGTTGCATCAGCCCGTCGAGAATGCGCTCATTCTTCGGGAACTTGGCGATGCCGTCGAGCAGGGTGTTCTTCGCCTTGACGATATTCTCCTTGTCGGCGTCTTTCTGACCGTAGTAGCAGTGGAACAGGAAATAGTAGAGATTTCCGTTCTCGTCCATGTAGCCGAGTTCCTGCGCCTTGTTGAGATACTTCTCGCCGAGAGCGAAATACTTGTTGTCCTCAGCACCGAGGAATGCAGCCAACTGACCGGCATAGAAATAGTATTGAGGGTCTACCTGACTGTAAACCGGATTCTCCTGCAATGCGGCAGCCTTGATGTAGGAGTCCACCGAGGTCTTGTAGTTCGGAATATCGATGCTGACCGAACCCAGTTGTGAATAGTAGTTGATGAGACCGTCTACGCCAAGTTTGATTTTAGGAGCGGTCTTCGGGTCGAGTTCGTATGCTTTAAGATACGATTCTTTGGCTATCTCGAATGCATTCGGAGCAATCTCCCGGGTCTGCTCCCACGCGCTTACCTTGTTGTTTTTCACATATACTTTCACCCAAGGATAGATCCATATGCTCGCATCTTTCGTCTCCTGCACGTCGTCGGGTTCTCCCATGGCGATACGGAGCATCGTCGCATCCAATCCTCCGAAAAGGCTTTTCGACGGTTCGGTTATGGCATCGCTGTAAAGTTTGGCGCGATTGAGCCAAGTAGCGGCTTTTGCAGCCTTTTTAGCATCTTTGATCTCTGCTTCGGATTTATCCATTTTTGCACGGATAGCCGCTTCGTTGATCTTTTGAGCCATGACGGTCGGTGCTGCCAGCACCATTATAGCCGCCATAATTGAAATTAGTTTTTTCATATCCGTAAAACGATTTATAAGTTTATTTATTGCATTGCTCTATTCATTGCCGTCGGCAACCCCCGGTTCCGCCGAATGTTCGTTCGCGGATTCGACCGCATTCGCCTCGGCATTAGTCGGTTCGATGTCGTTATCCTCGCTTTTCGGCACAGCCATTACCGATGCTATCGCATCGCCTTCACGCAGGTTGATGATTTTCACACCCTGCGTTGCGCGTCCGGCTACGCGTATCTGCTCGACCGACGTGCGAATCGTAATTCCCGAACGGTTGATTATCATCAGGTCGTTCTGGTCGGTTACAGCCTGTATCGAAATGAGTTGTCCGGTTTTTTCGGTGATATTGATAGTCTTGACGCCTTTGCCGCCGCGATTGGTGATGCGGTATTCGTCCAAATCGGTGCGTTTCCCGAATCCGTTCTCCGAAAGCACCAGAACATCCTGCTTGCTGTCCGGCTCGACGCAAATCATGCCAATAGCATCGTTGCCGTCTTCGAGGGCGATTCCCCGCACTCCCATGCTCGTACGACCTACCGGACGAACGGTGTCCTCGTTGAAGCGTATCGCCTTTCCTTCACGCGAAGCAATCATTATTTCGGCTTTGCCGCTGGTGAGTTTCGCCTCGATGAGTTGATCGTCCTCGCGTATCACGATTGCGTTTACTCCGTTGGCGCGCGGACGCGAATAGGCTTCGAGTTTGGTCTTCTTAATCGTACCGTTCTTGGTACACATTATTATATAGTTGTTCTCGACGTATTCCGGATCGTTCAGCCGTTTGCAGTTGATGTAGGCGCGAATCTTGTCGTTCGGATCTATTTGTATCACGTTCTGAATGGCTCGGCCTTTCGAAGTGCGCGTGCCCTCCGGAATCTCGTAAACCTTCAACCAGTAGCAGCGACCCCGCTCGGTGAAGAACATCATCGTGTTGTGCATCGATGCCACATAGATATGCTCGATGAAGTCTTCGTCGCGGGTCGCACTTCCCTTGACGCCGACTCCGCCGCGATTCTGCGTGCGGTATTCGGCGAGGGATGTCCTCTTGATGTATCCGAGATGGGATATGGTGATTACCATGTCGTCGTCCGCATAGAAATCCTCCGGATTGAACTCCTCCGAAGCGTAGATGATTTCCGAACGGCGTTCGTCGGCGTATTTCTCGCGAATCTCGATAAGTTCGTCCTTGACGATTTTCATCTGCAATGCCTCGCTGGCAAGAACATCCTTGAAATAGTCGATATTCTTCTGCAATTCGTCGCGCTCGGCAGTGAGTTTGCCGTGTTCGAGACCCGTCAGTGCACGCAGCCTCATTTCGACGATAGCCGCGGTCTGCAAGTCGCTCAATCCGAACTGCATGCTCAAACGGCTTTTGGCTTCGTCCACGCTCTTCGACGAGCGGATGATGTGAATCACCTCGTCGATGTTGTCCTGCGCGACGAGCAGTCCGAGCACTATATGCAGACGCTCCTCAGCCTTGCGTAAATCGTAGCGCGTGCGACGGACGACGACATCGTGGCGATGATCGACGAAATGCCTTATCAGGTCTTTCAGATTGAGCATTACCGGACGACCGTTTACGAGCGCGATGTTGTTCACCGCGAACGACGACTGCATCGGCGTGAGTTTGAACAGCGTATTGAGTACGACGCTGGCGACGGCATCCTGCTTCAAGTGAACTACAACGCGGATTCCCTCGCGGTCGGATTCGTCGTTTACGTTCGAGATGCCCTCGATTTTCTTTTCGGTAACGAGTTCTGCGATTCGCTTGATCATTTCAGCCTTGTTTACCATGTAAGGTATTTCGGTGATGACGATCAGTTCGCGTCCCGCAGGAGTGGTTTCGATTTCGGTCTTCGCCCGCATGATGACGCGTCCGCGACCGGTGAGCAGAGCCTCTCTGACTCCTTCGTAGCCGTAAATTATGCCGCCGGTCGGGAAATCGGGACCTTTGACGAAGCGGAGCAGGTCCTCGCATGCGCACTCCGGATTGTCGATGTATGCGCAACATGCATCGATAACCTCGCCGAGGTTGTGCGGAGCCATGTTGGTCGCCATGCCGACTGCGATACCGCTCGCACCGTTCACGAGAAGCAGCGGAATTTTTGTCGGAAGTACGGTCGGTTCCGGAATCGTGTCGTCGAAGTTCAGCGTCCAGTCGATAGTCTCCTTGTCGATGTCCGCCATCACTTCGTCGGTTATTTTCTGCATTCGGGCTTCGGTGTAACGCATGGCGGCAGGCGAGTCGCCGTCCATCGAGCCGAAGTTGCCCTGTCCCTCGACCAGCGGATATCGCATCGACCAGTCCTGTGCCAGTCGGCACATGGCGTCGTATACCGAACTGTCTCCGTGCGGGTGGAATTTACCGAGCACGTCGCCGACGATACGCGCCGATTTACGGGTCGGTTTGTCGGAGTACAGGTTGAGTTCCGCACTCATATCGTAAAGGATTCGGCGGTGTACAGGTTTCAGTCCGTCTCTTACATCGGGCAATGCTCGCGAAACGATGACCGACATCGAGTAGTCGATGTAGGCGGTTTTCATCTGCTCTTCGATATTGACCTGTTCGATACGACCGGACAAACCTGCATTTTTTTCTTCTTCAGTAAGCATAAATTATTTACCTATAAGTTTAAGTCTATGTTTCGTTTCCTTTTTTTTCGATTTCAGTATTTCCATTCCAGCCCCCAGCGTTCGAGATATTCGTCCATCGGCGGCAATCCGACCTTTTTGCGCAGTTCGTCCACCTTTTTGGGGTTCGCGCACTCCGCAATGTAGGGTTTGCCCTCGTCGTCGTAGAGAATCTGTGTGCCGTATGTCTGCTTCTTTTTCGACATAATCGCTATTTGGTCTTCGAACGCGGCATACTGCGACGGGAGAATGTCTCCGCATTTGACGCCTTTCTGCACCTTCGATTTGTACTTTATCTGCATTTTGACAGGTGCATGCTGCAATACATAGAATTGCACCGGTGCCGCATCGCCGACCCTGTCGCTGCCCAACCAGCCGTATTTGTCGAACATTTCGGCGATTTTCGCCCGGTTGATGCTGTCGATGCGTGTCATGCGTTCGGACAATTCTGCAATTTTCTCCTCCGGCGCACGCATTATCTGTGCCGATACGTATTCGAGACGGACATCCTGATCGTCGCTCAATATCTTTTTGAGCGTGCCGCGCAACTCGCGGTCGAAACGGCTCTCGTATTTCTCGGTGCGCATTTTCAACGAATCCAGCAATACGTTCCACTGTTTGTCGTAATGCAGCATCTCCAAATTTTTGTCGTTCGCGATATTTTCCGAATACCACTCCTTGTCGATTTCGAGCCGGCGGAACAACAGTCGGTAGGCTTGCTTGACGTGATACGATTTGGCGGCGGCGCAGGCGGCATTGTAAAGGTGATACGCCGGCTGCTCCGAAATCCGGAACGCCTTTATGTAGTCGGCGAGCGCGGCTTCGTTGCGGTCGTTGCGCAGATGTTGCTGTGCACTCGCTATGAGGGCGTCGTACTCCGAACGCTCCTGCGCCCGAATGCCGGATGCCGTTGCGACGAGCAGCAATATCGATATGAAAATTTTGTTACGCATGCGGTTCCGCTATTCATACACGCGCAAATTTAACGCTTATTTTCCGAATAAGCAACTTTGACCGCGTTTTTCGAGCGACCTTTTGCCTGCCGGTGCCGTATTTTGCGATTTTTGCCGCTTTTCGGGCGATTTTACGGCATCTGTCCGGTTCCTCGACAGGGTGTCGGGCAAAATGCATCTTTTTTATCGGCGGGAGAATCGACCGCCGTCGTCGATTGCGATTTTGCCGTCGCTCAACAATCGCCTGATTATGGCGATAACCGTTTCGGATTCGCAGCGGAACCGGTCTACCAGCCCTTTGACGGTTACCGTGCCGGCATCGATTTCGGACAATATGCACGATTCGTCGATTTTTGCCGCCGGTGTTTTGCCCCGTTTGCGTTTCAGGCAAATGTCGCACACGCCGCACGGAGATGAATTTTCGTCGCCGAAGTAGCGTTCGAGTATCCTGCTGCGGCATTCGCTTTCATTGTTCGCATAATGGAGCATGTTCTCGAACCGTTCGGTCATCAACTCTTTGCGGCGGGAGTATGTTTCGGGTGCTATGTAGATGTTTTCGAGCGGCAGACGCTCCTCGTCGAAGAATATCATCGGCGAGGTGTTCGCCGGAATGTAGCGTATCACGTGCATTCGCCACAATGTCCTCAACAAATCGTGAACCTCTTGCCGGGTGCGCCCGCTCGCGGAGGCGATTTGCAACTCGTCTATCGCTCTGAACTCTGTGAATATGCCGTCGTAAAGCCGCAGTATCGTGCGCAATATCGTGTCGAAACTTTTTCGTTCGATACGTATTTTGTAGAGGTCGTCGCGACCGATGCAGAACATCAGTCTTGCCGGATTTTCGCTCTCTTCGGTAAGCGTCAGATAACCGTTTTGCTGCAACAGTTTGAGCGCGCTCGTAACGGTGCCGCCGTAGAGATGTTCGCGAGCGCAGAAATCGTGGATGTTGAATACGAACGATGCCTGATAGCCGTCGCCGACCGCGATTTGCAGATAGGAGCATATGCGCTCGTATATCGATTTTACGATTTCGAGTTTCGGAAACTCCTGTTCGAAACGTTTGCGGATTCGCGAATCGTCGTCGGGTGCGACCAGAAGCACTGCGTAACTGCGTTTGCCGTCGCGTCCTGCCCGTCCCGCCTCCTGATAGTAACTTTCGAGCGAGTCGCACATGGAGTAGTGAACGACGAATCTTACGTCCGCCTTGTCGATGCCCATTCCGAATGCGTTGGTCGCTACCATTATCCGGACTTTGCCCGATGTCCATTCGTCCTGCCTCATCGAGCGTTCGGCATGGGGCAGTCCGCCGTGGTAGCAACTTGCCGAAACTCCGTTGTCCTGCAAGTATGCTGCGACTTTTTCAGCGGCTTCGCGCAATCGGACATATATTATCCCCGACCCGTCCACATTGTTTATTATTCGCATCAATTGCCCGTTCTTGTCGTCCACGTGCCGTACGGCATACGAAAGATTGGGTCGCGAAAACGAACTGCGCATGATGTTGGGCTCGGCGAACCGGAGATGATGCATGATGTCGTCGGCGACCATCGGCGTGGCGGAAGCCGTCAGTGCCAGAATCGGCGTGTCGGGAATAAGCCGCCGCAGTTCGGCGATTCGCAGGTACGACGGTCGGAAATCGTATCCCCATTGCGAAATGCAGTGCGCTTCGTCTACCGCCAGCAGGGAGACGTTCATTCTCTGGACACGCAGCCGGAACGTTTCCGAAGCGAGACGCTCCGGAGCGAGATACAGAAATTTCACGTCGCCGTACACGCAGTTGTCGAGAGCGATGTCTATTTGCCGGGCAGCGATGCCCGAATGTACGGCCACCGCCTGAATGCCGCGATGCCGCAACCTCTCTACCTGATCCTTCATCAGGGCGATAAGCGGAGTAACGACGATGCACAATCCGTCGCCGGCGAGCGTCGGCAGTTGGTATGTTATCGATTTTCCGCCGCCCGTAGGCATAAGGGCGAGCGTGTCGCGACCCGACATGACCGATTCGATGATTTCGCGCTGCATCGGTCGGAAATCGTCGTACCCCCAATATTTTTTCAGTATGTCGTGCAGCCTGTCCTCCATAACTGCGAAGTTAATTCAAAATTCGCATAGTCGCAAGAATGCAGGAATAAAAACGAAAAGGTCGCCTGAAAGCCGGCTTCCGCCGGTTAGAACGCAATCCTTGCGCCGATCTGTATGTGCCAGCGCGAAAGCAGGTCGTCTTTCGAAATCGTCGCACCGCGATAGCGGTATTGCGGCGTTTTGTTGCCCGTGCCGTCATCGTCGAGTGCATAGATCTCTACCGGCGACGCTTTCCAGTTGGGCTGGTAGTACGATGTCCCCCAGTTCTTGCAAAGCAGATTGCCGAAGTTAAGAATGTCGAGCGTCAGTTGGAGTTTGCGCCCCGTAGCCGCTCCGAAATAGAAGTCCTGCGCGAAATGGAGATCGAGATGATGCTCGAACGGAGTCTGCATGGCATTGCGCTCCGAGTATCGTCCGCGGTGATTGCGCAGATAGCGGTCGCCCTCGATGAATGCGTCGAAACAGTCGCGCTGTTCGTCGCTTTCGAAATTCATGGCTGCGAGTTCCGATTTCGCCGGTATGTACATAAGCATGTTTCCGCGGCAGGAGTCGCCGTTCGCGTCGATGCCGTTCTGATAGTAGGTCAGCGAGTAGCGCATTCCGGAATAGGCTTGGTAGATGAGCGAGACGGTCGAACCGAAATAACGTGCGTATCGTTTGGAGTACGAAACGGACGCCGTTACCTTGTGCGGCGTATCGAACAGCGAGTAACTCAGCCCCTCGGTGTTCGATTCTGCGGCGTAGCATTTTCCCCAGTTGGACGGTGCCTGTGCCGATATTCCGTCCATAACGGTGTAAGAATGTCCGAAAGTGTAGGCTGCGGATATGTCCATGCCGAAGCCGAAATGTTTGAAAACAGAAGCCGAAACGGAGTAGGAATAGCCCTTGTCGGTGTTTTTCAGATAATAGATGGACGAAAATTGCGATTTGGCTGACGAGTCGTAAAATACGGTCGTGTTGTCATGATTCGACATTTCCGCCGATACGGCATAGAGCCTGTTCCCTTTGTCCTGCGCCACGAGGTTCTCGATAAGCATGTTGTTGAACGTTTTCGAGAATATGCCGTCGATAGCGAACCTCCATCCGTTGCGCAGACTTTGTTCGAATGCCAGATTCGCTCTGAATGTCTGCGGATACTTGAATTCGGGGCTTGCGAGGTGTATTGCGGGGTTGGATACCGTTTCTCCGTCCGGTTCCTCTCCGAATGCCGGCGTGTCGGCGTTGTAGAGCGCGTATCCGCGCTGGGTCGTTCCGGTGTTGGAGAAGCAGTTTTTAATCCATACGAACGGAACTTTGCCCGTGAAAATTCCTGCTCCGCCGCGGAATACCGCCGTATATTCATCTCTTTCGACCGCTTTCCAGCGGAACCCTATGCGCGGCGATAACATAATTCGGACTTTCGGTTTGCTGTCGGTTCGGATGCCGTACTTCTGCGCTATTTCGCTTGCGTTGAATGCCGGATTTTCGTTCGGAGTGTCGAATATCACCGGAATATCCGCCCGTATGCCGTATGTCAGCGTGAAATTGCGCGATGCCGACCATTCGTCCTGAACGTACAATCCGAATTGGGCGGATGACGTGCGTATCGCCGGATTGCCGATAGGGTAGTTGCGCATGTACGACGACGCATTGTCGTCCAAAAAGTCTTGCAGCGTATTGTAGGTGTACGTTCCGAATGCGTTGGCGACGTATGTTACATCGTTCGTGAAGATTTCGTTGTGCGTGCCGACGGTTATCGCATGGTTGCCCGAATATATCGAAACGTTGTCGGATATCGAAACCGAATTCTGTTCGAGGTGATTCATCCCGTTGTAGGGGTTCGTCCCGATCATCACTTTGATATTGTTGTTCCTGCCGCTGTTGTCGGTGTCCGACAGTTTGTTTATCTGCACGTATGGCAGCAGACGTTCCGACTCTCCGCCGTCGATGATGCGGTTGTAACCGATTCTGAATTCGTTGAATACCGATTGCGATATGCGGGAGTTTAGTTCTCCGACCAGCGAGTGCGTCCGATTGGAGAGCGCGTAGGCCGAACCGTTGAAACTGAACGAAGCCGCACTGTTGGCATAGTTGTCCATCGAGGCATCGAGGTAGTTGTATCTCAAAGTCAGATTGTGGCGGTCGTCGATATTCCAGTCCAAACGGGCTACGAGCGACCCGGACTTTTTCACGACATTGCGATGCCCGTATCCGCCGCCGTCGTATCCCGTAAGAGCCATGTAGCGGTCTGCTATTTTCTGTGCGTCCTCCGCCGTTATCGAAAGCGGCGAATACCCGGCATAGAACGACGACGGCGACGAATTGTAGTCGAACTCTCCGTTCACGAAGAAGAAGAGTTTGTTCCTGACAATCGGTCCGCCGAGCGATATGCCGTAAATCTGCGTCGATTGCTTCGGCAGTTTTGTGCCGCTGTCGGTATTTCGACCGTAAAAATCCTGATTGTTATAATATGTATAGGCAGTGCCGCTGAACGAATTCGTACCCGACTTGGTTACGGCATTTATTCCGCCGCCGGTGAATCCGCTTTGGCGAACGTCGAACGGAGCGACGACGACCTGTATCTCGTCTATCGCATCGAGAGGAATCGGATTGGCGTCGGCAAGTCCGCCATTTGTTCCCGACGATGTCAAACCGTAGATGTCGTTGCTGACTATGCCGTCTATCTGAAACGTGTTGTAGCGGCTGTTGGTTCCTGCTATCGAGATTCCGCCGTCTTTCGATACCATCGCTTCGGGTGTCAGTCGGGCGATGTCGTATATCGAGCGCGATATTGTCGGCATCTTTTCGATGACCGAATTGCCGAAGTTGCTTGCCGTTCCGTTGCGGAAAGTGTCGTATCGATACGTCTTCACGACGACGGTTTCGATGTCCCGGCTGTCGTTCAGCGATGCGTCGATTTCTTTCGTTTCGCCGAGTTCCAGTCGGATGCCGTCATAATTCACGGTCGTACATCCTACATACGATATTTCGACGGTGTACGGACCGCCGACCCTCATCCCATTAAGCCGGTATGCGCCGCCGGCATCCGATGCCGTGCCGTATTGGGTGGATGACGGCGTATGGGTGGCTATGACGGTCGCTCCCGCGAGAGGCATCCCGCCGGTCGTCGTGATTTTGCCCGATATTGCCGAAGTGGTCGTTTGGGCGAATGCGATTGCCGATAGCGCGATCGTGGCGAAAAGGGTTGAGAAACATTTCTTCATATGGCGTATAAAACATAAAAAAGTCCCGATGTCTGACATCAGGACTTCATATATCCGTTATACGCACGGTATGTACCTCTCAATACATGTACGCACCGACGATGCGATATACGATTTCTTCCATCCGGACTTTGACCGTCGGTATCGGAATTCCACCGATTCAGTCCCTTTCGGGAGTCGCGGACTATCACCGCCGGTAGGGAATTGCACCCTGCCCTGAAATCTTATCGGCTGCAAATATACGAATAAGTGCGGGCAAAACAAAATTTATTTTGACTTTTCCGGGCTGGGGAGTGCCACCGAATGCGAATGTTTATGCGGCGATACGCTTTTCGTTACGGGCGGCAATGCATATGCTCAATTCGTACAGCAGGTACATCGGGATGATTACGAGTGTCATGCTGATGATGTCGGGCGGAGTGATGACCGCTGCCCCGACGGCGAGAACAATTATTGCATGACGGCGGTATTTGCGCATGAACGATGCCGTCAGTATGCCGAGCCGTGAAAGGAAATAGACGAGTACCGGCAGTTCGAATACGAGAGCGCAGACGAGCGACAGGTTCATCACGAGCGAAATGTACGAGCCTACGTCGATAAGATTGCGAATGTCGCCGCTGACGGTGTATCCGCTGAGAAAGTTCACGGACAGAGGCGCGAGTATGAAATATCCGAAAAATATTCCCGCAAGCATGCAGAGAGTTACGTTGATGAAGAATATCCGACCGTTTTTCGACTCGTTATCGTCGAGCGCAGGTTTGATGAAGCCCCACAATTCGAACAGCGCGTATGGCAGTGCCAGTATGAGTGCTGCATAGAACGAAACCATGATGTGCATGTTCAGTTGCCCGGCGATAGCGGTGTTTATAAGAGTGAGATCGCCGCTGTTTATGCGCAATGCGTCCGAACCGGTCGCATCGGCGAGCATTCCCATTGCGGCGTTGGTAGGGAAATCGGGCGATTTCGGACCCATGACTATCGCCATTATCGCATCCTTTGCGATGAATGCCGCAATCATCAGCAGTACCACGGCGAATACCGATCTCACGATGCGCGGTCGCAACTCTTCGAGGTGTTCGAAGAAACTCATGTCGTTCGCATCCTTTTTATTCTCTCTCCTCATTTAGGGTTACAAATGAATGCAAATTTAATCATTTTTATGCGTCGTCTAATTATTCCGTAATTTTTTCTTCTCTCTTTTATTCCGGATTGCGCAGCCCGAAAAGCGGCAGCGTCAGTTGCCAGCGGCAACTATTACTGCCAGTCCTGCAATGAAGAGCGCGAACATCGATGCGAGCAGCAGATTCGTTTTGGAATCCGCACCCTTGAACTCTTTCCAGATGAATACGCCCCAAATCGCCGCTATCATCGGTGCGCCCTGTCCGAGTGCATACGATACCGCCGCACCGGCCTTTCCTGCGGCGATGTAACTGAACGCCGTACCCAGACACCATATCATACCGCCCAGCATTCCGACGAAGTGCGTCGATACCGAGCCTTTGAAATATTCATCGTAACTTACCGGCGCTCCGACGAACGGACGTTTCATTACGAAGGTGTTGAATACGAAATTGGAGAACAGTATGCCGGTCGAGAATACGAATATCGCCGAATAAGGCGTGAGCATTCCGGCAGCCGGGTGTTCGAAATTGTCGATGTCCATTCCCTTTACCACGAAACGGTAGAATGTGGACATCAATACTCCCGCAATAACGGCGAGGATTATTCCCTTGCGGTTCTCTCCGCCGCTTTCGCTTTTCTTCACGCGACCTGCCGCAAGTCCGTTGCAGACGATAGCCGTGCAAACCAGCAGCACGCCCAACCCGAGCAGAACCGGATCGCCTTTCGACTGTTCGAGATAGTTGTTGATTACGCCGAAAACGAGTGCGAGCCCGCATCCGAGCGGAAAGGCTACCGCCATTCCGGCGAGCGAAACCGATGCCGAAAGCATGATGTTCGATGCGTTGAAGATTACTCCGCCGACAATGATCCACAGCAGACTTTTACGGTCTGCCTGCACCAAATCCTTAACGAACGGACGACCTTCGTCGCCGATACTGCCCATGGTAAATCCGAGAATGAGCGCGAACAGCACCATGCCGACGACATAGTCCCAATAGAAAAGTTCGTAACGCCACGTTTTGCCGGCGAGTTTCTGGGTGTTGCCCCACGAGCCCCAGCACAGCATCGTGATGAAGCAGAACACGACGGCAAGGGCGTAATTGTCGATTATGAACATGATATTCGATATTTAAGTTTGTTCTCTGTTCGTCGTCCGCCTGATAATGCGCATTCAGCGACCTGCATTTGCCGGCGGGCAGATTCAATACTCGACAAATGTAGCGATAAATTCGATACGAACTTGTCGCCGGTATCGATTTTTGTTGTACCTTTGTACAGCAATTTATTCCAAAATCAACAGAAAATGTCGGTAGAAAGTACTACAAGAGCCGTTACGACTCTGCGATTCAAAGAGATGAAGAATCGCGGCGAGAAAATATCCATGCTCACCTCTTACGATTACTCGATGGCGGGCATAGTGGATGCGGCGGGTATAGACGCGATATTGGTAGGCGATTCGGCTGCCAACGTCATGGACGGTTATGAAACGACGCTGCCTATCACGCTCGATCAGATGATTTATCATGCGCGTTCGGTTACGCGAGCCGTGAAACGCGCGCTCGTGGTTGTCGATATGCCTTTCGGAACTTATCAGGGCGATTCAAAGGCTGCGCTCGATTCGGCCGTACGCATAATGAAGGAGACGGAAGCCGATGCCGTCAAAATCGAGGGCGGCGAGGAGATTCTCGAATCGGTGAAACGCATCCTTTCGGCGGGTATTCCGGTTATGGGGCATCTGGGACTTACTCCGCAGTCGATACACAAATTCGGAACTTTTACGGTTCGGGCAAAGGAGGAGGCCGAGGCGGAGCGTCTTGTACGTGATGCGCACCTGCTCGAAGATGCGGGCTGTTTCTCCGTGGTTTTGGAGAAGATTCCGGCGGCTTTGGCAGCAAAGGTGTCATCCGAATTGAGCATACCGACGATCGGTATCGGCGCAGGTCCGGGAACGGACGGGCAGGTTCTGGTCATCCACGACATGTTGGGGATAAACAAGGGCTTTTCGCCGAGGTTTTTGCGAAGATATGCCGATTTGCATGAAATAATGACCGATGCGGTGTCGCGATATGTCGAGGATGTCAAATCCGGCGATTTCCCGAACGAGCGGGAGCAATACTGACGAAACGTGAGGAGTGAGGTGCTAAGGTGCCCCACTCCTTTCGGTTATACGGGGATGATAAAGTCAAACATTATAAAATAGAAAACCGATGTCGTTTATTGATCAAAGAGTGCAACAGGAGGGACTGACTTTCGACGATGTGCTGCTCGTACCCGCTTATTCCGAGGTATTGCCGCGCGAAGTGAACGTGAAAAGCAAATTTTCGCGCAACATCAGTCTGAACATTCCTATCGTTTCGGCCGCTATGGATACCGTAACCGAGGCCCCGATGGCAATCGCAATCGCTCGTGAAGGAGGTATAGGCGTTATCCACAAGAACATGTCCATAACCGAGCAGGCTGCTCAGGTGCGCAGGGTGAAGCGAGCCGAGAACGGTATGATTTACGACCCCATCACCATTACCAAAGAGCGTACTGTGGGCGACGCCCTCGGGCTGATGAAAGAGAACAAAATCGGAGGCATCCCGGTCGTGGACGACGGCATGATGCTCGTAGGTATCGTAACCAACCGCGACCTGCGCTTCCAGAAGGATATGACCCGCCGCATCTCGGAGGTCATGACCTCCGAGAATCTGGTTACTATCAACGATCCGGGTCGTGAGGATGTTGCCGATGTATTGCAGCGCAACAAGATTGAGAAACTGCCGGTCGTGGATGCCGAAGGACATCTGGTCGGGTTGATTACCTATAAGGATATTACCAAGGTGCAGGATCATCCGAACGCATGCAAGGATTCAAAGGGTCGTCTGCGTGTCGCTGCCGGTATCGGCATTACGGCCGATGCCATGCAGCGTGTCGCCGCTCTCGTCGCCGAGAGTGTCGATGCCGTGGTGCTCGATTCCGCCCACGGGCATACGAAAGGCGTGGTGTCGCTGCTGAAACAGATTAAGGCTGCATATCCGAATCTCGATGTCGTCGTAGGGAATATCGCGACCGCCGAGGCTGCCCGTTATTTGGTCGAAAACGGCGTGGACGGCATAAAGGTCGGCATAGGTCCCGGTTCGATTTGTACGACGCGCATCATCGCCGGGGTAGGCGTTCCGCAACTGACCGCGATTTTCGATGCATCGAGTGCCGTTCGCGGCAGCGGGGTGGCGGTCATCGCCGACGGAGGTCTGCGCTATTCGGGCGATATCGTCAAGGCTTTGGCTGCCGGAGGCGACTGCGTGATGTGCGGTTCGATGTTCGCCGGAACCGAGGAGTCCCCGGGCGAAACAATCATCTATAACGGCAGGAAGTTCAAGGCATATCGCGGTATGGGCTCCATCGATGCCATGAAAGCGGGCTCGAAAGACCGCTATTTTCAGGACGGCGAGGTCAATACCAACAAACTCGTACCCGAGGGCATCGTCGGCCGCGTACCGTTCAAAGGCACTTTGAGCGAAACTGTTTACCAACTCGTCGGCGGATTGAAAGCGGGTATGGGATACTGCGGAGCGCGCGACATCGCAATGTTGAAAAAAGCGAAATTCATTCGCGTAACCGGCAACGGCGTTATCGAGAATCATCCGCACGATATTACGATTACGAGCGAAACGCCGAACTATACGAGAGGAGAGTAGCGCCATGCAGGAAAAAATACTGATACTCGATTTCGGTTCGCAATATACGCAACTCATCGCACGGCGAGTGCGCGAGATGAACGTATATTGCGAGATACATCCCTACAACAGAATCCCGGTGCTCGACGAGAGCATCCGCGGCGTGATTCTTTCGGGCAGTCCGTCGTCTGTTCGCGACGATAACGCGCCCGAACCGAACCTTTCGGGCATAAAGGGCGTACTGCCGCTGCTCGGCGTATGTTACGGCGCGCAGTATCTGGCTTATGCTTACGGCGGCGACGTCGCACCCGCACCGAGCCGCGAGTACGGACGCGCGATGCTGACGGTTGCCGACAGCGAAGATGCGCTGATGCACGGTCTTCCGTCGCCGACGCAGGTGTGGATGTCGCATGGCGATACCATCGTCGCTCTGCCGGAGGGATACCGAACCATCGCAAGTACCGCGGACGTTGCGAATGCCGCCTATCGTATCGAGGGCGAACGGACGTGGGCTATCCAGTTTCATCCGGAGGTTTACCATTCGACCGACGGAATGCAGTTGCTGCACAACTTCGTCGTCGGCATATGCGGCTGCCGTCAGGAGTGGACGTCGGAGAGTTTCGTCGAATCCACCGTCAAGGCGTTGCGTGAACAATTGGGCGGCGACAGGGTAGTGCTCGGGCTCTCGGGCGGTGTCGATTCATCGGTAGCGGCTGTGCTGCTGCATAAGGCGATAGGCGAAAATCTCTACTGCATATTCGTCGATTCGGGACTGCTTCGCAAGGACGAGTTCGACGACGTGATGGAGTCGTATAAGGGTATGGGGCTTAACGTCCGGGGGGTTAAGGCTCACAAGAAATTTTTCGACGACCTGCGCGGTGTCGTCGAACCGGAGAAAAAACGCAAAATCATAGGTCGCGATTTCGTTGAGGTATTCAACGACGAAGCACAGCGCATCGAGAATGTCAAGTGGCTGGCTCAGGGCACGATATATCCCGACGTGATAGAATCCGTATCGGTGAACGGTCCGTCGTGCACCATCAAGTCGCACCACAACGTAGGCGGTCTGCCGGAGAAGATGAATCTGAAAGTCGTCGAACCGTTGCGGCTGCTGTTCAAGGACGAGGTGCGCCGGGTGGGTCGTGCGCTCGAAATCGACGGGCGCATTCTCGGGCGGCATCCGTTTCCGGGTCCGGGGTTGGCTATCCGTGTACTCGGGGAGGTAACCAATGATCGTGTCGCGATTTTGCAGGAGGTGGACAAGATTTTCATCGACTCTCTGCGCCGCGAGGGACTGTATGACAATGTATGGCAGGCAGGCGCAATCCTGCTTCCGGTCAAAAGCGTGGGCGTGATGGGCGACGAACGCACCTACGAGAGTTGCGTCGCACTGCGGGCAGTTTCGTCGGTGGACGGCATGACTGCCGACTGGGTTCATCTGCCTTACGAATTTTTGGCTGACGTGTCGAACGACATCATAAACAAGGTGCGGGGGGTTAATCGCGTAGTGTACGATATCTCCTCGAAACCGCCTGCAACCATCGAGTGGGAGTAGGTTTTTCCAAGGGCGTCCGTAATCCGGACGCTTTTTTCGTTTAGAAAGTGAATCTTATCGAGAAGTAATATGTCCTCGGATATGCGTACAGATAGCGTGTCGCCTGCGGACGGAAGGTGTAGCCGTCGGCTATCCACCGCTTGTGAAGCCGCGACGATTCGTATCCGCCGTAAACGATATTGTTGTTGCCGAGAAGATTGCGAACCGACAGAAACAGCGTGATTCGTGAACGCGGATAACGGTCGATGAACCGCGGATTGGTCGGATGCGTATATATCCGTTTGTCGAAACGGTTCAGATAAAATGTTTTCGATAACGAGGCATCGACCGTTACGGCATCGCGCAATCTCTCCTGACTGACGAACTCGCGGAACAGTTCAGGCGAATCTGCCATATACGCCACACGTTCGGTGCGTCGCAGGTACGACGGTGCGACATAGCGCATTCCGGCATAATTCGCACCCATGTTCACACCCCAGCCTCGGTTGAAATAGGATATTTCGGCTGCCGCGAGAATTTGAGGTGCGCCGCCGATAGTGCAGTCGCCGACGTAACTATCGACCTCCTTGCAAATTATGCGGTTGTCGTTGTCGGCATACATCGTTATCTTCGGATTGCCTGCGTATTTGTAGCGTCCGCAGGATGCGGCGAGCGAAATGCGCAGATGATTGGCAATTCGGATGTTCGCTTCGACTTCCGCTCCGTAACGCAGCATGTCGATTCCGGTTACGACCATGTCGCCGTATTCGCCCGACGTATCGTCGTAAAGGTGTTCTACCTGCGTGCCGTTTCTCGACAGCGAAGCGAAAATCGTCGCCTGCACGCCGAATGCGGATGATGCGTAACGGTAACTCAATTCTGCGGCGTATGTATTCCGCAATACGGGTTTGTCGATTATGCGGTTGTTGTAGTCCGCTTGCAAAAACATGTCGTCCGCTTCGGGAGCGTCGCCATGCGCAATGGCTGCGAATCCCAATACATGACGTTCGGTAAAGTCGTAACCTGCTGCGATACGCACGGCATACGGCGACAGTTCGATGCGCTGCGACTTGCCGAGAGAGTTGTCGGCGAACAACTCCTTGCGACAATGGCCGCGCCGGTGTACGGCGCAATATCCCGCCTCGACCGCCGCATTCAGATTCAGTCGCCCGGTCTTGTAACTTATCGCCGCCGTTGCCGCCAGCGAACCTCTGACAAGAGCGTAGTCATAGCCGTAACGGTCTCCCTCGCCGACACGACGATTGGGAGTGAGCATGTCGTTCTGCAATGAATTGCCGTAGGTATCGTCGTCTATCAGGTAGTGGTCGATATCTGTTATGTACTCTCCGCCGAGCATGTCGCGAAACTGCTTGTAACGCCGTCTGCCGTCTATCGAAGCGTCGATGCCGCAGACTATTTCAGTCCGTTTTCCGACAGCGGTGGCAGCCGTCGCCCGCAGTTGCATCCGTGCGATACGCTCCACCCGGTCGGCTATGGCATATATCGATTCACCGCCGTTCAGCCGGTTGCGTGCGATAAGTTCGTCGAAATCTATCTGCGTGTAGCGGGTGTCGCCGTTTCGCCAAACCTCTGCGACGGCATCGGCTATGTCTGTGTCGGTAAAGTAACTCGGCATGCAGCGATAGTTGTCTGGCATCGGCGTCTGTGCATCGAACCATTCGAGCGTGCCGTAACGCCGTTTCCCGAGTGTCGAGCCTGCCGAAATTTCGATATGTGTTTTGTCCGACACCTTGCCGCCGTACGATACCGTGAATGTCGGAACGAATTCGCGTCGAACGTGCGAATTGCATATTTTGCCGTTGCGATAACCCCATGACGGCGAATAGAGATTGTTGCGGCGCAATGCGAACGCCTCCGCAGTCGAGGATTGGCGGGTGCCGCGTTCGGCTGGCGATACGAACAGTGCGAATGACAGCAGATGCGAATCGCCGAACCGTTTTACGAACGACGTGTTGAGCGTTATTTCGTTCGTGAAGACGCTGCCGACATGCGCATCCCGACCCGTGCGTGCCGAAATGTCGGCTGCCATCGTCCAGTTGCGACCGAGATTGTGGCTTGTCGCAGCGTTGATGCCTGCCGTATAGTTGCGCGACGAGAGGTTGATGGCGACAGATGTTCTGCGCTGCACGGTCGTATCGCTGCGGTATGCGATATTCCCGAAAGCGTTTCCTGCGAAGCGACCCTTCGGTATTATCCCTGCGCAGCGGTCGCAGGTCAGTTGCAGTCGAACAGCCTCCGTATGCGACAGACCTTCGATTTCGATTCCGTTCAACGTGATTTTGCGCTCGCCGAATGTCGCACCGCGACGGGCAGTTCTCACGAAAGAGAAATTGTAGTCGAACAGCCGTACGTCGTATCTGCGTGAAGATTTCGGAATCGACACTATCGAATCCGCCTTCTCCCCGGCAGCAGTCTCCTCCGGATTCTCGAACAGTTTGTAATAACGATAATCGTGCAAATCCTGCCCGAAAGCGAATATGCACGACAGGGTTCCGGTCAGAATGGATATGTATTTCGCATATCGCATCGCATTACTCGTGCAATGCCGCCCATAACATGTCTTTGAGTTGTGCTATGTTCAGCCCCGAAACCGACGAAATGAATATCGATTTAACCCCGTCCGGCAAGTGGCTGCGCATTTGATTGATAAGGTCGCCGTCGAGCATGTCGCACTTGGTGATTGCCAACAGCCGCTGTTTGTCAAGCAGTTCGGGGTTGTACTGAGTCAGTTCGCCGAGCAGAATCCCGTAATCGCGGCGGATGTCGTCGCTGTCAGCCGGAATCATGAACAGCAGTATCGAATTGCGCTCGATATGACGCAGAAATCGTGTGCCGAGACCCTTGCCCTCGTGCGCTCCTTCGATGATTCCCGGAATGTCCGCCATGACGAATGATTTGCGGTCCCGCACCTCGACGATTCCCAGATTCGGTTCGAGAGTCGTGAAGGCATAATCGGCTATCTTCGGCTTGGCTGACGATACGACCGACAGCAGAGTGCTTTTGCCCGCATTCGGAAATCCGACCAGTCCGACGTCCGCCAATACCTTCAATTCGAGGATGAATGCGCCCTCCGCGCCCTCCTCCCCGGGCTGTGCGTAACGCGGCGTCTGGTTGGTCGCCGATTTGAAATGCCAGTTTCCGAGACCGCCACGACCTCCTTTTAGCAGTACGAGCCGTTCCCCGTTTTCGGTTACTTCGCCTACGACCTCGCCCGTTTCGGCATTCTTGGCGACAGTGCCGAGCGGTACGGGAATTACGATATCCTTGGCGTCCTTGCCCGACGACCGTGCGCCCGAACCGCATTCGCCGTCCTCGGCGAACTGGTGCCGCTGGTATTTCAGATGAATAAGCGTCCAGTACTGGCTGTCGCCTTGCAGAATGATGCTGCCGCCCCGACCTCCGTCGCCTCCGTCGGGTCCGCCGAATGCGACGAACTTTTCACGGCGGAAATGAGCCGACCCCGCACCTCCGTGCCCGGAGCGGGCGAATATTTTTACGTAGTCTACGAAATTCGATCCTGCCATGTCTGCGAAATATTACATTCGTTGCGGAACATCTATCCCCAACAGCCGCATCGACGATGCGATTACGCCTGCAACCTGTTTGGCGAGTTGCAAACGCATACGCATGACCGCCTCGCACTCCTCGTGAAGAATCGAGTGGTCGTGGTAGTAGCCGTTGAACGACTTGCACAACTCGTAGGTGTAGTTCGCTACAACCGACGGTGCAAAATTCTCGCCTGCCGCAGCGATTATGTTAGGATATTCGCAAAGCATCTTGATGATTTCCGTCTCCTCCGGCAGACAACTGTCAGCCGACGTGCAGCCGGCGAAATCGATGCCCTGTTCGTCCGCTTTGCGCAGAATCGAACAGATGCGGGCATGGGTGTACTGAATGAACGGTCCTGTATTGCCGTTGAAGTCAATGGACTCCTCCGGATTGAAGAGCATCGTCTTTTTCGGATCGACTTTCAAAATGAAATATTTCAACGCACCGAGTCCGACCATTGCCGATATTTCGTCCGCCTCCTCTTTCGAACAGCCGTCGAGTTTGCCGAGATCCTCGGACATCGTGCGGGCAGTGTCGATCATTCCTGCAATCAGTTCGTCGGCATCGACGACCGTGCCTTCGCGCGATTTCATTTTGCCGTTAGGCAGTTCGACCATACCGTAGGAGAGGTGGTAGATGTTGTCGCTCCATTCGTATCCCAACTTTTTCAGAACCAGTTTCAGAACCTGAAAATGATAGTTCTGCTCGTTGCCCACGACGTATATCATGTCGTCGAGACGGTTCTCCTCGAATCGGCTCAATGCCGTACCGAGATCCTGCGTCATGTATACCGACGTTCCGTCGCCCCGAAGCAGCAGTTTCTGGTCCAGTCCGTCCGCCGTAAGATCGATCCATACCGAGCCGTCCTCCTTGCGGAAGAAAATGCCCTTGTCCAATCCCTCCTGCACGAGCGACTTGCCGAGCAGATATGTTTGCGATTCGTAGTACACCTTGTCGAAATCGACGCCCAACGCCTTGTAGGTTACGTCGAATCCGTCGTAAACCCAACCGTTCATCTTCTCCCACAGCGAGTAAACCTCCGGATCTTTCGCCTCCCATTTGCGCAGCATCTCCTGTGCGCGCAGCATGACAGGGGCTTTCTTCTTGGCTTCGTCCTCCTCCATGCCGCCTGCAACGAGTTCCGCGATTTCCGCCTTGTAGTGCTTGTCGAATTCGACATAGTAGTCGCCCACGAGGTGGTCGCCTTTCAATCCTGTCGATTCGGGAGTTGCGCCGTTGCCGTACAACTGCCATGCAAT
>CAYRSF010000053.1:0-29233 GCA_964427035.1 uncultured Alistipes sp.
CAATTGGGCTATGGTGTAACGGTAACACTACAGATTCTGGTCCTGTCATTCCAGGTTCGAATCCTGGTAGCCCAACAAAACCGGACAGCGAAGATTTTCTATCTTCGCTGTTTTTTGTTCGTCGGCAGCCGTCATGCGAACGAGTTCGCGACGGCTGCATCCTCACACAGCGGAACTTCGTTCCTCGTCCGCCGGTTTTGCCGGGCTGGATGTTTGGGAGGTTGCACAGTTTTCGTGCCGTCGCGAATTTTACAGGCATTATACGTGCTTTCAGTCTATGATGCGCACAATATTTATCGATATTTGATAAATATTGCAAAAATTCCTTCCCCCGATTTTTCCTGATATCGAATCTTTGTTATATATTTGTCAAAATTAACCGTATAAAACAAATGACCCTTTCTCTCATCGCTTCGATTCCGTTCTGCATAGCGTGTGTCGCATCGGCAGCCATCCACCCGTCGCTGGTGCGTTTTGCACGAATGAAGAACCTTGTGGACAATCCCAATACCCGCAAACTGCAAATCCGTCCCGTTCCCGTACTCGGGGGCATCGGAGTCTTTTTCGGCATAATGCTCGGACTCGTCGGAGCCTGCATCGTCGTCGATTGCTCGTCGCTGTTCGTCATACTGGGCGGCATGCTGCTGATGCTGTACGTCGGAGCGATGGACGATATGCTCGACATTCCGCCTTCCGTGAGGCTGGCGGCTCAAATCGCGACGGTACTTATATTGATATATATAGGCGGACTTTCGCTCGACGATTTCCACGGATTGTGGGGTGTCGGCGCACTGCCTGCCGCCGTGAGCGTTCCGCTTACGGTATTCGCCGTAGTGGGCATCATCAATGCGCTGAATCTTATCGACGGCGTGGACGGACTCTTCTCGATATTCTCAATGACGGTATGCGCGATTTTCGCCGTGATTTTCCTGCGGGGAGAGGATTTGCAACTGTTCGTGCTGGCGATGGCTTCGATAGGCGCGCTGATTCCGTTCATGATTCATAATGCGTTCGGCAATACGTCCAAGATGTTCGTCGGCGACGGCGGTACGCTGCTTATGGGCGTCGTGCTGTCGGTATTCGTTATGGAAGTGGTTTGCAACCCCGTTTACGACAGGTTGTTCGCCGATTTCAATCTCGGCGTCGTTCCGTTCGCTTTCGCTGTTCTCGCCGTTCCGGTATTCGATACCGTGCGTGTCATGACAGCACGCATATTGAAAGGCGGGAATCCGTTTATCGGCGATAAAACCCACCTCCACCATCTGTTCATCTGGCTCGGCGTGTCGCATATCGGAACGGCGTTGAGTATCGTCGGTCTGAATATGCTCGTCGTGTATGCCTGCTATTCGGCAGCCCGTGCAGGAATGTCTGTCGATGCGCAATTCTATGTGGTCGCAGCCTCCGCGCTGTTCGTTACGTGCGGCATATATTACGGCGTCAGACTCGTATATCATCTGAACCCGGAAGGCATGGACCGTTTCCGCGTCTGGAAATCTCATCACAGACCGAGCCGTAAGATGTTCGAATTCATGCAGCGTCTTGTAGACCGCTTCTGACACGCTCCGTCCGCCTGCCCATTCATCCCTTTCCGCGCAAAAAAATTTGCAAGTTGCTAAAACGTTTTATATCTTTGCTTCGTTATCATCGGTAAGGCGCGGAATATGGTAAAGAGGGTTACGATAAAGGATGTCGCTCGTGAGGCGGGCGTATCTATTGCGCTGGTTTCTTTCGTTATGAATCGCAACAATCGGCGAGCCGACGGCAAGGAGGCATACCGTGTCAGCGAGGATACCGTCGCCCGCATCTTGGAGGTCGCCGAACGTCTCGATTATCATCCGAACAGTGCTGCGAGCAGCCTTCGCAGCGGCAAGACACGCACTATCGGAGTGATCGTGTCGGATATCGCCAACCGCTTCTTTTCAGACATCGTCCGCTATATCGAGAATGTCGCCTACGAATCCGGCTATACGGTGCTTTTCGCGAGTACCGACGAAAAAGCCGACAAACTCGAACGCATGGTGTCCGTACTGACCAACAAGGGGGTGGACGGACTTATCATCGCTTCGTGCGCCGGCGGCGAACTGTCCGTGCGCAAGGCGGTCGAAACCGGAATGCCGGTAGTCCTGCTCGATCGCGATATCGAGGGCATAGGGGCGTCGCGCGTGCTGCTCGACAATGCCGGAGCATGCCGAATGGGCGTCCGCCGACTTTACGACAACGGCTATCGACGTATCGAACTCGTCAGTTACGATATGGCGATTTCGACCATCGGGGACCGCGAAGCGGGGTATGCCGCAGCGATGCACGACCTCGGACTGGAACAGTTCGCGGGAATTCATCGTACTGTCTACGGCAATGCGGGCGACAGCGTTGCGCAGATTGTCGCCGATGCCTGCCGACGCGGCGTCGAAGCCATGATTTTCCCGACCAACACCTTGTCGCTCATGGGATTGCAGGCTATGAACACTCTCGGACTGCATCTGCCCGACGATATGGCTGTCGTCTGCTTCGACGACAACGAGGTCTTCGGTCTCTACAACCCGACTGTCGCGCATATCGTTCAGTCGGTCGAGACTCTGGGCGTCAAATCGTTCGAACTTCTGCGCGACATGATAGAGCACAATGCGCCGCCGTGTCGTCATATCGTCGAACCGCAGTTCGCCGAGGGCGGATCGGCTGCAAGGCGCAGTGCAGAAAAGCATCGAAATTAAAAAACACGTTTATTGGATATGAACAACGAAAATTCCGTTTTATTGCTCGCTTCGATGTTTGCCGAGCGAGGCGGTTGGACTGCCGACCAACAGTTTATCGACCTTATGGGTTCGACCTACCTGCTCGCCCACGGATTGGGCATTCGCGTCGATGATGCCTCGACCGAGATGGAGATACCGTCCGACGGCGAGTACAACGTATTCGTCCGCACCCGGAACTGGACAAAATACTGGTCGGACGCGCCGACTCCGGGCGTATTCAATCTCCTCATCGACGGCGTCTGCGAGGGTACGACGTTCGGCAACGGCGAATCGGAGTGGCACTGGCAGCGCGGAGCGAAAGTCGAACTCTCCAAAGGCAGGCATCGTGTCGCTTTGCACGACTTGCAGGGGTTCGATGCCCGTTGCGATGCTGTGTTGTTCACCAGAAGCAACAGGGTTCCGGACAATTCTGTCGAGGGTTTCAAGGCGTTGCGCAAGAAACTGCTCGGGCTTCCGTCGAAAGCCGAATACCGAGGCAAATTCGATTTCGTGGTAGTGGGCGGCGGTGTTGCGGGAATGTGCGCAGCCGTTGCGGCTGCCCGTCTCGGCTCGAAAGTGGCGTTGATTCAGGACCGCCACGTGCTGGGCGGCAACAACTCCTCGGAGGTGCGCGTAGGTCTGGGCGGTCGCTTGAATATAGGCATGTATCCGTCGCTCGGCTATCTGCTCAACGAGTTCGGTCCTGCCACCAAGGGTAATGCCCGTACTCCCGAGATATACGAGGACGAGAAGAAAATGGCTGTCATCGAAGCCGAAAAGCGAATTACGCTCTTCACCGGATATCGCGTGTGCGAGGTCGCGAAGAGCGACGACCATACCATAACCGCCGTTACGGCAGTGAACGTGGATAGTTACGACCGTATCCGCGTCGCCGGCAAACTGTTCGCCGACTGTACGGGCGATGCCGTGCTCGGCGTGCTGGCAGGTGCGGAGTGGCATATGGGTCGCGAGGCGAAATCGGAGTACGGCGAGGAGTCCGCTCCCGACAGGGCGGACGGCATGACGATGGGCGCATCGTTGCAGTGGTATTGTCTCGAAGCCGGCGAAGCCCGTCCGTTCCCCGACATCGACTGGGGTCTGCCTATCGACGAGCGCAGCGTTCAGAAGGTGCGCCGCGGTCAGTGGTACTGGGAGGTCGGCATGATGGACGACCAGATTGCCGATGCCGAGCGTATCCGCGACTACGGAATGTATGTAGCCTACTCCAACTGGGCATATCTGAAAAACCGATTCTCGCAGAAGGATGAATATGCGAACAGTTACCTCGGCTGGGTATCGCACGTCGCCGGAAAACGCGAGTCGCGCCGTCTTATCGGCGAGTTCGTATTGCGCGAACAGGATTTGAAACAGAACGTAATCTATCCCGATGCGAGCGCCTCGACATCGTGGTATATCGACCAGCACTATCCCGACCCTGAAAACAGCAGGTTGTTCCCCGGTCGCGAATACCTCTCGTGCGGACATCTCGATCCGCTCGGATTCTATCCGATACCGTACCGCTGCTTCTGTTCGAAGGACATAACGAACATGTTCATGGCGGGACGCAACATCAGCGTAAGCCACATCGCTCTCGGCACTGTCCGCGTGATGCGCACGACGGCGATGATGGGCGAGGTGGTCGGCATGGCAGCCGCGGTATGCCGCCGCCGCAAGGCTCTGCCGCGCGATGTGTACGAATCATATCTCGAAGATTTGAAAGCGTTGATGCGCAAGGGTGCAGGTCGTACGGACATGCCTTATTTGCAGGTCTACACGCTTATCGATACTACGGCAGCCCGCAGCGAGGACTGCTGATGCTAACAGAATGAACGAAACAGTAAACTTTAACAGATTTTGACTATATGAATGCAAAAAATTCGGTAATGGCGTTGGCTACGACCTTCGCCGACCATGGAGACTGGATTGTAGAACAGCAGTTCGTATTGCAGATGGGTTCGTCCTATCTGATGGCTCACGGTATAGGCACTCCGCTTGCGAAAGATGCGGTTACGACCGTCGAGATTCCGGAGGACGGCGAGTATACGCTGCTCGTCCGCACCAAAAACTGGACTAAATATTGGTCTGACGGACCGACGCCGGGCATTTTCCGGGTGCTCGTGGACGGCAACGCCGACGAGACGGTTTTCGGTACCGGCAAGGTGAACTGGCACTGGCAGAAGGGCGGCAAATTCTCGCTCGCCAAGGGTCGCCATACCGTCGCTCTGCACGACCTTGCGGGATTCGATGCGCGTTGCGACGCGATTATCCTCACCAAGACGGACGAAATGCCGGACGACTCTCTCGAAACCTATTTCGACTTGCGTAGAACGCTGCTCGGCGAGAACAAGCCAGAAGATCGCGGTTCGTTCGATTTCGTGGTAGTCGGCGGCGGTATTTCGGGTATCTGCGCGGCTCTCGCGGCATCGCGTCTGGGACTGAAAGTGGCACTCATTCAAGACCGTTACGTTCTGGGCGGCAACAACTCTTCGGAGGTGCGCGTCGGTCTGGGCGGACAAATCAACGTCGATCCGTATCCGTCGCTCGGCTATCTGCTCAACGAGATAGGTCCCGACCGTATCGGCAACGCCCGCGGTGCACACCACTATCAGGACGACAAGAAACTGCGGGTCGTGGAGGCTGAGGAGAACATCTCGCTGTTCCTCGGCTATACGGTAATCGAGGTCGAGAAGTCGGGCGATGCAATCGCTTCGGTCGTGGCTCAGGAGGCTACCAAGCAGAACCGCATCAGGATTTCGGGCAAATATTTCTCCGACTGTACCGGCGACGCCCACCTTGCGGTAATGGCGGGTGCGGAGTGCCGCATGGGTCGCGAGGCACGTGCCGAGTTCGGCGAGAGACTCGCTCCGGAGAAAGCCGACGATATGACGATGGGCGTATCGATAGAGTGGTACTGCGAGGACTGGAATACCCCTTGCACCTTCCCCGATTCGCTCGACTGGGGTCTGAAACTCGACGAGTATACGATAGAGCCGGTACACCGCGCCAACTGGTATTGGGAGGTCGGCATGATGGACGATCAGGTCGCCGATGCCGAGAAGATTCGCGACTACGGAATGTATGTCGCATATTCGACCTTCTCCTACTGCAAAAACCGCTATTCCAAGAAAGAGGATTGGCAGTGCACTCACCTTACATGGGTATCGCACGTGTCGGGCAAGCGCGAATCCCGCCGCGTAATGGGCGACTATATCCTTCGCGAACAGGATTTGACGCGCCCTATCCGCCACGAGGACGAGACGTGCACCACTACATGGCGTATCGACCAGCACTATCCTATGGAGAAGAACAGCAAGGATTACCCTAACGCGGAGTGGATGTCCTACGGCGTGCTTACGCCAATCGACTTCTACGCGCTGCCTTACCGCTGCTTCTATTCGAAGGATGTGCCGAACATGTTCATGGCGGGACGCAACATCTCCGTTACCCATATCGCACTCGGCTCGACCCGCGTAATGCGCACCTGCGGTCTTATCGGCGAGGTGGTCGGCATGGCAGCCAAAGTATGCGCCGATCACGACGCTATGCCGCGCGACGTATATACGACCTATTTCGAGGATTTGAAGGCTCTGATGCGCAAGGGTACGGGACGTACCGACGTTCCGTACACGCAGTTCTATCATCAGATAGACCGTACGGGTCATCAGGCTGAGGACAGATAGTCTTTGCAACTCTTTTCGCGAGATTTCACGTTATGTATTATGTAGTTTGCGATTTGTAAATTCCCTCGTACATAACGCGAAATCTCATCGAAATCTATTGCGAAGGCGGATTGAAAGTGTTTTTGACGATGTTCTTAAAGTCCTTTAAAGCGACAATCCCGTATTTTCGAGCGGTCTTGAAGACTTTATGAACCTCAATAGAAAAATGAAAATTTTATGCGCCAAGTAGTTTTAACTGAACCTAAACATTTGGAATTCCGTGAGGTCGCCGACTTGAAAGCCGCTGACCTGAAATCGGACGAAATATTGATAAACGTCAAACATATAGGCATCTGCGGTTCGGAGATTCACTCCTACCACGGTCTGCATCCCGCAACGTTCTATCCTGTCGTTCAGGGACACGAATATTCGGGTATCGTCGTAGCCGTCGGCGACAAGGTTACGACCGTGAAGGTCGGCGACAAGGCGACAGCCCGTCCGCAATTGGTCTGCGGCAAGTGCGGTCCGTGCCGTCGCGGACAGTACAACGTCTGCCAGAATCTGCGGGTGCAGGCGTTTCAGGCTGACGGTGCGGCTCAGGATCTGTTCGTCGTTTCGGAAGACCGTGCAGTACGCATCCCGGACGATATGCCGCTCGAATATGCCGCCATGGTGGAGCCGGTAGCCGTCGGTGCGCACGCTTCGTCGCGTCCGCACGATTTGGTCGGCCGCAACGTCGTGGTTTCGGGTGCCGGAACAATCGGCAATCTTATCGCCCAGTTCGCCAAGGCTCGCGGTGCCGAACGCGTCGTGATTACCGACGTGAGCGACCTGCGTCTTGCCAAGGCTCGCGAGTGCGGTATAGAGTATACGGTGAACGTCGCCAAACAGAACCTCGGCGACGCATTGAAGGAGATTTTCGGCGACGAGGGATTCAGCGTAGGATTCGAGGTCGCAGGCGTCGAAGTTTCGGTGCGTTCGCTCATGGAACTTATCGAGAAAGGCGGCGACGTGATTATCGTCGGCGTACACGCCAAGGACCCGGCAATCAGCATGTTCTACTTAGGCGAGCACGAACTGAACCTCATCGGTTCGATGATGTACCGCCACGAGGACTACCTGAAAGCCGTCGAGGAAATCGAGGCGGGTCGCATCAATCTCAAACCGTTAATCACCAACCGTTTCCCGTTCGAGCAGTACGATGATGCATACAAATTCATCGATGCCAACCGCGAAACGTGCATGAAAGTAATGATAGACTTGTAACCTTATGAATCCGAAAAAGGTAATAGGCATAGGCGAACTGTTGTGGGATGTGCTGCCTGCCGGCAAACGGATAGGCGGCGCACCCGTCAATTTCACACACTATGTCAATCAGTCCGGTTGCAAGGGTTATGCCGTGAGCGCGGTCGGCAGCGACGCTTCGGGCGACGAACTTTTGGCGAAGTTCGTTTCGCTCGGTCTGGATGCCGCATACGTCCAGCGCAACGGCTTCCCGACGGGCAGTGTCGGCGTAACGCTCGACGAGAATGGTGTGCCGACTTATGACATTTATGAAAATGTCGCGTGGGACAACATCGCGACCGATGATGCCACACTGGCACTGGCTTCGCAGGCGGATGCCGTCTGCTGGGGTTCGCTTGCACAGCGAAGCGATGTTTCGCGCAAAACGATTCTCGCTGTCGTGGATGCCGTCCGTGCCGATGCCTTGAAGGTCTTCGACATCAATCTGCGCCAGAGTTATTACGACGAGCCGACTCTCGCCGCATCGCTCGAACGGGCTACGGTGCTTAAACTCAACGACGACGAATTGAAGGTTCTTGCACCGGCATATTCGCTTTCAGGCGACGACGAATCGCAGTTGCGGCAACTGCTCGGACGTTTTTCTCTGCAATATGTCGTCTATACGATGGGTGCGGTCGGCAGCCTTATTCTTGCAGCCGACTCTCGCCGCTCGTATGTCGCTACGCCGAAAGTCGTGGTGGCGGATACGGTCGGTGCGGGAGACTCGTTTACGGCGGCTTTCGTGTCGATGCTGTTGCAGGGACGCTCGCTTGTCGAGGCGCACCGTCGCGCGGTCGATGTCGCTGCATACGTCTGCACCTGCAACGGGGCGATTGCTCCGCTTGTCGGAATGAAGGCGTAAGACGTTTCGTGATTTTATGACGGCGTGTCATAACGGGCAGTCTGCTTCGTCGTTTTCGGGATTCGGCTTCGGGCACATGTTATAATATGCTTCCGCTGCCTCCTCCTCAACGCCTTGCATATTACCCATTCTTGCATGCTTAAAATACGATGTGCCGAAATTCATATTTCGGCACATCGTCTTTTTCGTTCCTTGCCTTCCCGTTATCCGACGTTTACCTGTCCTTTTTCTTCTGTCTCCCGCCAAAACTTTCCTTTCTCTTTCGTTTTGTTTCCTTTTTTGTCGTACTTTTGCGAAAAAATCGTGCAATGTTGTAAGAAATTGTTTTATTTGTTATAATTTTGTAACCGTAAAAGCGATTAAACGAAAACGATCATACTATGACAAAGCAATTCGATGTGATTATTGTCGGCGGCGGTGCAACCGGAGCGGGTGTGGCACGCGACTGTGCGCTGCGTGGTATTCGCACCCTGCTGCTCGAACGGTCCGATATCGCGACCGGCGCGACGGGTCGCAATCACGGTCTGCTGCACAGCGGTGCGCGCTATGCCGTTACCGACCGCGAGTCTGCCAAGGAGTGCATTCGCGAGAATATGATTCTGCGCCGTATCGCTTCCCATTGCGTCGATGAAACCGACGGTCTTTTCATCTCGCTGCCGGAAGACGGACTCGAATTCCAGTCTAAATTCGTCGAGGCGTGCCATGCTGCGGGAATCCGTGCCGACGTCATCGATCCGAAGGAGGCCCTGCTGCTCGAACCGTCAGCCAACCCTGCGATGATCGGTGCCGTGCGCGTTCCGGACGGATCTATCGACCCGTTCCGGCTTACGGCGGCTAATATCATCGATGCCAAGGCTCACGGGGCAGAAGTGCTGACATATCACGAAGTGCTCGACCTTATCCGCGAACAGAATCGTATCGTCGGCGTGAAGGTTCTCGACCGCAAGACCGGCGAGAAGACCGAGTACCGCGCGCAGATTGTCGTCAATGCAGGCGGCATCTGGGGACACGGTATCGCCAAGATGGCGGGCGTTACCGTGAACATGCTGCCGGCGAAGGGCGCGCTGCTTATTTTCGGGCACCGTGTGAACAACATAGTTATCAACCGCTGCCGCAAACCTGCGGATGCCGACATCCTCGTGCCGGGAGATACTATCTGCCTTATCGGTACGACGTCGAGCAAAGTGCCGTTCGAGGAGTGCGACAACATGTACGTTACAGCCGACGAAGTCGATCTTCTGTTGCGCGAGGGTATGAAACTCGCGCCGTCGCTTGAACATACGCGTATCCTGCGAGCGTATGCGGGCGTTCGTCCGCTGGTCGCATCGGACGATGACCCGAGCGGACGAAGCGTCAGCCGCGGAATCGTGGTTCTCGACCATGCCGAACGCGACGGCATAGATGGATTCATTACCATTACCGGAGGCAAACTGATGACCTACCGTCTGATGGGCGAGTGGACAACCGACCTTATATGCAGGAAACTCAATCTGTCGGCAAAATGCGTTACCGCGGAGACGGAACTTCCGGGTTCGCGCGACGAGGAGGTTTCGCGCAAACTTATCTCCGTGCCGGCTATGCAGCGCGAGTCGTCGATATATCGCCACGGCGATATGGCCGAACGCGTGGTTGCAGAGACTCCTGCCCAGCGTTCGTTGGTCTGCGAATGCGAGGAGGTGTCGGCGGGCGAGGTCGAATATGCCATACGCGCTCTCGACGTGAACAATCTCGTAGACCTGCGCCGTCGTACCCGCGTCGGCATGGGAACGTGTCAGGGAGAGTTGTGCGCCTGCCGTGCCGCCGGACTTATGGCGGAGAAGGGCAAATACTGTACGCGCCGTGCGAAACAGGACCTGACGGACTTTCTCAACGAACGGTGGAAGGGCATGTCGCCGGTCGCATGGGGCGATACGCTGCGCGAAAGCGAATTTACGATGTGGCTCTACGACGGAGTATGCGGTTTAACGAATCAAAAAACGGAATAGGATATGAAATTCGACAGTGTAATAATAGGCGGCGGTCTGTCGGGACTCATGTGCGGTCTGCGACTGGCGGGAGCGGGACAGCGTTGCGCCATCATATCGTCTGGTCAGAGTGCGCTGCACTTTTCGTCGGGTTCGCTCGACCTGCTCGCGGCATTGCCCGACGGCACGGCAGTGGAGAATCCTGCCGAAGCGATTGCGGCTCTTGCGGTTCAGTCGCCCGAACACCCTTATGCCAAAATCGGTGCGGAGCGTTTCGCTGCACTCGCGGACGAGGCGGCGAAACTGTTCGGTGAAGCAGGCGGCGGCGTGAGCGGGTCGGCGGTGAAGAACCATTACCGACTGACGCCTATGGGAACTCTCAAACCGACGTGGCTTACCATGGAGGGTTACGTTCGCAGCGATGCGGCCGACAAGTTGCCTTGGAGCAGTGCCGCCCTGTTCAATGCCGAAGGATTCCTCGACTTCTATTCGCAGTTCATATCCGACGAATTGCGCAAAATCGGCACGCAATGCACTCTGCATACGTTCAATCTGCCGGCATTGGAGAATATCCGCCGCAATCCGAGCGAGATGCGTTCGGCGAATATCGCACGCATCTTCGACCGCGAGGAGAATCTCGTCGAACTCGCGCGTATCATCGCCGATGAGGTCGGCGATGCCGAAGCGGTGCTTCTGCCTGCGATACTCGGTATCGACCGCTGCGACGGCGTTCGCTATTTGACCGGGCGTGTCGGTCGTCCCGTATCGGTCGTGGCGACTTTGCCGCCGTCGGTGCCCGGAATAAAAAACCAGATAGCCCTGCGCCGAAAGTTCGAGCGTCTTGGCGGCGTCTATTTCCTCGGCGATACGGCGGAAGGTTACGAAGAGAAGGAGGGGCGCATAACGGCAGTGCATACGGTCAATCACGGCGATATGGCATTCGAAGCCGACAACTATATTTTGGCGACGGGCAGTTATTTCAGCCGCGGTCTCGTTGCCGGGCGCGACGGTATCCGCGAACCGCTGTTCGGACTGGATGTCGCATGCGCCGCCGACCGCAGCGAGTGGTACGACCGCGATTTGTTCGCTGCCCAGCCGTTCGAGAAGTTCGGCGTGGCGACCGACGGCTGTCTGCACGGTCTGCGCGGCGGCAGGGCGATAGACAATCTCTATGTCGCAGGTGCGGGGCTTGCGGGCTTCGATCCGGTCAAGGAGGGTTGCGGCGCAGGCGTATCGATGCTTACGGCACTTGCGGTCGCCGATTGTATTTTGAAAAAGCAGTGATAAGATTATGATGACGGAAAATAGCGTAAACAATTTCGAACAGTGCATCAAATGCACGGTCTGCACGGTCTATTGCCCTGTCGCGGCTGTAAATCCGCTCTATCCCGGTCCGAAACAGTCGGGACCCGACGGCGAACGTCTGCGGCTGAAACGTCCGGAGTTCTACGACGAAGCGTTGAAATACTGTCTCAACTGCAAGCGTTGCGAGGTAGCCTGCCCGTCGAACGTGCGTATCGGCGATATAATTCAGTCTGCGCGTATCAAGTTCAGCAAGAAGAAGCCCGGTCTTCGCGAATTCGCACTTGCGAATACCGACCTCGTCGGCTCGCTCTCGACCGCGATGGCTCCCGTCGTGAATGCCACTGTCGGACTCAAACCCGTAAAGGCGATGATGGATGCCG
Source organism: uncultured Alistipes sp. (assembly GCA_964427035.1). GTDB lineage: Bacteria > Bacteroidota > Bacteroidia > Bacteroidales > Rikenellaceae > Alistipes. Next base: position 12,187 of record CAYRSF010000053.1, read on the forward strand.
TGCTGAAAATCGACCACCGCCGCACGTTCCCGAAATATTCGCAGGGCACGTTCGAGGGTTGGATGAAGAAGCAGCGTGAAACGCAGGCGGCATTCCCGAAGCAGGTAAGTTTCTTCCACGGCTGCTACGTGAACTACAACAATCCGGCTTTGGGCAGGGATTTCGTCAAGGTGATGAATGCCCTCGGATTCGGCGTGCAGTTGCTCGAAAAGGAGAAGTGCTGCGGCGTCGCTCTGATTTCCAACGGATTCATCGACAAGGCGAAGCGTCAGGCGAAAGTCAATGTCGCATCTATCCGCAAGGCTGCGGGAGAGCAGGGTATGCCTGTTCTTGCGACGTCGTCCACATGTACGTTCACTCTCCGCGACGAATATCCGCATCTGCTCGGCATCGACAATGCCGACGTGCGCGACCGCATAGAACTTGCGACGCGATACATTTATCGTCTGTTGCAGTCGGGCGAAGCGAAACTGCGTTTTAGAAAGGATGCGCCCAAGATTCGTGTCGCATACCACACTCCATGCCACATGGAGAAACTCGGCTGGGCGTACTACTCTGTCGAACTGTTGAAGATGATTCCGTCGGTGGAACTGACGGTGCTCGATTCGCAGTGCTGCGGTATAGCCGGCACTTACGGATTCAAAAAGGAGAATTACGCGACCTCGCAGGCGATAGGCGAAAGCCTGTTCCGCAAAATCGAGGCTTCGGGCTGCGACATCGTGGCGACGGATTGCGAAACCTGCAAATGGCAGATTGAAATGTCTACTCCTAAGAGGGTGGAACATCCGCTCTCGATTCTTGCTGCGACCCTCGAATAGGGTATTATATAAGGTGTGTTTTTGTGAGGCGGCGGGCTTGTGCCCGCCGTTTTTTCGTTCGGTTGCCGGAAGCCGGTTTTCGGGGCGAACCGCAGCCGTTCGGGAACAGGGAATTTATCGCCGTTTTCATCATTTGACGACGGTTACGATTTTAAGGCTTAATTAGCCGTTATAACGTACTATGAGACGGTTATCGACCGTCCTCCCCGGCTTTTTGCGATACCGTTATGCCCGAAATTCAAAAAAAAGTCGGAGGGATAAATTAAAAGAATTTTTTTTATATATATTTGCCAAAATTTTCCGTTTATCGGAAAAGTAAATTAACGAATAGCGAGAAATAAAAACCTTGATAATGAAAAGGCTTGTATTACTGTTAATGCTGATTGCCGGCTTCAATCACAGCGTGTCGGGGCAGAACGACGTGGGTTTGAAGACGAACCTGCTTGCCGACGGCTTCATGAATCCGAACCTCGGAATCGAGATAGGATTGGCTCCGAGATGGACATTGGACGTGTCGGGGCAGTTCAACCTGTGGACTTTGTCCCATGGGCGGCGGTGGAAACACTGGGCTGTCCAGCCTGAGGCTCGCTATTGGTTCTGCGACCGCTTCGGAGGACATTTCCTCGGTTTGGACGTACATGGAGGACAATACAACATAGGAGGTATCGACGGTAAAATCAACTTCCTCGGCACGGATGCCCGCAAATTGAAGAACACCCGCTATCAGGGCTGGTTCGTCGGTGCGGGAATAGCCTACGGCTATGCGTGGATACTCGGACGCCACTGGAATCTCGAAGCCGAAATAGGCATAGGCTACTCCTATACGCGGTACGACCGTTTCCGCTGCACGGGCTGCGGCAAGAAGATAGAGACGGACAAGCCGCATCATTACGTCGGACCGACGAAAGCGGCAGTCAATCTGGTATACCTGTTCTAAAACACAAGAAGCAATGAAACGAACGATAGTTATCATATTGGTCCTGTTCGGAATAATTCCGGTCATGAAGGGACAGACCGTCGTAGACGGGGTTTCGGTCAGCGATATGCGAATGGAACGCAGCGGCGAGTACATTTCGGTGGACATGACCCTGAACCTGTCGGATCTCGACGTGCGCGGCAACAGAGCCGTATTGCTCACTCCGCGCCTAATCAACGGCACCGATTCGCTGGATTTGCCGTCAGTCGGCATCTATGGACGCCGCCGCTACTATTTTTATGTCCGCAACGGCGAGAGCATGCTCTCGGGCGGCACCGAGTCGAGTTACCGTATTTCGCAAAAGCCCGACACGCTGCACTATCACGATGTCCAGCCGTATGCCGAGTGGATGAACGGTTCGGAACTTACACTCCGCCGCAGCGATTACGGCTGCTGCAATACTCTGCTGGCTGAACAGGGGGGATTGCTCGGTCGCCACGTCGAAGCGTTCTTCCCGACGCTGGTCTATGTCAGACCCGAAGCGGAAAAGGTCAAGAGCCGTTCGCTCGAAGGCTCCGCGTTCATCGATTTCCCTGCGAACAGGACGGAAATATATCCAGACTATCGCCGCAATGCGTCGGAACTGGGAAAGATACGCGGAACGATAGACTCCGTCCGCAACGACCGCGACGTAACGATTACTTCGGTATGGCTCAAAGGTTACGCATCGCCCGAAAGCCCGTATGCGCATAACGAGAAACTCGCTATGGGACGAACCGAGGCATTGAAAAAATATATCCGGCAATTGTATAATTTCGATTCGGATGTCATAACCACGGATTACGAACCGGAGGACTGGGCGGGACTTCGCCGCCATGTCGAGGAGTCGAACATCGACCGCAAGCAGGAGATTCTCGCTCTCATCGACAGCAGCCGTGAGCCGGACAACAAAGAGTGGAAACTCAAATCGACCTATCCGACGGAATACCGGTTCATGCTGCACAACTGGTATCCGGCATTGCGTCATACCGATTACCGCATAACCTACGACATCCGCAGTTACAGCGATGTGGAGGAGATACGGCGCATCCTGAATACGCGACCGCAGAAGTTGAGCCTTAACGAGTTCTACCTTTTGGCGCAGGAGTACGAGCCGGGAACGGACGAGTTCACCGAGGTGTTCGAGACGGCTGTGCGCATGTATCCGGGCGACGAGACGGCGAACCTGAATGCGGCGAATGCCGCCATGCGCCGCGGCGACAATGAGGCGGCTGAGCGTTATCTCGCCAAAGCCGGCGAATCTCCCGAGGCGGTCTATGCGCGCGGTGCGCTGGCTGTGCGGAATGAAGACTACGATACGGCGCGGCGTTATCTGACCGAGGCGAAATCGCTCGGGGTCGAACAGGCATCGGCGACGCTCGACGAACTGGACAGGGGGCGGCGTCGATAATACAACGGGAAAGAAAACGGACAAAATTTATTATATACAAATCATTTAACTCTTAAAAACATCTATGAAAAAGAAACTTTTGATGATTCCGTTCATTGCGGCTTTGGCATTGGCCGGTTGTACGAACGGTGAGGAACCGGGTATCGACACGCCTAATGGAGGCGACGGTCAGATCAGGTATCTTGCTGTAAACATCGTAACGCCTGCCGGTGTGCGTGCCGACGGTGGATACGAACAGGGCTCTGCGGACGAAGATGCGGTAGAAACTGCTACATTCCTTCTTTTGGATAATAACGGCATCTCCCAGGTGTGTGCCGATGTAGACCTCAAACCTTGGAAAGGGGAAGGCGACTACGACCCTAACGTGGAGAATATTTCGAGTGCGGTTCTGCTTATCGAGAAAGCAGAGGAAAAACCTGCCGTAAAAGGAATTATCGCCATTCTGAATGCCGATGCCGCGATAACCGGTAAATTCTCCGCGGGAAAAACACTGAACGAAGTCAAGGCTATTTTGGGAGACTGCGCATCGGACGGTGCGAAGGGTTCTTTCATTATGACCAACTCCGTATATTACGACAATGCAGGTGCTCTTAAAATCGCTGCCGACGTTGAGGATGCCAATCTGGGACAATCGGAGGATGCAGCGAAAAACAATCCGGTCGATATTTATGTCGAGCGTGTCGTGGCAAGAGTGGATACGACTGCCGGCACCGGCATTACGAACACAGAAGGCGCAAAGATCGATATTACCAATGCCGACGGTACGAAGACCTCGAAAACTTTGTCGATCGAGATTAAGGGTATTGCGGTCGAGAATCGTCCGAACAGATCTTATCTGTTGAAGAATATCGACGATTTGTATGCCGCCGCTCCTTGGACGAACTGGAACGACGCGGCGAACTATCGCAGTTATTGGGCAGCGAAGATGCCGGATGCGACAGCGGATAATGGCTTCGCATTCCAGTTGCACTCTTGGGACAATATACAAGACGCAAATGCGCATACGACTTATGTGCAGGAGAATATAAGCGATACAAACCATACGGCAGTAATCGTTACCGCTCAACTGAAAGACGGAAATGCGCCGTTCGAATTGGTGAAGATGGCCAATACGTACTATCTGCCTGCCGATGCGCTTAAACAGATTGCCGGCGGTCTCAACAATCGCCACTACCGAATCAAAGACACGGCGAACAGCACAGCCGACAAGACCGTATACACATCTATTCCGGATACGTATCTTGCATGGGCTGACCCTGCCGATACCGACGCTGATTTCGAGGCGTGGGAAGGATGCGCAAAATTGGCGACGGATAAAGAGTCCGAAGTGTACTATGAATATATACCTGCGCACAATGACGAGAGCGGCAACCCGGTAGCGGAGAAATATGAAGAGCGCACTGCGGCGGAAATCAATAATGCTCTTAAAGCCGAAGATCTTCGCGTCTTGTTCTGGAATGAAGGCATGTGCTACTATTACGTCGATATCGAGCATCACAAAGATGCAGCCGCAACCAAATACGGTGTAATAAGAAACCACGTATATAAGTTGAATCTCCAAAGCATCAAGGGCGTAGGTGTTCCGGTATTCGATCCGGATCAAGAAATATATCCTAAAAAACCGACCGAGGAGGAGTTGTTCTATCTCGCAGCACGCGTCAATATCCTTAAATGGAAGATTGTGAACCAGACCGTAGATCTGGAATAACGAAAATAGACCTTTCCCGAAAACCGGGTGCAGAGCCGGACTCGTGCGGGCTCTGCCGGGGTCGGGAAGGCGCATGAAAACGAATTTTTGACAGTTTCGAATCCTGCCCGAGGATACTCTGGTTCTTCGGGCAGGATTGCCGAAACGAACCCCGGCACTTCCGCATCGGTGCGAAGAGAGATGCGGGACACGGAGACTTGCAGAAAAAAGGTTTCCCTCCGAACGAGAAAGACACGACGGCATCGGACCGGCATGCCGCACAATATATGAAACGACCATCGGGCAAGGTGTCTCGACCGGCCTGAAAGACAATGAAAAAGAATATCGGGATTATGAATGTTATACCGTCATATCTGAAAATAGGTGAACGCATGCTGCTGGCGGCTGTCATCGGATTGAGTTTCGCGGCAACATCGTGCGACAAATCCATATATGACTACGAGGGCGACTGCTCGGTAAACTATCGCGTCGCATTCCGTTACGACCGCAACATGAACTGGGCGGATGCTTTCGCTCACGAGGTCGGCTCGGTACACCTTTATGCGTTCGACACGGAAGGTACGCTCGTATGGCACAATTCGGAGCGCGGCGAAGCACTCGCAGCCGAGGGCTATGCCATGCCGCTCGATTTGCCGGCGGGCGACTATCGGCTCGTCGCATGGTGCGGACTGGACAATGACGGCAAACGTCCGGAGACCTTTTCCGTACCCGAGGTACGGGTCGGCGAAACCCGAATCGAAGACCTCCGATGCCGGATGAACCGCAAGTACGACGGAGCGACGGCATACAGCGAAGCGAAACTACGACCTCTGTTCCACGGCATGAAGAGTGTCAGCCTGCCGGTGAACGATGACGGCGGGAACTACACGTTCACGATGGATCTCACGAAAGATACCAACCACGTGCGAATCATTCTCCAACATCTTTCGGGCGAAGACGTGAACGTGAAAGATTTCAATTTCCGCATCGAGGAGGAGAACGGACTGATGAATTACGACAACGCATTGCTCCCCGACGAAATGATAGAGTATCGGGCATATGACGTGAAGCAGGGTACGGCGGGTCTCGGCATCGACGACTATCCGGAGATAGGCAAGTCGCAGCCGGCATCGTCGCGAGACGTTATCGTACCGGTAAGCGTCGCCATAGCAGACCTTTCGATAGCAAGGCTGACCGAGGGGCGCAAAACCTTCCTCACGGTCGGGACGGCAGACGGCAAAACATCGGCGCGCATACCGCTTACGGACTTTGCGCTGATGTTGAAGGAGGGCTGCGACGAGGAGATGACCGATCAGGACTACCTCGACCGGCAGGACGAATACGCATTGACCTTTTTCCTGAACGATTCGGACAGATGGATTGAAACGTCGATTATCATCAACTCGTGGAAAGTGGTAATAAACGATGTCGATATAGAGTAAAACCGGGCGGTAAGGCATGAAAATGTAACGTGTTTATGCTAAAAATGTTCAACATATGGATTGCGGCGGTACTGACGGCGGCGGCATTGCTCGCCGGCTGTATCAACGACCCTGTTCGCGAGGACTGCATCGAGGAGGAGCCTCTCGCGGGGGACGTGTACATCCGTTTCCGAATTAACCTGAACAGCAGCGGAATGCCCGGAGTTACGCGAGCCGAAGCCGGGGGAGAATCCGAAACACCCGGAACGTCGCGCGAAAATACCGTCGAGACGATCGACCTGTTCGTCTATGACGCCGGAAGCAACGAACTGCTCGACATGGTCTCTATCGACAATGCCGAAATAGACCAAGTCTTCTCGTCGAATGGTCTGACCGTCCCTGTTCGTATCAGAAAGGCTCGTACGGTGCGTATCTACGCCGCTGCGAACCTGCCTGAGAAAGCGCGCGCGATGTTCGGTATCGGCATGGTCGGCACCGATGTCCCGTTCGTCGCTGAGGGCAAGGACTACCGCAGTGTCATCGAAGAGTTGATTCCGGGCAGCAGTGGAAAGCAGGATATGCTCGAAATCATAAACGGCTGCATCCCGATGACGGGACAGTTCATCAGCAACGGTTCGCCGGATATGGAAATGACGAACGCGTATACGACGGAGACCAATCCGCTGGACATTACCGCCGATGTCGGTCGCATCGTCGCCAAGATACATGTACTGGCAACATGCGACACAACGCACACGGACTATGTCGTTGCGCGGGACAGATCGCGCAGGGCGGCAGTTCCGAGCGACGAAGAGTACGCCGACTGGATAGGCTGGATTCGATGGGAGGACGTGCGCTACATGCCTAACGGAGTGAATAAATCGACCTATATATTTGCGCAGCCGAACGAAAAGGCGAATCCGTTGTCGCCGTGGAAGGATTGGAATATGGATCTCGACCGTTACGTAACCGCCGACGGATTCGGTGCGTATGACGGCGATTTCGTATATTACAACGGAGAGAAAATGCACAGCAACAACATCTCGGAAAGCGATATCATGTCGCATGCTGAGGCATACGCAGCCGATAAACTCGACAATACGTTGGCAGGCACGGATGTCGAATTGCGTTACACCAAAGGCATGTATTGCATGGAGAACTATTTCGACGCTTCGCCTGAGTCCGCATTTTTCGATAACCGCGACGATGCCATTCCTATGGTAACGCATGTCTCCATAACCGCGAAACTTACTCCGCGGGTGCTTGTCATCGGACATGACTATAAAGAAAAGATGAACGAATTCATCAAGAAATGGATAGGCGATTCCGACAAACTCCGTGAAGAATACGGACTGGAAACGTCGGATTTCGGCGGGGCGGATACGACTCTCTGGAACAAGATGACGATGCCGAACGGCGATTATTACGCAAAATACAGGGATTATTTCGAGAACGACAAGTACCGGTTCCGCGGATTCCGCACGATTAAGACGTTAAGCCGCGAGCACTCCTACTATATCCTCAAATGGTCGTTGATCATGAACAAACTGTGGACTCATGACCCTCATATGTTCGCCGACGACAGGTTCTCCGACGGTACGTTCTATGTTTATGACCGGCAGTTCGACGGCGAATCGTATGTCGATGCCAACGAACTTATCGACAAGCAGCGTTACATCTGCCTGACGGCGGGTGCCGTCGCCACGGCAAAAGCCGAAGACATCAACATAAAGATGAGGTCGGTGCCGCATCTGGGCGGGTGGGGTTACTACTATACCTACCTCGACCAGCGGAAAACGGGCGGCAAGACGCCGTACACCTCGTCGCAGGTAACGAGGAACACGTATTATCTGATTACGATTACGAATATCGGCAGCCCGGGCGGTACGATAACCCGTCCCGAGTATATCAAGGTCAATACCGAATCCGTGGGGTGGGATTATACCGGAAAGGGCGATATAAATCTGCATTAATAGTTTTGACAGCATGAAGCGAATCGAGCATATCATAAAAATCATGTCGGCGATGTTCCTTGCGGGAGTGTCGCTCTCGTCGTGTGTCTACGATGACGGACCCGATTTCGACTTCCCGGACACGATACGCGTAAACACGCTGGCTGTGGACGGCTCACGTGCGGCGGAAGCCCAGTCTGATGGCAGGAATACGTTCACGGTTTTGTTCTATCTGAACGCAGACCATCTCGAAGCGGGTGCCGAATATGCCGGCGCATGGCCTATTCCGTATCTTGCGAGTCATGCCCCGCAGCCTGTTTCGTTCTACGGAGAGTCGGTGTTCGATACGGGTTATCCATATCCGTATCCGGAAAATACGTTGCTCTATGCCATAGGCTATGCGCCGGACGACATATTGAAACCCGAAAAGGATGCGGCTGCGACGTCGCCCGAATCGGAGAATAATTACAAAAAACTGACTGCGACGTTCACCGACCCTGCTGATAAGAGCCGCTGCGATTTCCTCGGCTGCGACGTGTGGAGAGAGGTTTTCCAAGGCAGTCATCAAGAGCCTTTCGCACATGAGAGGAACAAGTTGTATTTCCGTCATCTCGCCGCGAAACTCGTCTTCTATGCCGACCGCGACAAGGCGTCGATGGAGAACAAGCAGTTCGTGCGCAACGTCAGTATTACGAAACTGCAAATGAGCATCGACGACGGCGCGACGTGGACGCCGATGTACACGCCGTCGGTATTCGAATGGAAAAAACTGTATGCGAACATCGATTTCACAGCATCGTACAGTACACTGATTGCGGCGGTGCGGCAGATTGCGGGAGCGGCGACCGACCCGAAGGCCGGATACGTGGCTACGGCATCCGAACCTTTCGCCGGAATACCTGCCGAGGGCAGCACCGAGGAGTACGTTTTGCAGAAAAATGCGACCGACCGCGTGCCTATCGACGGCATGGTCATCGATTCGTGCTATGTCTGCAATCCGATTGTGGACGGGGCGGTTCAGGTCGCAACGAATAAGATACAGTTGAAAATGGATATCAGTGCCGAAATGTCGTACGATCCGAGTTTCCCGAAGAGGGATGAACCGACCTCGCCCTCCGCGGGCGGCGGCTCCACGGGCGGCTCCACGGGCGGCTCCACTGGCGGCTCCACGGGCGGTTCAGCGGGTTCCGGCGACGGTGCTGCCGGCGGCGGAACGACGGGCGGCAGTTCGACCGCGGATGACGGCAGCGGCTCGATTACGGACGACCTTACGTTTACCCGGACGTGGAGAGACGTAACGCTCGAAACGATTCGCGAGGTGTCGATAGGCGCCGACGGCAGTGTGAGCGAAAAGAATTCGTATGTCCGCGAGTTCAAGCCCGGCAACGAGTACCGCATCTATATCCATTTCAGCCGAACGGGCGTGAACCTCGTCGCCAGAGAATTGCCGTGGGACTACGGAGGCGTCCACTACATCACGATTCAGGGAGATCCGAACGACGATAAACAATAATGAGAAACAGACCGAATAAAATGTAAATCGTTATATGAACAGAAAATACGACATATTCTTCGGAACTTTCGTTTTCATGCTGGCATTTGCATGCGCCTGCTTGCAGTCGTGTCGGAAGACGGATTCGGAGATTATCGTTTCCGGCGACGCCGCATCGCTTATCGAACGGGGGCAATACCTTGCAGCACGCAATGCCGAAGCCGTCGCTGCACTCGAAGACCCCGACAAATCGTCGTGGTTCGAGAAGGATACACCTTACCGTCTGCTCGCTTTCACAAGACCTCACGATGCGTCTGACCCCGAAAACACCCAAAAACGTCTCGCCGATTATTTGCGCTTCGACACGGTCGCATGGGAGGGCGAAACGCCGCAGAAACTGCATTTCATCAACATAGCCGGCGACCCCGACAAGAAGTTCGGCTTCTCGGCTCTCGACGGCGAGACGGGCGATGCGAACAACGGTCTCGTGTCGCTCGACTTCTACGGCTTCACCTATGGCAAGCCGCTTGCGGAGCGTCCTGCCGACTATGCCGCGCTCGACAATCCGCGCGAAGGTCTCGCATCGCTTTGCCGCACCGAGCGTGTCGGCGGCGACGGCAGCAGTACGCTGAACGACCTGTACCGCGGAGTGCTGCTCAACCAGAATATCGAGACGGCGGGCAAGTACTCGTCCACTGCGACGCAGAGCATCATGCCGTTCAGGCACTGCTTCGCGCAGTTGCGTTTTATGGTCGTTCAGCAGGAGGCTGAAACCCCCGACGCCGACGGCAATCCGCAACTCAGTTTCAATGGTCTTCAAGTCGATACGGTCGAAGTTACGGGTACATACGGCGAGGGCAGGGTCTTTTTGCAGGACGGCAAGGTGGAACTGAACGGCGGTCTGATAAACCGCAAATTGCAGTTCAGAGATTCGTTCACGGCAGAGACGTACAACCGAAAGGTAACCTTGAATCAGGTCAATATCGGCGAGATGATTGTTTTCCCGTCCCATGGCAGCGCATTGAAGAACGCCGATTTGGCGGACGGCTATTCGCTCGGGTTGCGAATTACGGTGCGAAGCCCTTACAGACATCACATCGAGAGGTTCCTTGCCGGCACCGGCAGTCCCGGCAGCCCAGTGGAAAAAACAGAGAACGGAGAGACATATTACACAGGAACTATCGTTAAGAACAGCATCATCGACAGTTACTACAACAACGATCTCAAATTCAGACAGAATACGGGTTATACGCTCGTTATCTCGTTCCAGAGGGACGCCGTGCGCATCATAACCGTCATACCGCAGGTCGAGGAGTGGCTCATCGGCGAGGGTACGCCCGAGGATCCGTGGGAGAATCAGGCGATAGGGCAGCCGCAGATGTTCGACAACATCGTGTGGAGCGACCGCAATCTGGGGTCGGACCATTTCGACCCTGCGGCAGGCAATTTCGAAGAGTTGATGGGTTATTTCTATCAGGCGGGTCGCAATATCCCGTATTATCCGTTCGACCCCGCCAATTGGACGGAGACGGGAGGAGTTACCGATTACGATGTGATTAACCGTCAGAATTTAAGGGATAAGAATACCGAGTGGGGCAGCGGCGGAGCATCGGGATCTCCATACAAACTGTACCCGATAGTGGACAGCATGATTCTTCGCATGATTAAGACCGAGGACGGGAAAATCGGGAACTGGATAATGTACTCCGGCAGTACTCCGCAGATGAAGATTCCGGAGGTGATGCCGCCTGAGGGGACTTATTTCAATTTCATGAATAATGAAGGGCTTAACAATTATGATATGCGCTGGGACCTCGGGCAGGCGAATCAACCCGTTTCGGGTATGTGGGTAGTACCGTCGAGCAAGGATTTTCTGACCATCTTCCCGTCTACGCCTCATGCCGGAAATATCGTATTGAACAAAGGCGGGGACAATACGGTCCCTATGGATTGGGGGGATGCAGGACCCGACTATCGAATTTCGGGAACCAAGACTCTTCGGGTTACGGTTCCGTACTATGCTGTCGGTATGAACGAGTCCGACATACAATCGGATAACAAGAAAGCGAACGCATCCTATTGCAAGGCGTGGAGAACGCTGCACGACTTCGTCGATAAGGATGGGAATAAAGATCCGGGCACGACCCATATAGAAGAGTACACGTGTGCCAAATATAACGGCGGACAACCGGGTATGTGGCATAACGTGAACTGCGAACCGAACGGAGACCCGGAGGACGGTTATGCTTCGGTTTACGTCATAAGCATCGACGGCGAAGAAAACGAAATTTCATTGACCAATCAGATATTGAAAGATCGCTTGACCGTCGATTCGTGGGGAACCATTTATGCCATAAAGCGTGTCTATACTCCGGAGGCTTACCGTATGCGGTGGCGTGTGCTGGTTGCGGACGAGGGAATAGGAGATCCGGATGTACTGAATCCGAGCCTCTATGTCGAAATATGCCGTTACCGCTGCGATTCGGACGATATTCTGACCGAGGACAACTACATGACGTACGACTGGAATCACCCTGCCGCCCGACTCTACTTCCCGATTTGCGGGCTGGGCGACCATACGGGGCAATATATCAATTTCGGAACCGAATGCCAATATGCGACCTCCGACAAGATTAACTGGAACAGGACGAGTGCGGTGCAGATAAAGATTACGGGCAACAACGCCTCGAATACCTATATCGCTGTCGTGAACGGTCAGATAAACCGGCATTTCGGCATGCAGGTACGACCTATTCGGGGGGGGGCAGAAATAGCAGTAAATGAATAGGTTATGAAAAACACGAAATTATATGGGTTCTTTTTTGCGGCGGGGCGCACTCCGACCGGGTTCGGTTCTGCGCACGGTTTGTCGAAAAAGTGCATAATTGCGGCATCGGTGTTTTTGCTGCCGCTGCTCTGGTCGTGCGGCAGACAGGAGGAGCCGGGCGGCAGACAGCCCGTACCCGAGGGAATGGTCGAGGTGCGTCCGGTATTGTCGGGTGCGTTCAATGCCATTCCCAGACCGGCTTCCGATGTCCGTTCGGGTGAGACGAGAGTGTACGAAGACAATTCGACGACCAACGGGAAACTGGGAAAACTGGTGCGTCTGCCCGAGGGTTCGACAGTGTGGATTATCGCCAAGAACGAGAAAGACAATTCGTATGTGAGGAAATCGTATGCGGTATACAATCCCGAGGGCGAAGAGGTGCTGTCGTATCTCGTCCCATGCTCTGTGAACGAAGACGGCGAAATAATCGATATGGAGGGTACCCCGCTCTATCTGAAAGAGGGCTCGCAGTACCTGTTTTATGCCATTTCGCCCGCGCGGAAACTCGACTACAAACAACTCGAAGACGGGAAAATGCAGGTGGGATTTCGCGCGAGAAACGGAGAGGCGTTTTATGCCAACGACGTCCGATATGAAAATACGACGCCGGAAAGGAAGACCGTTACCGCTACCAATACCGAGGCTGTGCAGGAGATTAAACTCAGCCCGATGATAAACCAGACGGCGCAACTCAAATTCCGAATCGAGAAGGGACACGGCGTTCACGACCTCGATATACAGCCTTCGGGCATTCAGATTTCGGGATTGCAGTCCGACGAGCCCGACGGAGTCGAATGGCACATGTCGCAAACCAGAAAAGACGAACCGATAGTACTTAAACACAGCGACAGGGGCGGCATCTACAACGATTACGACTACGAAATCGACCTCGACGGACGTGTCAATCTCGAAGTGCCGGTGCTGCCGATGAGAAGCCTTTCCAAACCGATTATCGTGGTATTCAGGCTTAAAATCAACGGAGTGCCCACCTCTTTCGAGATGATGCTCAACGAAAAGGATTTCAAGGCGGGATATTCGTACGGTTACAGGGGAAGCGTCTCGATCAAGGATAATATCGACGTGATAACTTGGCAGTTCGTGTCGTGGGACACCGATGTGGAGTTCCCGTTCGAATGACATAAAAAGCGGATAAGATGAAAAATTTGCGTTACGAAATACTGTCGGCATGCATGACTGCGCTGCTTGTGTTCGCTGCATGTACGAAAGACGGCGAGACGGTCGTTTGCGATGAAGGCGTCGTGTTTAAGCCCGAATTGCGGGTCTCTGTCAGCGAAATGACTATGGCTGCGACCTCGCGTGCATTGGAGCCGATGAGCCCCGATGTCGAGAAATACGTCCGTACGATAGCCATATTCGAGTTCGACAACGAGGGTTTGCACGAAAAGAAATCCTCGACCTACCATTTCATCGATTTTCTGAAAGGCACCGTAGACGGCTTCGAAAGCGATGACGACGATGTGCATAAATCGGAATTCGGCGTCGTGGAATCTTCGTTCAAAGGGTTGGCATTCGAGGCACGGAGCAACGGCACGATCTGTCTGGTGGCGAATGTTACGGAGACGGATGTTTACAATTTTTACCACAACGACAGGTATCACGAGCCGGGACAGTCCTACGAACGCATCACTCTCGACAACTTCAAGAAGTGGGCTTTGGAGTTCAAATATCACGAGAGCGGGGCGGGCATTTACGATGAAACGCAGGCGGGACACCTCAAAGATATGTACATGTTCGGATATTATCAGGGGAAAATCGACCCGTCGAATCCCACGTCCATTATGGTCGATCTCGGGCGGTTGGCTTCGCGTATCGATATAACCGTCATTAACCAAACCGGAGAGGATATAAGAAAACGGCTGGGCTACCATTTCGACAACGTGTGCAGATACGCCTTCTTTTTCCCGATGAAGATGTCCGTGCCGATTGTCGAAGAGGTGAGTCGTGCGCGAACGATTATTTGTTCCGGATATATGGATGACGACACGACAGTCGATCCCGTGGAAGGCGCCGTAACGGCTGTTCCGCCGTCGTTCGGAGCCGGGGAGGTGCATACCCGCTATTTCTATGTCGCGGCGCACTCTGCCAAGGATGAGTCCGAAGCCACCAAACTGCATCTTTTCTACAACAGACGCATCGCGGACGACCAGACTGTTCAAGAGGGCGGAATCAGGATTCCTCTGTGCAACGTTTCGCCGGATATGGCTGCGGATGTTACAAACGGCTATTCGTTGAGCCGCAATACGCGTTACCACTTTACGATTCGCTTGAAGAAAAAGGGCGCCGCATCTGCGAACGGCATCGCTCCGTCAAGTCTCGATGCCGTCGAGGAGCGTCCGGGCGAAATCACGGTATACCTGCCGTAACGGGCTTCGTGGATTCCTTCGTGGATTCCCATGCCGAAATCGAGAACGCCTCTGCCGCAACATCCGGCAGAGGCGTTTTCGCTGTGTCGGGACTTGATGTGCAGTCCCGTTGTCGGGCGCGACTATTTCCGCGCCTTTACCTGTTCGAGCAGTGCGGAGAGTTCGGCGACCTTTTCGGGACATTCGGCTGCCAAATCCTTTCGCTCGCGGCAGTCTTTCGATATGCGGTACAACTGCGGCTGCGGCGAATTGCCGAGTTCTACCGACTTGCGGTATTCGTAACTCTGCTTGTCGCTCGGTTCCAAATATTTCCAGCCGTCTTTCATGATTGCGAGGGTGTTCTGCCGATTCTGCTGTACGATATATTCGCGGTCGGCATGCCCCGTGCCCAAGAGTTCGGGCAGATGATTCCGGCTGTCGGGTGCTGCGGTTTCGGGCAGTTCGACGCCCGTAAGCGCGGCAAGCGAACGATATACGTCGATTTGCGAGAATACGGCATCCTGCTCGCCCGCCTCGACGAACGACGGCCATCTGACGATGAACGGAATTCGGGTTCCCGCCTCGTAGAGGCTGTATTTGCCGCCGCGGTAAATGCCCGACGGGGTATGTCCGTTCAGGCGCATGAATGCTTCGTCCTGATATCCGTCGTCGATGGTCGGTCCGTTGTCGCTCGTGAAAATCAGCAGCGTGTTGTCGGCTATTCCGAGGCTGTCCAGCGTCCGCATCACCTCGCCGATTGTCCAGTCGAGTTGCAGAATCACATCGCCGCGTGGTCCCATACCGCTTTTCCCTGCGAATCGCGGATGCGGTATGCGCGGAACATGAACGTCGTTGGTTCCCATATAGAGGAAGAACGGCTCGTCCTTGTGGTCGGCGATGAACTGCGTCGCTTTTGCCGCGATAGTGTCGGCGATATCCTCATCGACCCACAGTGCCGATTTGCCGCCGGTCATCCAGCCGATGCGCGAAATTCCGTTTACTATCGTGTTGTCGTGCCCGTGGCTCGGACGCAGTTTCAGCAATTCGGGATTCTCCGCTCCGGTCGGTTCGCTGCCCACCTTGTGAGTGTAACTCACGGTGATAGGGTCGTTCGGGTCGAGACCGACGACATGTCCGTTCTCGATAAACACGCAAGGCACTCGGTCTACCGTCGCCGGAATCAAAAATTCGTAATCGAATCCGATGTCGCGCGCATCGGGGCGGATTTCGACGTTGAAATCGGTGCCTCCGACAGGTCCGAGTCCCAAGTGCCATTTGCCGACGGCTCCGGTCGCATAACCGGCATCGTGCATCGCATCGGCGAGCGTGTGGCATTCGGTGTCGATTATCAGTTCGGAGTTGCCGGGAGCGATTCCCGTGTTATTCTGCCGCCACGGATACATTCCCGTGAGCAGACCGAATCGCGACGGCGTACTCGTGGACGAGGTGGAGTATGCGTTGGTGAAACGCTGCCCCTGCGATGCGAGCCGGTCGATGTTCGGTGTCGATATGCGGGTTGCGCCATAGCAACTGAGGTCGCCTATTCCGAGGTCGTCCGAGAATATGAATATGATGTTCGGACGCGGATTCTCGGGCAGGGATTTCTGTTCCTCTGCGCATCCGCCTGCGAACAGCGGCGATGCGGCAATCGAGGCGAGAAGAAGTTTTTTGTTCATGTCTTGCGAGTTTTCGGGTTAGTCATCGTTTTTAATAATACAAAGTTATGAATTAAATCGACAAGTTCGTAACTTTCGCCGTGTTCTTTCATTTGAATGCGCCGTTTCCCGCCCGGCAATGCTCAAATAAATTTGGAATAAAAGTCCCCCGCGCAGGCGGGGGATTTAGGGGGTGGGTAACATGAATAAAAAGCAAAAGCAATTTTTTTGATTTTGCTCGCTTATTCGTATCTTTAACTTCGTTTTAGATACTCCCGTTCGGCAATGCTCAAATAAATTTGGCATTGCTCTCTCTTATTCGTATCTTTGTCCGATTGAAACCGAAATAACGAATAAAAATATATAAAACGATGACACAGGACGAACTGTTTAAAAAATTGGTCGCTCACTGCAAGGAGTACGGATTCATATTCCCGTCGAGCGAAATCTATGACGGACTCGGAGC
>CAYRSF010000054.1:0-6957 GCA_964427035.1 uncultured Alistipes sp.
GTGGTCGCCCTACCATGTCGGACAGGGGTATGGAATGAACGACAATACGATAACGGTCGCCTCCGCACTGATGTGGGGGAACAACATGGCGCCTTCGACCGACGATGCCCGACGCATCGCCGAACTCGTGGCTTGGGATGTCGCCGAACGCTGCCAGTTCGCTCTCGGCAGCGGCAAGCAGTACACCTTCCGCACGATATTGATGACGGAGCCTGTCGCCCGTAATTTGAAGAAGGAGTATGCCGACAAGACTGCGTTTGAACGGACTTTGGTCGATATGGCGAGACGACCTCTGCACGAGCGGGCATTCGCCAACTACTATGCGAATCCGGGCAGCCGCATCGACCCCGAAAAATTCCCGTTTTCGCAGTACGAAAAGCGAATCGCCCGCACGGAGCAGGCGGAACTGACGCCGTGCCCCGACCGGTATGCGAAACCGGAGGGCTGCAAAAAGGGGGAGATAATGACCGTTCCTGTGATGAAACCGGGTATGACGGCGATACTCGTTACCGGCGACAGTGCCCGAAACAAGGTTCAGACGATGCCGGGCGGCGGTTACAGTACTGTCGAAATCGTTCTGCCCGCGAACTGGGACGCACTGATGCGCGAGGCGGGGTATGCTCCGTTGTCGGATTTTTATATCGAATAACGACGCAGGTGCAGGACCGGATGTCTTCGTGCGCATTGGCGACAGTGCGAACCGTGCGGTATAATCCGGATTATGAATGAAAGAGGGTTGCGAAAGCAATCCTTTTTTTCGTTGTGCGAGCGGATGTTGGTCGTCGATATGCTTCGTCTTATTTTTTATGGTCGGAGGGCGATTCGGTCTGCCGATTTTACCTTGCCGCAATTTCTGCCGAATCGTAATCCGCACCCTCAAAAAAGTTGCGATTTTGTGCGAAAAATAAGTCGAAAAGAGTACCTTTGCAATATTGAGGTTAAGAATCGTAACCGTGCGGCTGCGGTTTAATCGGGAAACGATATATAATTTATAGAAACAATATAACATTATGTACGGAGATTTCAAGGAGTTCCTGCGTTCGGAACTCGAATCGATCAAAGAAGCGGGGCTTTACAAAAGCGAACGCGTAATCTGTTCGCCGCAAAGAGCGGAAATCGAAGTCGGCGGCAAGCCGTGCCTGAACTTCTGCGCCAACAACTATCTCGGGCTGTCCGACAACCCGCGCCTTGTCGAGGCGGCGAAACGCGCCA
The DNA here is from genome assembly GCA_964427035.1 of uncultured Alistipes sp. Classification (GTDB taxonomy): domain Bacteria; phylum Bacteroidota; class Bacteroidia; order Bacteroidales; family Rikenellaceae; genus Alistipes. The sequence continues at coordinate 1,213 of CAYRSF010000054.1, forward strand.
TGGACGCCCGCGGTTACGGAATGTCGTCGGTGCGGTTCATCTGCGGATGTCAGGACATCCACAAGGAGTTGGAACGTGCCGTAGCCGACTATTTCGGAACGGAGGATACGATACTCTATGCCGCATGTTTCGATGCCAACGGAGGCGTGTTCGAACCTCTCTTTACCGAGCAGGACGCGATAATTTCCGACTCGCTCAACCACGCTTCGATAATCGACGGAGTGCGTCTGTGCAAGGCTGTTCGCTACCGTTATGCCAATGCCGATATGGACGCTTTGGAAGATTGCCTGAAACGCGCTCAGGCGCAGCGTTTCCGCATAATCTGCACCGACGGCGTATTCTCGATGGACGGCAATGCGGCTCCGCTCGACAGGATTTGCGAACTTGCTGAACGTTACCGCGCGCTCGTCATGGTCGATGAGTGCCATTCGGCGGGCGTACTCGGCAGGACGGGTCGCGGAATCACCGAACTGTATGACCTGCGCGGCAAAGTCGATATCATCACCGGTACGCTCGGCAAGGCGTTCGGAGGTGCCGTGGGCGGATTTACGACGGGTCGCAAGGAGATTATCGACATGCTTCGTCAGCGTTCGCGTCCGTATCTCTTCTCCAATTCGCTGCCGCCTGCAATCGTCGGTGCGGGAATCGAACTGTTCAAGATGCTCGGCGAGAGCAACGAATGGCACGACCGTCTGGTCGAGAACGTCGCTTTCTTCCGCGAGAAGATGATTGCCGCGGGTTTCGACATCAAACCGACCGACTCGGCGATTTGCGCCGTGATGCTCTACGATGCGAAGTTGTCGCAGGAGTTCGCCGCGAAATTGCAGGAGAGGGGCGTGTTCGTAACGGGATTCTACTATCCGGTAGTGCCGAAGGGGCTTGCGCGCATCCGCGTTCAGGTTTCGGCTGGACATACCCGCGAACAACTCCAACGCTGCATCGACGCCTTCACAGAGGTCGGCAGGGAGACGGGAGTGCTCGAATAAGATGCGTCATTGCGAAGACCTGCATCCGGTTTGCCGGTCGATGCGCATGTATTAATCGGCGAAATCGGCAATCCGATATTCGGATACGGGTATGGACGTTCGCGAGCCGTTTCCCCGATAGACATTAACAATATATAACCGATAAATTTATGTCAAAGATTAATTTGGATGCGATAGACCGCAAAATTCTTCGGTTTCTGGTCAAAAATGCGCGCATGCCGTTCCTCGAAATCGCCCGCGAATGCGGCATCTCGGGGGCGGCGATACATCAGCGCATAAAGAAACTCGAAGATTCGGGAATAGTTCTCGGCAGCCATCTGTCGGTGAATCCGAAGATGCTCGGATTCGACGTCTGCGCATTCGTGTACATTCGAATCAAGGATCCGATGACGACCGTTGCCGTGGTCGAGAAGATCAAACATATACACGAGGTGGTCGAGTGCCATTTCATTACGGGAAACTACACGATGATGGTGAAACTCTACTGCGTGAACAACGAGCATCTGATGCACGTAATCACCGACGGAATCCGCCGCATCCCGGGCGTCTCTTCGACCGAAACCTATATTTCGCTCGACGAGTCGTTCCAGCGCGAACCGTATATCGACTATCTCGACAAATAGGGAGGGAATCATGGCTTCGTTAATCAGACTGACAAAGGAGTTCGCGTTCGAGTCGGCGCATGCCCTCGCGGGCTACGACGGCAAGTGCCGCGAGATACACGGGCATTCGTACCGGCTTTTCGTTACTATCGCCGGTTCGCCGTCGGAGCGCGAGGACGACCCGAAACGCGGCATGGTTATGGATTTCGGCGACCTGAAACGCATCGTCGGCAGTGAGATAACCGATCGTCTCGACCATTCGTTCGTGATGCGCCGCACGCCGGAGAGCGAACGTATCGCAGCGACGCTGGGCGGCGGGTTCCGAAACGTGATACTCGTCGATTACCAGCCTACGTGCGAGAATATGTTGTGCGACTTCGCGGCGCGACTGCGTGCCGCACTGCCCGAGGGCGTGCGCCTGCATTCGCTGCGCCTGCACGAAACGGCGACGTCGTATGCGGAGTGGTATGCTGAGGATAACATGTAGGGATAAAGCGGACTCCGCATACGACGACGGTGTGTTACCAATCCCCCAAGCCCCCTTTCTGTAAAGGGGGATGTTCGGCGGAGCGGTATGCGGAGGATAACATGCAGGGGTTGAGAGAAAAGGTAATATAGGCGGAACAGGTATTGCAGGTAAGAAAAACAATCCTGCCTGACCTTAAAGGCGGCGAAAGCCGCCGCAACCTGTCAGCGACAGACATTTGTCTGTCGCGGGACCTTAAAGCACCGGCAAAAGCCGGTGCGCAACCTTAAACCCCGGCACGTGCCGACCGTGCCGGATACGCGAAAACCCTCCCGCGAAAGTCCCCCGCACAGGCGGGGGATTTAGGGGGGTGGGTAACAAGGCGAAAAGTTTTTTGTACGCAAACCTTGCGAATAGCGACAGAGGCTGCGCCACTTGAAAACATAACAAGAACGAGAAAAAGCATTATGAAAAAACTTTTTCTGATCGATGCCTACGCATTGATTTTCAAATACTACTATGCCTTTTTGGGACGACCGATGCGGAACCGTGCAGGCATGAACACCTCTATCGTGTTCGGTTTCACGAAGTTTCTGCGCGACATCCAGAAGCGCGAACACCCCGATTTGCTGGGCGTGGCGTTCGACCCGAAGGGGGGATCGTTCCGCAAGAATATCTTTCCGGAGTACAAGGCTAACCGCCCCGATACGCCGGAGGACATCATACTCTCGGTGCCTTACGTAAAACGCATCGTCGAGGCGATGTGCATCCCGATACTCGAAGTCGAGGGTTTCGAGGCCGACGATGTGATAGGCACGCTCGCTTTTCGGGGTGCTGCGGCAGGATATGACGTCTACATGGTTACTCCGGACAAGGACTACGGGCAACTCGTGGGCGAACACCGCAAGATATACAAGCAGAAGGGCGACGGCATCGAAATCGTCGATACGGAGGCTATACGGACGAAATACGGCATCGACGACCCGACATTGGTGCGCGACATACTGGCTCTGTGGGGCGATGCGTCGGACAATATCCCCGGCGTACCGGGCGTCGGCGAAAAGGGTGCGTGCAAACTGGTGCAGCGGTGGGGCACGGTCGAGAATATCATCGACAATGTCGGCAGCATAGGCGGCAGGACAGGCGCGAACATAGCCGCGTCGGCAGACAAACTGCGTCTGGCGAAGGAACTTACGACAATCAGACTGGATGTCCCTGTCGAGTTCGACGAGGCGAACCTCACGGTATGTCCGCCGAAAATAGATGCATTGCGTGCGCTATTTGCCGAACTTGATTTCAAGATGTTCGCCGCCGACATCGTCAATCTCGCCCCCGCCGAGGATTTGAGCGTGCCGAAGCAGGCAGACCAATACCAGTTGGCGAACATGTCGCGCGCCAAATCGGCTGCATCGCACAGGGCTGCCATGGCAGGTCAGGGTTCATTGTTCGACGGCATGTCGGACGCCCCGGCAGCGGAAAAGGTGGAGCAGCCGTCGGGGATGATGTCCGACCCTATGACGGGAAACGGGAATGCCCCCGACATTGTAATTGCCGATGAACCCGAATCCCCGATGCAAACCGTCGAAACAGTGCCTCATGACTACCGCATCGTACACGATGCCGGGGAGTTGCGCGAGATGATAGAGCGAATCGACGACTGCGGCGAGTTCTGCTTCGATTTGGAAACCACGGGCTTCGACATGTTCCGCGACCGTATCGTCGGGCTGTCCGTTGCGGTGGTGCCCCACGAGGCGTGGTATGTGCCGTTCGCGGCTCACGGCGGCAAGAGCCGCGACGAAGTCGAGAAAACGTACATCGATATGCTGCGTCCGCTCTTCGCCGACGAAACAAAGACGAAAATCGGACAGAACATGAAGTTCGACATTCTCTTTTTGAGGGCTGCGGGCATCGAGGTGCGCGGTCGCAAGTTCGATACGATGCTGCTGCACTATCTTTTGGACCCGGAGTCGCGCCACGGAATGAATGTGCTGGCTGAACGGTATCTGCATTACGCGCCGATAGAAATCACGTCGCTGATAGGTCGCGGAGCGAAACAGTTGTCGATGGATATGGTCGGCATAGACCGCGTAGCGGAATACGCCGCCGAGGATGCCGACGTAACGCTGCGGCTCTACCGCCTGCTGCGTCCGATGGTCGAGCGCGAGAACCAGATGGAGTTGTACGAGAGTATCGAGGAGCCGCTTATCGACGTTCTCGCCGACATGGAGTGGACAGGCGTGCGAATCGACAGCGCGTCATTGTCGCAGTACTCGGCATCGCTTTCGGGACAGTTGTCGGCTCTCGAATCGAAGATTCGCGAAGTGGCCGGCGACCCGACGCTGAACGTCAATTCGAGCCGTCAGTTGGGCGATATGCTGTTTGCGAAAATGCGAATCGCCGAGAAACCCAAAATGACCAAAACCAAGCAGTTCTGTACGGATGAGGAGTATTTGCAGGGCTTCGCCCACAAGTATGAAATCGTCGATTTGATACTGCAATACCGCGGTGTCAAGAAACTGCTTTCGACATACGTCGATGCTCTGCCGCTGCTTGTCAATCCCGTTACGGGTCATATACACACGTCATACAATCAGGCTGTTACGGCTACGGGTCGTCTGTCGTCCGCCAATCCGAATCTCCAAAACATTCCGGTGCGCGAACAGATAGGACGTCCGATTCGCGAAGCGTTCATCCCGAGCGACGACGAACATCTGCTCCTCTCGGCAGACTATTCGCAGGTCGAGTTGAGAATCATGGCGCATTTGAGCGGCGACGAGTCGTTGCGCGAAGCCTTCATGCACGGCGAGGATATCCATGCGGCTACGGCTGCCAAGATATTCGGAAAGCCGATAGCGGAGGTTTCGTCCGAGGAGCGGCGACGCGCCAAGACCGCCAATTTCGGTATCATCTACGGAATTTCGGCATTCGGATTGAGTCAGCGGCTCGATATTCCGCGCAGTGAGGCGAAAACGTTGATAGAAGGTTATTTCGCTTCGTATCCGAAGGTGAAAGAGTATATGGAGCGGGTTACGGAGCAGGCTCGTGCCGACGGTTACGTTACGACGCTGTTCGGTCGCCGACGCTACCTGAACGACATAAATTCGCGCAACGTCAATGCCCGCGGACTTGCCGAACGCAATGCCATCAACGCCCCGATTCAGGGCGGTGCGGCGGACATCATGAAAATCGCGATGATTTCTGTCGCACGCCGTTTTCGCGAGGAGGGCATAAGGTCGCGAATCATTTTGCAGGTTCACGACGAAATAGTGGTCGATATGTTCGTGTCGGAACGCGAGGCGGTCGAACGTATCGTCCGCGAATCGATGGAGGGCGCAGCGTCGCTCGCCGTACCGCTGACAGTCGATTGCGGCGTCGGTCGCAACTGGCTCGAAGCGCATTAGGAAATATAAGGTCGCGCGGTCGGTGAACCGCCGCATAAGGTCGTGCAAAGTCCTTAACGACCTTAAAGCGCAGGATGCCTGCGCGCAACCTTAAAACACCGGCTTGCCGGTGTGTAACCTTAAAAATTTTGAAGAAGGAAGAAAAGGATAACTTAAAAAACTATAAAACCTATGAAAAAACTATTGATTCTCGCCTTTGCAACGGTGATTTCGGCGGTTGCCGCCGGACAGATCCGCGATGAAATCCTTGCAGACCTCACCAAGGCTCGCGGCGTCTACCGACTCTATCC
>CAYRSF010000055.1:0-8143 GCA_964427035.1 uncultured Alistipes sp.
ACCCTCCTGAATACGTGCGCCGCCCGAGTCGTTCAGACCGATGCACGGTGCGCCGTTGCGCATCGCCATATCCATCACCTTGCAGATTTTGTCTGCCAAAGCGAGCGAAAGCGAACCTGCCGTAACGGTGAAATCCTGTGCGAAGACATACACTAAACGTCCGCCGATCGTACCGTAACCCGTAACGACACCGTCGCCGAACGTGTGTTTCTTCTCCATTCCGAAATCGTAGCAGCGATGAGTTACGAACATGTCGAACTCCTCGAAACTGCCCTCGTCGAGCAACATCTGTATACGTTCGCGGGCGGTATACTTGCCCTTGGCGTGCTGCTTGTCGATAGCCTTCTGACCGCCGCCCATACGAGCCGTCTCGCGGTTCTCGATGAGTTTGTTGATTTTATTCTGAATTTCGCTCATAATATTCTATTTGTTTTTATTCTCGCACAACTCGGTGAGGATACCCTGCGTCGATTTCGGGTGAAGGAATGCGATGGTCATATCGTCGGCACCCTTGCGCGGAACTGCGTCGATAAGGCGAAGCCCCTTCTCCGAAGCATCGGCCAACTGCTCCTCGATGTTCTCGCAGGCAAGTGCCATGTGGTGAATACCGATACCGCGTTTCTCGATGTATTTGGCAATCGTGGACTCCTCGCATGTCGGTTCGAGCAGTTCTATTTTGGTCTGACCGAGTTGGAAAAATGCGGTGCGCACCTTCTGGTCGGCTACTTCTTCGATTTTGTAACATTTAAGACCCAAAACGTTTTCCCAATAAGGAATCGCTTCGTCGAGACTCTGCACGGCTATGCCGAGATGTTCAATGTGAGATACTTTCATAACGAAATAAAGTTTTTTAGTTTTTATTTATTTAGGGTTTACTGAGTATTCTCTATCAAATCCTTGCAAAATTACGGTTTTCATTTGAAAATAAAAACTATTCCCGAACATTTTTCTCGCCGTCGTAACGATTTGTCCATTTCATGGAGATTCGTTTGGATTTCCCGCAAAATTGGTGTATTTTCGCATATTGTAACGATTGCCCTCACGACATGAAACTGCTGTACTCAATAATTCTCACCCTGTCTGTCTGCACGGCGTCCAATGCGCAGAATCTCGCCATAGGCGAGCGCACGCCTCCGATGCATCTCAAATTCCGTCATTGGGTGAACGGGCATACGCCTCCCGAATGCGGATACACCTATATCGGATTCGTGCATTCGGCAAGCATTCCCTGCATAAGGGGGATAGAACATGTCGAAAAGATTCTCGCCGGCAAGGATAACGTCAGGCTGCTGGTTCTGACGAAAGAGCCGGAGAAGAGAATGAGCGCATGGCTGGAACGGCTTGCGGGGGGACGTTCGGGGGTTGCTTGCGACTGCGAATACCCGTTTCGCAGTTTCGGCGTGAATTATGCACCTTTCGGGGTGATAATCGACTGTAAAAGGAGAGTGCTGTGGTTCGGCAACCCGAAGCAACTGACCGAAGAATATTTAATGAAACTTACCAACAACAAGAATACAAAATGTCGTTCACGAAAATAGACCATTACGAGAAAGAGTATCGCGACACGCATCATGACAGCGCATTGAACGTTACGGACGGAGTCGAAGATCAGCCGATTGTAAATCCGTATTTCGTCCGCAAGAAACGGCGCGTACTCACGACCGACGAATATGTGCGTGGCATTCTCGACGGCAACATAACGATTCTTTCGCAGGCTATCACGCTTATCGAGAGCAACAACCCCGACAACTATGCACAGGCGCAGGAGATTATCGAACGGTGTTTGCCGCATGCCGGGAAATCGGTCAGAATCGGCATAACGGGCGTTCCGGGAGCAGGCAAATCGACCTTCATCGAGGCGATAGGCAACATGGTAACGTCGCTGCATCACAAGTTGGCAGTACTGGCAATCGATCCGAGTTCGGAACGCAGCGGAGGTTCGATTCTGGGCGACAAAACGAGAATGGAGAGCATTTCATCCAATCCGAAGGTTTTCATCCGTCCCTCCCCGTCGGCGGGCTCGCTCGGCGGAGTTGCGCGCAAGACACGCGAGACGATAGTCTTGTGCGAGGCTGCCGGATTCGACGTCATATTCATCGAGACGGTCGGTGTCGGTCAGTCGGAAACCGCCGTACACTCCATGGTGGACATGTTCATGCTGTTGCAGATTTCGGGCGCGGGCGACGAATTGCAGGGCATCAAGCGCGGAATCATGGAGATGGCGGACATGATGGTGATAACCAAAGCCGACGGCGAAAACATCCACAAGGCGGGACTGGCGAAAGTTCAGTTCCAGAACGCATTGCAACTGTTCCCTACGCCGGAGTCGGACTGGCGGGCGAAAGTCTACACCTGTTCTTCGACGGCAGGCACGGGGTTGGAGGAGATTTGGAAAGGCGTCGAGGATTATCTCGAACACATTCAGCGCAACGGCTATTTCGATATGCACCGCAACCAGCAGAACAAATACTGGATGTACGAGAGCATCGACGAGGCTTTGAAGAGCAGTTTCTACCTCGATCCGGAAATCGAATCGCGCATAGGCGAGGTCGAACAGCGGGTGCTCGATGCGAGGTTAAGTTCGTTCATCGCGGCAAAGGAGTTGTTGGACATCTATTTTAAGAAATAGGGTCGTTAAAGACTTTAAGGACTTTAAAGAAAATTTCAGTCATGAAAAAAATCGTCGTATTCAGCGGTGCCGGAGTGAGTGCCGACAGCGGCATACCGACATACCGGAGCGCAGACGGATTGTGGGCTAACTACCGCATAGAGGATGTCTGCACGCCGGAAGCCCTTGCGCGCGACCGGGCGACCGTAATCGGATTCTACAACGAGCGGCGGCGCGAGATGATGTCGAAAGAGCCGAATGCCGGGCATTATGCAATAGCCGCTCTGGAACGCCGGTTCGACGTGGAGGTCGTAACGCAGAATATCGACAATCTGCATGAACGGGCAGGCTCGACGCGCGTAACCCATCTGCACGGCGAACTCACCAAGTTGCGCAGTTCGGCGAATCCGAACCTGACAGTCGCTCTCGACGGCTGGGAGCAGCGGTTGGATGCCTGCGCGCCGGACGGTTCGCCGCTGCGACCGCATATCGTATTTTTCGGAGAGGCCGTACCGATGTTCGACACAGCGGCACGAATCGTAGCATCGGCGGACATTCTTATCGTCGTAGGGACGTCGCTGGCGGTCTACCCTGCCGCCTCGCTCGTCAATTACGTGCGCGACCGACATGTGCCGATTTATTTAGTCGATCCTGCCGACCCGAAAATCGCATTCGTCCGCAACACGGTAACGCACATAAAAGCCGCATCGGCAGTCGGGATGCCCGAACTGGCGAAACGGCTCGTCGAGGAGTTCGCTGAATAACATCAGCCTCCGAACTTAAAGTTCGGAGGCTGATGTTTTAAGGGAATTAAGCATCAATCCTATTTCACTTCGAATCGGTAGTCGCCCGAGCCGACGCTGAATTTCGCGTAACCGTCGGCGAAGCCCGAAGAACGCAGCGACGGGTCGGACGGAACGACCGATTCGGCTGTCGGGGCAGGAACGAATATTTCGGCGGTCGTATTCGCAGGAATCGTAACATCGAGCGAGGTCAGTGCGTCGCCCTCGGCGTGCCACTCGGCAGCGACCCTGCCGTAAGGCGTAACGGTCGAAGCCTTCATCCACTCGAAGCCGCCGCCGACATGCGGACGCACGGAAACGGTTTTGTAGCCGGGCGAAGTCTCGCGGATGCCGACCGCGCTGCGATAGAGCCAGTCGCCTATCGCTCCATAGGAGTAGTGGTTGAACGAGTTCATGCCGTCGATTATCGAACCGTCGGGTCGGATGCTGTCCCAACGCTCCCAAATCGTGGTCGCGCCTTTGGTAATCGGATAAATCCAACTCGGGCAACTCTTTTGCAGAAGCAGCCGGTATGCGACGTCGGAGCGTCCGCAGTCCGTAAGCACGTTGCAGATATAAGGCGTTCCGAGGAATCCCGTCGTAATATGGTTGCCGTAACGCTCGATGTTCGCCACGAGGCGGTCGAGAGCCTGTGCACGGAGACTTTCGGGCAGCATGTCGAAATTGAGCGCGAGAACGTATGCCGTCTGCGTATCTGACGACACCAATCCGTTCGGGGTAACATACTCGTTCATGTATGCTTCGCGAATCTTTCGCAGCGCATCGGCATAATATGCGGCATCGTCGGTCTTGCCGAGCAACTCGGCAGTACGACGCACGATGTCGGCAGAGTTGGCGAAGAAGCACTGCGCTACAAGATGTTTGCTCGTAACCGCCGATTTGCCGTCGGGGTCGTTCGGCTTGTTCCAAAAGAGCCAGTCGCCGAAATGCTGGTCGCCGGAGTTCCACAAATAACCGTTGTCGGCACTCTGCGAAATCATGTAATCCACCCACCGCTTCATGCTCGGATACTGGCGTTCGAGAATCGAAATATCGCCGAACGCCATGTAATGCTGCCACGGAATAATCGTGGCGCAGTCAGCCCAGCCGGTCGATGACGTGCGGCTGTCGCTTGCAGGGAATGTATCGGGTATAACGCGCGGAATGCGGCCGTCGCTGCGCTGGTCGGCAGCCAAATCGGCGAGCCATTTGCGGAAGAACGTATCGACATTGCCGAGGAAGGACGAAGTGCGGAAAAATACCTGTGCATCGCCCGTCCATCCCAACCGTTCGTCGCGTTGCGGACAGTCGGTCGGAATATCGACGAAATTCCCGTGGAATCCCCACTCGATATTGCTTTGCAGACGGTTGATTGTTTCATCGGACGAAGCGAAAGAGCCGCTGTCGGCAAAGCCGGAATATATCACCTCCGCCGTAAAATCGTCCGTATCGAGGTCGCCCTCGACGCCCTCTACCATTATATAACGGAACCCGTAGAAGGTCATCGTCGGTTCGAAACGCTCTTCGCCGCCGCCGAGAATACATGTCGTGGTCGCCTTGGCACGGCGCAGATTGGTCGTATAGAAATTGCCGTCGGGGTCGAGAATCTCGGCATGGTATATACGCACGGTATCGCCGGCTTTGCCGCGAAGACGCGCAGTCTCCCAACCGACGAGGTTCTGCCCGAAATCGAGAACCTTCTCGCCTTTCGGAGTAACGATATATTTCACCGGACGCAGCGAAGCGTGTTTGACAATCGGTTCGTTTACGGTCGGGATGAGGTTGTCCTTCGTGAATTCGGCGACTGCCGCCCTGTTCGTCCATGGCGTGCAGCCGGTCGTCGCCCACGCTTTGTCGGCCGAACGGGCATCGATGGTCTGTCCGTCGTAGATATTGGCGAAAACCGTTTCTCCGTCGGAGTATGTCCAGTCGCCGTCGGTAACTATCTTGTCGGTCGTTCCGTCCGCATACTCGATATTTATCTGCATAAGCAATGCGATGCCGTCGCCGTAACGGAAACGTTTGCGAGGGTCGCCCCAGTTCATTCCGCCGGCATACCAGCCTGCCGAAACGACTGCGCCGACGGCATTGCGCCCCGGTTCGAGCAGAGCGGTAACGTCGTATGCCTGATACTGCAAACGGTTGTTATAGGATGTCCACCCCGGGGTCAGATAATAATCGCCGACACGACGGCCGTTGATGTATGCCTCATAGATTCCGCGGGAGGTTATGTATGCGGTGGCACGCGCGATGCGCTTTTTAAGCGTCCGCTCCGTACGGAAATATGCCGGTTTGCACTCCTTCGTCGGCGCAGCGGTTATCCATTCCGCCAGCCAGTCGCTATTGCGCAATCCCGTATGCCACGACGACGAAGCGCGTTTGGACACGTTGCCATGGTTGTCCCACACCCGCACCGACCAGTCGTAGTGCGAATCGGGGAGCAATTCGCCGCCGTATTTCACGGTCGCGGAGTTGTCGGAAGCGACCTTGCCGCTCTGCCAAACCGGACGTCCGTTGCGGCGCACGACCACTTCATAGGCAGTCTGCACGGTATTTTTCGCCGGAGACTCGACTATCCAACTCAATACGGGTGCATTCCCGGGCGATATGCCCATCGGAGCATCGAGCCGGTCGGTGCGCAGCGACGTAACGGCGACCTGCGCCGAAAGCATCGATGGAAAGAGCAATGCCGAAATGAGCGCTAATTTTTTCATAGGTTTAAGGTTTTAAGTTTTTCACGTTACAATATTACCGTAAAATACGGTTCTCCGCTATATTTTTTTGACATAATACTGTCGTATTTTGACGGAAGGCAGTATGGTCTTGAAAGTCCTTAAAGACTTTAAGGCAAGAACATCGCAAAATAACAGAGCGGTGCTTTTCAGTACCGCTCTGTTATTCCGTGGTGATATTCAACACTATTTGTCGGGGAGACTGGATTCGAACCAGCGACCTCCAACTCCCGAAGCTGGCGCGCTAACCGGACTGCGCTACACCCCGAACTGGTTTTGCGGTGCAAATATAATATTTATTTCGATACGGTGTATCAAAAAAATGCAGATTCGCCGAACGAACCTGCATTTTATCCGATCGAATGCCTATTATTTCTGCGCGATGACTTTTACGTCTATCGCCTGTTCGCCTTTCGTACCGTTACCGATTTCGAACTCGACAGCCTGTCCCTCTTCCAAAGATTTGAAACCGTCTTTTGCGATTCCCGTGAAGTGTACGAAGATCTCTCTGCCGTCCTCTCCGATAATGAATCCGTAGCCCTTCTTGCTATCGAACCATTTTACTTTGCCGTTCATAAAATATAGATTTTAATAAATTTGTTCAACAAATATATGCAAAAAGTTTTTGATAACCAAATAAAAAGATATTTTTTACATTTCGGTATGCAATATTTCGTTCCGGAGCGGAGAAATATTGCGAATAAAAACCGCGGAAAAGTTTGGAGTTATCTTTTTTTTACCTATCTTTGCACACGCAAAAAAGTTCGGGGTGTAGCGCAGCCCGGTTAGCGCATCTGCTTTGGGAGCAGAGGGTCCCAGGTTCGAATCCTGGTACCCCGACAAGGGAAAAACGGAATCGAAATCGATTCCGTTTTTCCCGTTCATATACCCCGCCGAATCGTTATCTGTCCGACTTGACGGCATTGCATCGACGGCACAGCATCTGGCAGTTGTCGGCGGTAGTCATGCCGCCCCTGCTCCATGCCAATATATGGTCGCCCTCCATTTCGTCGATTTCGAAATGTTTTTCGCATTTAGGGCATATTCCACGCTGCCGTTCATATGCCTCCCGTTTCATCTTGTCGGTAAATGCGCGGATGTTCAAACCGCGTTCATCCCCGCCGAGCAGATAGCCATAGATTCCGCGCTTGTTCGTTACATCCTCGTCCTGCATAAGCCGCACGACTTCGGCTTCGAGCATCGTGCTGTCGAACCGTCCGTCTTTGTGTTCGTTGTAGAGTTCGCCCCACTCGATGCCTTTCATCTCCTTGCGGTATCGCGGGAACAGCACCTTCACCCAGTTTATCACCTGCTGGAAATAGAGCCACAACTCGTTTGCGTTGCGGTCGTGCATACGGGCAGCCATATACTCCTCGATTTTCCCGCCGGAAATCCACTTTATCGCGGTTTCGAGATACTCCTGACGATTTGCCGCGCCTTTGAGATAGTCGCCCGCCATACCCTGCGCCGCACAGTTGTTCTTGCTGAAATAGCGTTTCGCATCCGACACCCACTCGCCCGCATAAACCGCATTGCGCAACTCTTGGTCGGTCAGTTTCTCGCCCGCGATATTTATGGTCCTGAACCATTCGAGTTTCTCGCTGTCGGTGCCGCTGCAAACATAGACCGTCAGCGGATAATCCAATATGCGCTCCTGCTCATCGGATTGCAGGTTATGGAAATAGCGCATCCGAAACGAAAATACATTGGTTATATATTGGCAAATGCTTATCGTGCGCTGCTGACCGTCGATAACCTCGTATGTTCCGTCCTCGCACACCGCCCAATACATTACGTTGAGCGGAAAACGCTTGACGACCGTATCGATTACCGCGTCGCGCTGCCTGTCCTTGTAGACGAATTCGCGCTGGTATCTCGGGCGTATATTCAACCGACCGCCATAACCCACGACACCCTCGTTGTCGTTATCGGCATAACCCTCGGCGAGTTGCCGAACGGTTATTTCGTGAAGTTCCACTTTCATATCATTTTTTTATTTTACGAATCGTTATTCTCGCATA
>CAYRSF010000056.1:0-6429 GCA_964427035.1 uncultured Alistipes sp.
GCAATACAGGCAATACAGGCAATACAGGCAATACAGGCAATACAGGCAATACAGGCAATACAGGCAATATAGGCAATATAGGTTCCGCACCTATACTGCTTATATTACCTATAATACCTGTTGTGTTGTATTCGTCCTGCCGCGGTTACCGTCCTGCGGCTTGCAGGCGGTGCAGAATCTCGATGCAGACCCATGCGTCGGTGGCGGCGTACTGCCGCTGCTGCGGAGTAAGCGTCTGTGCCTCCCAGTTGCTCAATCGCTGCGCTTTCGATACCTTTTTGCCGATGATTATGCCCGCAAGTTTGCGCAGGCTGCGATCCTCGATGCCGAATCTGCCGACCTCGCTTTGCAGGTCGATGAAGCCGCGGGCCTTGAAGCGTCGCAACGCATTCAGACCGAGGATGTCGTTCTGAACAGCGGCACCGACTTTCTTAATATTTTCGTTTTGCAGAATCGCGATGACCGCCTTGTCGAGCGGAACCTTGTTCAGCCGTATAAGGAAGCAGACGCTCTCGGTCGATAATTGCAGCAGCGCGATTTTGTTCGTCATTCCGGGTGTGAACGACGGGCGTGTCTCGGTGTCGAAACCGATTATTTTCTGTGCCGACAAGACCTCGCACGCATGCAGCAGGTCATGTACGGTTTCGACGACGACTATTTCGCCGCCGAAACGCACCGGTTCGAGTTGTGCGACATCCTCGTTGGATATTGTCGATGCAAACGATGCCACGATGACTGCCGATTTATTTCTTTCCGCGCTGCTGTTTCTGCATCTGCTCCTGCTGACGCATCAACTCCTCGTATTTCTGCTGGAATCGCGACTTTTTGCCGTTGGTGTTCTTCGCCATATTGGAGTGGACGAGCGCGTGGATTTTGTTGTCGTCTATCAGGTGGCGGATAGCCACGGTCTGAATTATCGTTATCAGGTTCGACAACAGATAGTAGTAGCACAGTCCGCTCGCATAGTCGTTGAACCACAGCAACATCATTATCGGCATCATGTATACCATCATGAACTTCATGCCGACCATCTGCGGCTGCGACGATGCGCTCTGCTGGTAGTTCATGTAGGAGAATGCGAAGAATACGACCGCCATCAACAGCGCGAACAGACTGACGTGGTCGCCGTAGAACGGAATGCTGAACGGCAGTTGCAGAATGCTGTCATATGACGAGAGGTCGTCGCTCCACAGGAACGACTGACCGCGCAGTTCGATACTTGCAGGGAAGAAACGGAACATGGCGATAAGGATAGGCATCTGGATGAGTGCCGGTATGCAGCCGCCCATGATGTTCACGTCCGCCTTTTTGTACAACTCCATCGTCGCCTGCTGCTTTTTCATGGCATCCTCCTGACGCGGATACTTGGCGTTGATTGCCTCGATTTCGGGCTTCAATACGCGCATTTTTGCCGTCGAGAGGTAACTCTTGTAGGTGAGCGGGAAGATGACGAGTTTTACGAGAATCGTCAGTATCAGAATGATAAGACCGAACGACGCGATATATTGTTGCAGAAAATCGAATACCGGAATCACTACCCAGCGGCTGATGAAACTCGAAATAATCCAGCCGAGCGGAATGATTCGCTCCAACGACAGCGACGAGCCGTTGTCATCGGCGATTTTGCGCAGAACGGCGTATTTGTTGGGTCCGAGATAGAGCGAGAATTTGTAGTCTTCGGTCTGCGGAGTGTAGGCGACGGCTGTTTTGAGCGAGAAATCCTTGATGAATCCCGATTTGTCCGCTTCGGTGTCGAATGCCATGTCGGCATAGGTGAATTTCGTATTGCGGGCGATGAGCGTCGAGGAGAAATACTGCTGTTTGAACGAAACCCAATCGACCGACGACGACACGTTTTTGTCCTTGCTGCCGTTCGCTATGCCGAGATCCTCGATGCCGATTTCGTTCGGGAAGTGGTATACGATGGTCGTATATGTGTTCTCGGTTTTGTAACTGCGCTCGTTTTGGAACGAACGGTTGCTCCAATCGATGCCGATGCTCGTCTGGTTCGCCATCATCGGTGCGAGATTGTTGAAACGCACTTCGAAATCGACCATATAGTCGCGCTCGGGACGGAGTTCGTCGTAAATCGTGTAGATGTAATCAAGCGACGCATCCCCGCCGACCGGCAGACGCATGGTAACGATTTTAGCCTTATCGACACTGCGGACAGGCAGGAGTTCGAAATTGTGCTCTATCGTGTTTACCTTGACGTTGCGCAGGTTGTTTTTCAGATAGAACGACATGTCGAAACGCGCCGATTCCGGGTCGAAGAGTTGCACGGGCGTATTGCGTTCATCCTTGGGCGCATACTTGGTATACTCTTTCAGTGCGACATCGACGATTTGCGCGCCTTCGGTCGAGAAACGTATCCGGAGAACATCGTTTTCGACTACGACATCTTCGACATTCTCGGCATCGGCGATAAAGTCGTCCGGCTTGACAGTCTGCGGTTGTGCCGGCTGTTCGGCTGCGGCTGCGGCGGTGTCGGTTTCGGCAGCATCCGCTGCGGGTTGCGATGCGGCATCTTCGGCGGACGCCAATGCCTCCTGTGTCGCTATCGAAGCGTTGTACTTTGCCTGCTGATGGTTGTTATAAAGCATAAAGCCCAAGAATATCAGGGCGATAAGGACGAATCCTATTAGAGATTGTTTGTTTTCGTTCATTTTGGAATAAAACTGTAAATTCTACTTCTTGTCTGCTTCGTATTTCATCGCTTCGGCAACGAATGCGACGAACAGCGGAGCGGGACGCTCGACCGTACTCTTGTATTCGGGATGATACTGCGTGCCGACGAACCACGGATGATCGGCTATTTCGACGACCTCCACGAGGTTGGTGTCGGGATTGACGCCGACAGCCTTCATCCCCGCCTGCTCGAACATTTCGCGATAGTCGCTGTTGAATTCGTAACGGTGGCGATGACGTTCGACGATGTTGGTCGTGCCGTATGCCACGGCTGTGCGGGAGCCTTCGGCAAGAGTGCAGGCATAGCCTCCCAAACGCATCGTGCCGCCCTTTGCCGTTACGCCTTTCTGATCCTCCATAAGGTCGATTACAGGATATTTCGCAGACGGCTCCATTTCGGTCGAATTGGCATTTTCGAGCCCCAGAACGTTGCGTGCGAACTCGATGACGGCGCACTGCATTCCGAGACAGATGCCGAAGAACGGAATCCTGTTTTCGCGGGCATGGCGCACGGTCTCGATTTTACCCTCGATGCCGCGGCTTCCGAATCCCGGAGCGACGAGTATTCCCGACATTCCGGCGAGCATCCGGGCAACGTTGTCGCGCGTGATTTTCTCCGAATTGACATAATGGAGTTTGACCTTGCAATCGTTCATCGCACCTGCATGGATGAACGATTCGCTTATCGATTTGTAGGCATCGGGCAGTTCGGTATATTTGCCGACCAGTGCGATGTCCACCGTATGCGCCGGATGCTTGATTTTGTCCACGAAACTCCGCCATGCAGCCAAATCGGGCTCCGAATCGTCCACGGGCAGACCCAGTCGCTGCAATACGACCGTATCGAGATGCTGTTCGTACATGCGCAGCGGCACTTCGTAAATGGTCGGCATGTCGATGGACTCGATTACCGCCTCCGGCATGACGTTGCAGAACAGCGCGACCTTGCGTTTGAGCGATGCTTCGAGCGGATGTTCGGCGCGGAGAACGAGTATGTCGGGCTGCAATCCGTTTTCGAGCAGAGCCTTGACGGAGTGCTGCGTCGGTTTGGTTTTCAACTCGCCCGAAGCCGCCATGTAAGGCACCCATGCGAGGTGTATCAATGCCGAATTCTGGAAACCGAGCGAGTTGCGCAACTGGCGAACCGATTCGATGAACGGCAGCGATTCGATGTCGCCGACCGTACCGCCGATTTCCGTAATGATTACATCGTACTGCTTGGTGTGTCCGAGCAGTTGGACGCGGCGTTTGATTTCATCCGTGATATGCGGTATGACCTGAACGGTCTTGCCGAGAAATTCGCCCTTCCGCTCCTTCTCGATAACGCTCTTGTAGATTTTGCCGGTCGTTACGTTGTTGTTCTTCGACGTGGCTATCGACGTGAACCGTTCGTAGTGCCCCAAATCGAGGTCGGTTTCGGTCCCGTCCTCCGTAACGTAGCACTCGCCGTGTTCGTAAGGGTTCAGCGTCCCCGGATCGACATTGATATACGGGTCGAGTTTCTGGATAGTCGTTACATATCCCCTTGCTTGCAGCAGACGGGCGAGCGAAGCCGAGATGATTCCCTTGCCGAGCGACGACGCCACACCGCCGGTAACGAAAATATATTTTGGTTTCGACAATTTCATACTTATTATTTATATAGATTTTGCTGACCGTTCGTTGTACAAAAACCGATTGACGGCGATTATTGTTCGCCGTCAATCATTTTAACTTTCGCTATCGCATCCGCCATGTCGCGCTTGGCATTGGCTATCTTCTCCTGTACGTCGGCAATGAGTGCCTCCGCCCCCTTCGATTTGGTGAAGAATCCTATGTTGTTTTCGAGCAGGGCGATCTCCTGTTCGAGTTGGCGCACTCTGTTGTAGAGTTTTTCGCGCTCGGTGCGCAGACGCTTGTCGCCGGACGACCGGAGCGACGAGATTTTCTCTTTGAATCGCGACATCGACTGTTCGCGGTTCGAACCTCTCAATGCGCCGAAAAGTTTATCGACCGCCTCCTTGTATCGCTTCTGCACCTCGTCCTTGTATTTGATCGGTACGTATCCGATTTCGCTCCAACGCCGCTGGAACTCCTTGATGAGGTCGTGTCCGCCCTCCTTGACATCGGCGACGAGCATCTGTTCGATGAGTTCCGATTTCTTTTGCAGATTCTCGACGTACCGGCTCTCTACCGATGCGAAATGCGCCGACT
Source organism: uncultured Alistipes sp. (assembly GCA_964427035.1). Classification (GTDB taxonomy): domain Bacteria; phylum Bacteroidota; class Bacteroidia; order Bacteroidales; family Rikenellaceae; genus Alistipes. The sequence goes on from CAYRSF010000056.1 coordinate 4,882, forward strand.
TGCGCTCGAAAAACTTGTCGCACGCCGCGCGGAAGCGTTTCCAAACGGCATCGGAATGACGGCGCGAGACTGCGCCGATTTCTTTCCAGCGAGCCTGCAACGCCAGCAGTTCGTCGGTTGCGGTTTTCCACTCTTCGCTCTCCTGCAATTTTTCGGCAGCCTCGCAAATCTCCTCTTTCAGACGCAGGTTCTTCTCCATCTCCTCCTTGATGCCGGAGTAGAACTCGCGCTTGCGTGCGAAAAATGCATCGCATGCCGCACGGAACCGTTCGTATACTTTCGTATTGTCTTTTTTCGGAGCGAAGCCGATGGTCTTCCATTCGTGCTGGATTTCGAGCAGTTTTTCGTTCGCACGGTTCCAAACCTTGTGCGAAGCGGGCATCTCCGCTGCGAGTGCCTCGACCTGCTCGCATAGAGCGGTTTTGCGTTCCAGATTGCTCGTCTGCTCCGCTTTCAGACCGTCGAAATAGTTCTGGTGTTTGCGGTTGATTTTGCTCGAAGCCTCCTTGAAACGCTCCCACAGAGCCTCTTTGTATTCGCTCGCGACAGGTCCTATTTCGCGCCAGTCGTCGTGGAGTTTCTGCAACTTGCGGAATGCCTCGACAATCGACGGCTCTTCGGCAAGATGTTCCGCCTGCTCGCACAGCGCGGTTTTGAGTTCGAGGTTCTTTTTCCAGTCGAGGTCGCGCAACTCTTTGTTTATTTTGACGAAATCGTAGAAATTCTCGACGTGCAGATTGTACGTCTCCCACAAATCCTTGACATACTGCTGCGGAACCGGTCCCGTCTCTTTCCATCGGGTTTGGAGTTCGCGGAACTTCGCGAACGTGTTGTTGAGCGTCTCCTCGTTTTTGACGAGATTTTTGAGTTCCTCGATTATTTCGAGTTTGATTTTGTAGTTCTCCTCTTTCGCCTTTTCGGCCACGGCCGCCAATTCGTCGCGCTTGGTGCGGTAGGTGCGGAGCAGTTCCTTCAACCGCGCCTCTGCCGCATCGGGTTCCATTGCGAACTCGGCATCGTCGCCGTGCTCCGCCGCGAATTCCCTGCGCAGCGCATCGACTTCTGCGCGATGACGCTTGTAGAATGCGATTTTTATCGCTTCGACCTCCCGGCGAATATCCTGCACCGGACGTTCGGCGACGATTCGTTCGAGCATTTCGAGCAACTCCTCTTTCGTCTTGTCCGAAATGGAGTCCGCCAAATCGGCACTCTCCTCTACCGTATTGCTGTCGTCCGGTTCTGCTGCACCGGCGATCTCCGTATCCGGTTCTTCGGCGGCAACCGGCGAGTCCGTTACGGATTGCTCCTGTGCGGGAGCGGAGTTCTCCTGCGGTTCTGCGACATTATCCTTCGACATATCCTCAGCCTTGCTGACAGACTCCGGTTCCGGAGTCAAGGTAGATTTTTCAGTAGCCATATCTCAATGCGTTTTAATCATATACCCGTTCTTTCGGGTATATTCACCACAAAGGTAGCAATTTTTTCGGTTTTTTCAACCGACATCAAAGATTTTCATCGGAGTTCCTTCGCGATTGCGTCCGCTTTTTT
>CAYRSF010000057.1:0-20021 GCA_964427035.1 uncultured Alistipes sp.
GACGAGAAAAATTCAAGGCTTGCGAAGCGAGCCGATGCGCAGCATACAGGGCGTATGCGAGCAATCGGCGAGCAAGCGTAACGCAGAATTTATCCGTCAGCGCAACGAAATCCTATTTCATTTTGAAGTAATATGTTATAGTCCCACCCTGAATAAACGCACTGCTCTCGGTGAATTTCGCCCGACGGGCAGCCTTCAATGCGGCCTGAACGAGTGCGGCATCGGAGGTGGTGGAGCCTTTCGGCTCGTAGACGGCATCCGTTACGCTGCCTGTCTTGTCCACCGTTACGCGCACGACGACCTTGCCGCCGCGATTGCCGGCAGGATACTCGGGCAACGGCAATGCACCGACGAGTCCGCGACCGAGCAAACCTTCGTCGAGAAACTCGTTGCCTGAGGGGTTCAGCCCGCCGCCCGTACCTTTCGCCTCGTCCTTTTCACCCTCGCGGGCATAGGGATTCCCCGCATTTTCGGGAGTATCCGCACCGCCCTTGTTGGTCTTGAACAGAGCGCGCGGATTGACGGTTCGCGTCTTCTCGTCCGTTCCCGTTACCTGCCGCGTGTTATCGGTCTTGGAGACCTGTTCGTGCCGCGGGGCTTCGGCGACACGCCGGGGCGGTTCGGACTTGACGGGCGGCGCAGGTTCGGCGAATTCGACCAGTATGGCATCGGCATTCCGCGTCGAATCCGCACCGGTTTCAAAGGATACGGATGCGAACGCCACAATGAAAACCGCGGCATAGAGCATCGTCGCAAATGCGGCCAAATAAGTATTCTTCACTTTTCGTTCTTCTCTTTTTAGGGTCGCCGAAACCGCTGCCGGGCACGGCGGCGAACATCATCACGGCTGGGTCGCCAGTATAAGTTTATAGTCGTTGTCCTTGGCGATATTCATCACCTTCACGACCTCGTCCACAGCCACCGTCTTGTCGCAATGGAGCGACACGGTAGGATCGGTCTGCCCCGCCAGACGCGCTTTCAGCGCGCGTTCGACACCCGCCAGTCCGTCCACCTTGTCCAACTCGACGTAATAGTTGTATGTTTTGCCGTTCTGCTGTATCGATACGGTCGTAATCGCTTTGTCCTTCAACTGGTTCGAACTCTTGGGGAGCACCAGTTTCAAGGCGTTCGGGTTGATGAGCGTCGTAGCGATAAGCATGAATATCAGCAGCAGGAACATCAGGTCGGTCATTGCCGACGACGAAAACGATTTATCGACCTTCGAGCCTCGTTTTATTGCCATAATCGCCTATTTTTGAACGGGTTGATTGAGGATATCCATGAACGCTATCGAGTTCGCCTCCATGCGGAAAACGAGTTTTTCGATGCGTGCGACAAGATAGTTGTGGCCGAAATACGCAGGAATACCGACTATAAGACCGCCGACAGTCGTAACCATCGCCACGTACATGCCGCCCGAAAGCAGTGCCAAATCGACCGTACCGCCAGCCGCCGACATATCCATGAACGTGCGCACCATGCCGAGCACCGTGCCGAGGAAACCTATCATAGGGGCACCGCCGGCGATGGTCGCGAGAAACGGCAGACCGTTTTCGAGTTTCGACACTTCGAGATTAGCGACATTCTCGATGGCGTTCTGCACATCTGCCATCGGTCGTCCCAGACGCTCGATACCCTTTTCGATCATACGCGCGATAGGGGTATCGGTCTTTCGGCACAAATCGACAGCCGATTTGATTTTGCCCTCCGAAATGTAATCGCGGATACGGTTCATGAAGTTCATGTCCATAATGGAAGCCTTGCGAATTGCGAGGAAACGTTCGACGAAGATGAAAATCGTTGCGCCGCCGAGCAGCAGCAGCACCCACATCAGCCAACCTCCGTTGTTGAACAACTCCCATAGACTCATTCTGCCTGCGGCTTCCTCTGCCGCTTCGGCGACTTGCAAAAGTTTAATCATAGTTTTATGCTTTATTTAAGTTTTGTTCTATCGCTACAAAAATAGGTGTTAGAGGCAGTATAAGTAATATAATTACCGATTCCGCATTCATCATTCCGAACTGTTCGCGGAGGATTCCTCTTTTGCCGTCTCCACCCCGCGTTTTTCCGCCCCGGCGGCTTTGCGTGCACGGCGTCGTTTGCCGCCGAACCGTGCGGCGACACGACGGCGCAGGTCCTTGAAACTGTCGAAATCCTCCTTATAATATATGCCTATGCCTGTCTCCTGCAAACCCTGATTCTCGTCGAAACGGTCTATCGTATGCGTGAAGCCTTTGAGCCGCAACGTTCCCGCCTTGTCGATAAGCCATGTAACGTAGGCTTCGCCGGCAAAATTGGAACTCGCATTGACCACCTGCGACTTGTCGGCTATGTAGTTGCCCTCGACCTCTATCAGCAGACGGTTGTTGATAAGTCCTTTCGAGAAGCCTATATCGACCTCGTCGCTCGTCTGTTCGGTCTTCGGACGGTAGCGGATAACGATGTTGTAATCCTCGGTCGAGAGCCAGTTGCTCAACTGGTTCGACAGCAGTTCGAAACCCGTGGTAGCCGCCGTGGATTCGCCTATCGACGCCGAAGCGTTGTTGGAAATGGACTCCGAAATGAAACTGTTCGCCACCAGCAGATAGAGGAACTGCTGCGAACGGCTTTCCGGCGTACTCAACGCATTGGCGATGACCGACTGCACGTCCGAATCGACGCTCGGAACCACGACGTCGAACGTTACGGTCGGATGCGTCAGCCGGTCCTTCAAATGGATGATGCACTCGACCGGAACGGCTCGCGACGAAATATTGTTCTGCGCCACGCTGCCTTCGAGCAGCGGCTGCAACGACGCTTTCAGTTTGTAGACCGCATCGATGTCGAGCAAGGCATCGAGCGGCTCGCCAGTCCACTGTATCGTCGAACCCGAATCGATAACGAAACGCTTATTGACTATATTCTGCAACGTGAACAGGTAACTGCCCTCATCGATCGTATAGTCGCCGTACATTTCGAATATGTTTTTGCGCGGATTTATACGCAGATTCAGCGACCCGTCGCCCCGGCCCCGGATAACGTCGCCGACCGTCGGGTCGATGACGAGTTGCACCTCGGCATTCTTGCGCACGTCGAGGGCCATGGTTATGTCCATCGAACCTCGCGTCGAGGAGTGGCGTTTCTGCCGACGCTCGAACATCAGTTTCTTGCGCACGAGATAGTCCGTCGTATCGGGCTTGTCCGCCGACTCGAAAATCACGAAATCGGCATTGGATATGTTGCTCTGACCCGACAGCGGCATGAAGAATTCGGAGGCTCCCTCCGTCTCGGCGACTATGTCCATCAGCACGCCCGACTTGTCGCCCTTTATCGTGGCGCTGCCCGACGCGTATACATTGCCGTAGAACATGTCGTTGTCCTGCCGCGTCGTGTTCAGCACCTGCATCTCGCGTATCTTCATGCCGAACTCGTACTCGACATTGGAAAGATGCCCCAGATTAAGGTTCATGTCGAGTGCGCCGCGGTTGTTACCGACATCGTACACAGGAGCGTTGCTGACGACGAGCCGGTTGTTTTTCACTCGGATATCCGCCGCCGGAACACGATATACGCACTTTGTGTAATCGACCATGGTGCTCAAATCGCGCACCGTGATTCCGCCCGACAAATCGGCTGCCCGGCGTTCGCCGCTAAGCACCAAATCGACCTGCGCCGTACCTTCGGTCTTCGACACGACGCCTTTGAGCATCGGGTCGAGCAGTCCCATGCGCAGGCTGTCGATTTTCAATCGCGCATAATAGCGCATCTTCGACGGTGCGAAAAATCCCCGGACGAGCGTATCGCGCTTCTCCTGCGTGGAGACGGTGAGCGACGCCCGGCTGCGTCCCAAATCCCATGATGACGAGAGCAGCAGATTCGGTATGCGCATTCCGTTCACATCGACGCCTTCGAATTGGATATGCGCATCGATTTCGCTGTCGCGCAACGCCGATTTCACCTTGGCGAATCCGTTGGTGCGTCCGCTTATCTCGTATCCCATGCGATTGACCAACTGGGTGAACGGCGATAGTTCGAAGTTCCTCAACTTCATCACGAGCGAATCTCCGGCACTCCGCGAAGCCACTCCGTTCACATACAACTCCTGATCGGCACTCTTCACGAAGAAACGCCGCACGTCGATGCGCTGCGAATCGATATCGATTCCGTCCGACGTAATATTCCACATCTCTTTTCCGCGCGAAACGAACGACGGCAGCAGACGCACGGAAATGCGGCGCATTCCGTCATGCCGGGAGATTAAGGAGGTCGCCGCCACCATGCCGTTCACACGGCGCACCGAATCGGCGAACGAACCCGAAAGATTCACGCGGTTATCCTTCGCTCCGCCGTCGATGCCGACATTCGACAGATGCAGATTGCCGGCGTAAAAATCCGCAGCCGAAAGACGCATGGCAAGCGAATCGTCGCGATTATCGACATTGAGTTTCAATTCGGTGCCCATATATCTGTCATTGGCGACGAAATTCGACCTCGCCCGCATCACGAACCTGTTGTTCACCGGATTGGCGAACACCTGCACGAGGGTTCCCTCCGAGACTTCGAGCCCGCTCTCACCCGTTATGCAGCCGAGCAGCGTATCGAGCCGCTTGGTCGTAACCGACAGCACCGCTATATTGCGGCGCAGGTCTTCGCTGCGCTGTTCGATAGTTCGGCGGTCCGTTTCGTCGTACATCGCAGGGATATAGCGGTTGAGCAGATTTTTGAGATAGTATATCACGTCGCCGTATCGGCTGCGGCACTCGAATACGGCATCGGCGAAGTCGGATGTCAGTTTCACCGTCCGCGTATCCTCGTTGCTCTCGACCGTAACCGACACTATGTCGGAGTCTATTTCCGTTCCGCCCTGACGGTACGAGGCATCGGCGATACTTAACTCTCCGTTCATCGTATCGAGCGAATTTCCCCGCACCGACAGACCGATGCCCGCCGACAATACCGAAAGCGTATCGCGGCGATTGACGTTCATCGCGAAAAGATCCGCCCTGCCGATATTCACCACGGCCTCGCAGGTCGATTCTTCGCCGGAGAAATCCATCACGGCGACCGCATCGCACTCCAATGCCGAATCCGCCGTCCGCAGCGATGCACGCAGACGGTCGTCGTTCATACGACCGCCGAACGATATTCCCGTATAGTCGTGTCCGTTAAGCCGCAGTTGCGAAACGACGCCTTCGCCCTCGGCTTTGCGCAGTCCGCCGTCCACCGTCGCCGACACGGAGGTCGCGAACGAAACGCCGCCGAGCAGACTGTTGCCGATTATGCGGTCGAGCGGTACCGAACGCCCCTCGACCTCGGCGGCAATCGTCCGCCCGCTGTCGTCGGGAGACATATTGCCCGAAAGGTCTACATGCCCTCCGCAGCCCAATGCGACCGACGCCTTCGCTGCGAACGACCTCACCGTTCCGTTGAAAGTTCCCGACATTGCGAGCCGTTCGGTGCGCCCGGCATATTTTTCTACGGACTGCGGAATCTCCAAGCGGGCGATATTTTCGAGCAGACGCAAGATTTCGCCGGATGCGGCGTCCAGCCGCTGCACCTTTATGTCGAAACGGGTTCGCGGAATGTCGGTCAGTCCGCGCACCGAAGCCTCGGCACTCAGCGTTCCGCCGTCTTCGAGCCGCACGTTATCTATTTTGCACCTGAAATCGGCGACCGTGCCGTGCATCGACAAAGTCGCATCGGAAATCGACGTATGCCATCCGCGAATCGACGGAGCGAAACAGCCTATATCCTCGGTATCCGTACGGCTGTCAGACACCGACGCATCGATGCGCACGTTACGGATGAAATCCTTGTAAGCACCCCAGCCGTCGCCCGTCAGCGTCAGTTGTGGCATGAATATTTCGGAACCGCCCGCCGAAAGTTTCAACGTCGTCAATGCAATCAACCCTCTGTCCACAAGAAACGACCCCGACAGGTCATCGGCCACGAATCCGCACTTCTCGCTGAACGACATCGACTCTATGTCGCCGCCGACCGCGCCGCCTTCGACGGTGAAATCTTCGATATGCCCCGTTATGCCCCGCAGGTGCATGTCGGCATAATCCACGCCGAACTCCGGATTGCGGTGTTCGAGCCGCTCCATGCGGAAATCTATGTTCACGGCATCGAGCGAACGTATCAGCATCTTGAACCGACCGTTGCGCTTCCCGCCGATGCGGTCTACGACCTCCTTGACATTCATCGTACCGCGTTCGGTCTCGCGCAGAATGAACTTTCCGTCCTCCACGCGCCCGGCATTGAGCACCAGCCGTTGGGCGATACTGCCCAATCCGCCGACATACGCCGTAACGCTTCCGGCATAGATGAGCGTATCGCGGTCGAGATCTTCGACATAGAATCCGCGCACCCGCACTTTGTTCAGCAGTCCGACGGTAATATGGTCGATGCTTACGCGGGTGCCGATTTTTTTCGAGGCGAAATCGGCGGCGAGACCTGCCGCATAGTTCTGTACGGACGGGATGGCGAGCAGCAAAGAGAGCAAAACCGGCAAAATTATCAGCGATAAGAGTATCGCCGATAACACTTTTACCGATATTTTCATAACTTTGCGCACAAGTACGGAAATTAAGTTATCTTATAACTTACAAAGTTAGTCATTTTCGACCGAACTACGAAATATAAACGACAAAAACCGCGCAAACAATGGAAATAACCATCCTCGGAATCGAATCATCGTGCGACGACACTTCCGCCGCAGTTCTTCGCGACACCACCTTGCTGTCGAGCGTCATCGCATCGCAGGCGGTACACGAGAAATACGGCGGCGTAATCCCCGAACTCGCCTCGCGGGCTCATCAGCAGAACATCGTTCCCGTCGTGGACACCGCCCTCAAAGAGGCCGGGGTAACGCCCGACAAAATCGACGCCATAGCCTTCACCCGAGGACCGGGTCTGCTCGGTTCGCTGCTCGTCGGAACGTCGTTCGCCAAAGGACTCGCCATCTCGCGCAACATCCCTATCGTCGAGGTTAATCATCTGCACGGGCATATCCTGTCGCCTTTCGTCGATTTGCCCGACCGCTCGCTGCCGCATCCCGAATTTCCGTTTCTCTGTCTGCTCGTCAGCGGCGGACATACCCAAATCGTAAAAGTCGATTCGCCGTTCGACATGCGCATCGTCGGCACCACTATCGACGATGCGGCGGGCGAAGCACTCGACAAGTGCGCGAAGGTCATGGGGCTGCCCTACCCCGGAGGTCCCGTCATAGACCGTCTGGCGAAGCAGGGCGACCCGAAGGCATTCCGCTTCGCCAAACCGCATGTGGACGGATTCGGCTACTCGTTCTCGGGACTGAAAACATCGTTCCTCTACACGTTGCGCGATGCCGTGGCTGAAAATCCCGATTTCATCCGCCAGAACGAATGCGACCTCTGTGCGTCGCTGCTCCATACCGTCGTCGATATTCTCGTCGATAAACTGATTCGTGCCGCCAAAGAGTACGGCATCAAGGATATAAGCATCGGCGGAGGAGTGTCGGCAAACTCGGTTCTCCGTTCGCGCATAGTTGCCGAGGGAGAGAAACGCGGCTGGCGCACCTTCATTCCCGAACTGAAATTCACGACCGACAATGCCGCGATGATTGCCGTCGCAGGATATTTCAAGTACCGCAAGGGCGAACTCTCGACTCTCGACGCCGCCCCCGTCGCCCGCTACGAAGACCTGCTGTAAGAGAAAAGATATCTCACAACGCACAGTTTCCTAACGACTTTAAAGACTTTAAAGGCTTTAAGGTCGTTAGGGACTTTTTTTGAGCGTGGGCTACCCGCCCATAAACCTCACCCGCTTCGCCGCGAAACTGCGGCGATTCACGATTTCGCATTCGACGATGCCCGTAAGCACATCCGGGGCATCGTGCCAGCGGTTCGACCTGAACTGCCGCCGATAGGTCGTCAGATGGGCATAGAGTTCGCTCCAACGCTCCCGCCACCCCAGCGGAAAGCGCATCGAATGCAGTACCGTCGCCGAATTCGACAGTATGCGCGCCTCTTTGTTGCCAGACTGGTGAAACCACTCGACCCTGACATTCGGTGCGAGCCGTTGCAGAGTGCGTGCGAATCCGCGACCGCCGTTGTTGCTCTCGACGGTCGCGAAACGGGTCTGTGTGCGGCAGAGCATATCGCCGACGAGTTTTTCGGTAATCTCCATAGGCTCGCGCGAATAGACGGCATCGCAGACGTATATCGCCCCGTCGGCATCGACGCCGTAGCAGACCGAGCACAGATAGTCGTCGCCCGTATCGGCGGTATCGGTATAGTTGCCCCAGCGCACGATGTCCCTCGGCAGAACATCGTACTCGGCGAACGACTCGCCATAGAGCAGCCCCTCCCGCGACGATGGATGCCCCTGATACATACACTCGAATTTCAGTGCGTCGAGCCGGCGTTTCGACAGCAGCAGTTCGCGGCTGTGCCGCCCCTCCCACAACGCCTCGCCCTGTCCGCGCGGGTCGATTTCGGTAGGCGGCGACGATTTGAGCGACTCGAAGTTGAGACAGAGCCAGACATCGGGCGGCAGACCGTCCAAATCGCTCCACGACCGGAAATCGACGCACCTCTCCAACCGCCGCAGTTCCCCTATCAAATCCTCCTCGTGCCAGCGGGTGAATACTATCAGTTCGCGCGACGAGTTGTGCATGCGCGTCCGCACCACCGAGGTATACCATTCCCAGCAGTTCTCGCGCACGATAGGCGAATTGGCCTCCATGGCATCCTTGTAGAGGTCGTCGAGGATGAAGCAGTCCACGCGGTTTCCCGTCAGCGAGCCCTCGCGACCGACCGAAAGCAGGGCTCCGTCGCGGCCGACAATCTCGACTTCGTCGGCGGTACGCACGTAGTTGGCAGGCTTCGAACCGCGCTTGATGGTCGTTTCGGGGAAAAATTCGGCGTACTCCTCCGATTCGAGGATGCGCTGAACGCGGCGGTTGAATTTCGATGCGAGCGAAGCCGAATAGGATGCGATTGCGATGCGCAGGTCGGGATTCAGCCCGAGCATATACGCAGGCAGAAGCGTCGTCGCACCGACGCTCTTTCCGTGTTGCGGCGGCATGGTAACGATGAGTTTGCGCACCCGACCCTCAGCGAAGGCTTCGAGCAGGCGGTAGTAGGTTTTGTGGAAATTTTCGAGTTCGAGAAACGGATAGACACCGAGCGCGAAATCGGCGAATGACGGATTAGACATGGTTTATGAATTTAAGCGATTACAGGCAAAAAAATTGGGGACGGCGTTCCGATGCGAACGGCGGGCGTCCCCCGAAAAAACTCTCGATTTTCGCCGCAACGGGAGGCATCGCTCCGGGAAAGGCATGCAGTGCGGCGAACGGTCGGCTACTCCTCTATCATGGCGCAGCAGAATTCGTCGAAGTCGAAGTCGTTTTCGACCTCCGCATCCCCGACGAACGTATGGCACTCCCACCACACCGGAACCACGTGCGATACCGTATCGCGTTCGTCCGACAGCGGAGCGACCTTGCGGCGGTAGATGATAAGCGAGGCGACCAAACGGCAGACGGTGTCGCCGTCCGCGACCTCCGCCGAACCGCAGAAATAACAGTTGTTTTGCAGCGACCGACGGATTTCGGAAGAGAGTTCTTCATAGATTCGGGATTTGAAACGATACATGATGTAATAAATTATTGAATTGTTTGTCGGTTTCGATTAAATATTTTAACTTTGCGGTGCAAAGATATATCCAATATTTGGATTTTATACCGACATAAGTCCAATTTTTGTATAATATTTTCCGATAGAAAATATATGGAGAGTAGATTAAAACTGATAAGGAAAGAGTTGGGGCTGACACAAGAACAACTCGCACAACGACTTGGCATAGGGAAAACCGCCCTCTCGATGATCGAGACCGGCAAAACGGGGCTGTCGTCGCGCAACAAGAACATTTTGGTTCAGGAATTGAACGTGAATCCCGACTGGATAGAGACGGGCAGGGGGCAGATGTTCAATGCCGAGCCCAATCTCACCAACGCATTCCGCCACCGCACCGACAATTCGCTGCCGTTGCAGAGCGTGCCCCTCTATTCGATAGAGGGTACGGCAGGGCTCGTTCCGCTGTTCAACGACCGCGAATCGACCGTGCCCGTGAACTACATCCATATCCCTAACCTGCCCAAATGCGACGGGGCGATATATGTCGTAGGCGACTCGATGTATCCGCTGCTCAAAAGCGGCGACATAGTGCTCTACAAGCAGTTGCACGATATCAGCGACGTATTTTGGGGCGACATGTATCTGCTCTCGATAGACATCGACGGCGAAGAGTACATAACGGTGAAATACATTCAGAAATCGGAGCGCGAGGGCTTCATAAAACTCGTCAGCCAGAATCCGCACCATGCCGACAAGGACGTCGAGGTGAATCGCGTGCGTGCAATCGCGCTCGTCAAGGCAAGCATCCGCATGAACAGCATAAGGTAACCTTTAAGGACTTAAAAACGACGCAGCCGGGAAAATTTCTTCCCGGCTGCGTCGTTCGATACCGCTCCCCCGCCCTATTTCAGCGGGCGCGGCAAAATCACCGTCTCGCCGATAAACCCGTCATAAATCGGCTGATAGTCATACTGATATTCTTCACCGGTTTCAGGGTCGATGTACAATCCGGAGGTGTAGGTAACCGAACCCGTTTTCTCGTCATAAACGACTCCCTGCATCGTCGGACGCGTCGTAAAGATAAGGTCTACGTCCTCCGTGATATTTTCGGGAATCAACTCCAATGTATAAGTCAGTTCGGGACCGCCGTCGCCGTCGAATTTACTAATCGGAACATAAACGAAATGAACAACATGCAGACAAACGCCAGTTTCAAAAACAGTTTTTTCATGTCTGCAAATAATTTTTCGTTTGTTTTACAGTTTCTTTGTTCATAGATACGAAATTATTTCGATACTCGAACAATCGAACGCGATTTTATCGAAAAAAATAAATATAACGAGTCTGGCAGGCAATACAGGCATCATAAGCAGGTATGATGTCGATCATATATTACCTATTATTACTTATATTACCCATTGCCGCAATCGCCCTGCCGCCATAACCGCCATGTTCCCCGCTGCCGCCTCCACTTTTTCCCTGCCGAACGCGTTATTTTCAAAACAGATTATTATCTTTGCATTAATAAACCTAAAAAACGAAAACTTCGTACACGCTAAAAATGGAAAAACCTAACGAAAGTCTGCACGACGTCGTCATCCGCTTTTCGGGCGATTCGGGCGACGGCATGCAACTCACGGGAACGCTCTTTTCCGAAACATCGGCGCTGTCGGGCAACGGCATATCCACTTTCCCCGACTACCCTGCCGAAATCCGCGCGCCGCAGGGCACGGTCGCGGGCGTTTCGGGATTTCAGGTACATTTCGGCTCGGAACGCATCACCAACCCGGGCGACTACTGCGACGTCTTGGTCGCGATGAACCCCGCTGCGCTCAAAGCCAACCGCAAGTGGTTGAAAAAGGATGCGACGGTGATTCTCGACGGCGACACGCTGACCGAGGACGGAATCCGCAAAGCCGGATTCGAGACCGGCGACCCGATAGCCGAACTCGGCTTGTGCGACTACAACGTCGTAATCCCCGACATCACGACCTTGACGCGTGCGGCACTCGCCGACTCGGGGCTCGACAACAAGACTGTCGTCAAATGCAAGAACATGTTCGCACTCGGAATATGTCTCTACATATACAACCGTCCGCTCGACCATGCGCGCCGCTATCTCGACACCAAATTCGGCAGGAAAAATCCTGCCGTGTCCGAAGCCAACAAACGCGTGCTCGACGCCGGATTCAACTATGCCGCCAACACCCATCAGTTCGCCAACACCTATACCGTCGCTCCCGCATCGCTCGAACGCGGCACCTACCGGTCGATAAACGGGAACGTCGCCACGGCATGGGGATTCATCGCAGCGAGCGAAAAGAGCGGTCGTCCGCTCTTCTGCGGTTCGTATCCGATCACGCCCGCAACCGTCATTCTCGAAGAGTTGGCGAAGCACAAGGAGTTGGGCGTAAAGACAGTACAGGCCGAGGACGAAATCGCCGGCATCTGCACCTCGATAGGTGCGGCATACGCGGGCGACCTCGCCGTTACGACCACGTCGGGACCGGGGCTGTCGCTCAAAAGCGAGGCTATGGGGCTCGCCGTCATGGCGGAACTCCCGCTCGTCGTCGTCGATGTACAGCGCGGAGGACCTTCGACGGGTCTGCCGACCAAAACCGAGCAGAGCGACCTGATGCAGGCTCTCTACGGGCGAAACGGCGAATGTCCGATGGCGGTCATCGCGGCATCGTCGCCGAGCGACTGCTTCGACTGCGCATTCCGAGCCGCAAAAATAGCCATGGAGCACATGACGCCAGTCATTCTGCTTACCGACGGATTCATCGCCAACGGCTCCGAACCGTGGCGCATACCGTCGATGAGCGACTACCCCGCAATCGTTCCGCCGATAGTCGAGGAGTGCGAGGGCGATTTCATGCCTTACGAGCGAGGCGAAAATCTTGCCCGCGGCTGGGCATTTCCGGGCAAAAAGGGATTGGAGCACCGCATAGGCGGATTGGAGAAGCACGAACTCAAAGGCTGCATTTCATACGACCCTGCGAACCACCGAAAGATGGTTTCGGTACGCGCCGAGAAGGTCGCGCGCATCGCCGACGAACTGCCCGTACAGAGGGTCGAGGGCGACGGGAGCGGCAAACTGCTCGTCGTCGGCTGGGGCGGAACGAAAGGTCATCTCCACAGTGCCGTACAGCAGTTGCGTGCCGAGGGCAAGAGCGTTTCGCTGTGCCATTTCAACTATATCAACCCGCTGCCGAAAGGTATCGCCGAGATTTTCGGACGTTTCGAGAAAATCGTCGTCTGCGAACTCAACGAGGGGCAGTTCGCCGCCTATCTGCGTCAGAACTTCCCGCAATTCGCATTCGGGCAGTACAACAAATGCGAGGGTCTGCCGTTCACGGTAACCGAACTCAAACAAAAATTCAACACTTTACTTTAAGCAGATTTCGCCATGTCAGAATACAGATACGCTCCGACCGATTTCAAGAGCGACCAAGAGGTGAAATGGTGTCCGGGCTGCGGCGACCACGCCATACTCAACGCCGTACAGCGCGCGATGCCCGAGGTGGCTGACGCGCTCGACAAGCCGCACCACAAATTCACGTTCGTTTCGGGCATCGGATGCTCGTCGCGGTTCATATACTACATGAAGACCTTCGGCTTCCACACGATACACGGTCGTGCCAACGCCGTGGCTACGGGAATCAAGGTCGCCAATCCGGATCTTTCGGTATGGGTATGCACCGGCGACGGCGATTCGCTCGCTATCGGCGGCAACCACTTCATCCACGCCATACGGCGCAATATCGACCTCAACGTCATACTTTTCAACAACGAAATCTACGGGCTTACCAAGGGTCAGTACTCGCCGACCACCAAACTCGGCAAAATCACCAAGACCTCGCCTTACGGCACCGTCGAACATCCGTTCAACCCCGGCGAACTCGTAATCGGGGCGAAAGGCACGTTCTTCGCCCGCACTATCGACATGGAGGTCGGACTGACCAAGGACGTTCTCGTCGCAGCGGCGAAACACAAGGGGATGTCGATAGTCGAGGCGTTAGTGAACTGCGTTATTTTCAACAACAAGACCCACGCCGATTTCGCCGGCGACAAGGCGACGCGGCAGGCTAATACCATCACGCTGCGACACGGCGAAAAGATGACTTTCGGCGCGAACAACGAACGAGGACTGGTGTTCGAGAACATGCGGCTGAAAGTCGTAACCATCGGCGAGGACGGCTACACGATAGACGACATACTGACGCACGACGCCCACGAGAAAGACACGACGCTGCACGGGATGCTGGCTGCGATGAAATATCCCGACTATCCGGTAGCGGTAGGCGTCATACGCGATGTGGACGAGGAGTTCGTCTACGACGTGAAAGTCGCCGAGCAGGTCGAACAGGTCAAGGCTTCGAGCCCGATCCGCTGCATGGACGACCTCCTGCGGTCGGGAGATACATGGGAGGTGGAATAAACCCCGCCCGCCAAAGAAAACAGGTATTATAGGTAATATAGGCAGAACAGGTCGTATAAGGGCTTCCTGTATTACCTATATTGTTATTGTCCGTCCCCGTAAAGCACTGCCGAATAGCCTCACGCCTAAAACTTTATCACCTCTTCCAGCCCGAACTCGTCGTACTGCGTCTGCAACTCCTCGTTGCGGTCGGACAGTACGAGCAGTTTGTCGCCGATTTGAAGTTCGGTGCGCCCCTTCGGAACGAAGTAGTCGCCGTCGCGGCAAACCATGATGACGAGCGTATTCTCTGGGAGTGCGATATGGCTCAACGTGTTGCCCGATGCGAGCATCTGCTCGTTCACCGACACCTCCGAAAAATCCGATTTCATGCGGTCCTGCAACGCATCGCCGAACGAACTCTCCGGCTCGTCGTATGCCATGCCGAGCATGTTCGCCATTCCGCTGACGAGCGTACCCTGCACCACGAGCGAAATTATGGTAACGATGAACACGACGTTGAACATCGTCTGCGCACTCTCGATACCTGCGACGAGAGGATAGGTGGCGAAGATTATCGGCACTGCGCCGCGCAGTCCGACCCACGACACGTAAGCCCGCGCCTTGAAGGTGAACTTGCGGAACGGAGCCATGCACAGGAATACGGCGGCAGGTCGTGCAATCAGAATCATGAACGCTCCGACGGCGACACCGAGCAGCAGCGTATTCCATTCGAGCAACTCCTCCACATCGACGAGCAGACCCAGCGTCAGGAACATGACGATTTGGAACAGCCACGTAAAGCCGTCGAAAAACGCAACTACCGTCCGTTTGTGGACGAGTTTCCGGTTTCCGACGACTAAACCCGCGATATACACGGCGAGATATCCGTTTCCGCGAATCAGCGACGTGAACGAGAAGATGAAGAAAACGAACGCCAGCAGCAGCACCGAGTACAACGAAGCATTGCTGATATTTATCTTGTTCATCGTCCACACCGCGCACCGACCGAATCCGTAACCCGCCAGCGCGCCGACGACCATCTGCACGAAAAACATTCCGATGCTCATCCCGATGCCCATCGTCTCCTCCGTCGGCGAGAGCATCCTCACCAACAGAATCACGAGGATATACGCCATCGGGTCGTTCGAGCCGCTCTCCAACTCCAACAGCGGACGCAGATTCTCGCGCAACCCCTGCTTTTTGGTTCGCAGAATCGAGAATACCGATGCCGAGTCGGTGGACGACATGGTGGCTGCGAGCAGCAGTGCGAGCGGAAATCCGAACCCGTATCCCAAATACGGCGAGAGCAGGAATATGAATCCGCCTACGATGAATGCCGTTGCAAGCACGCCGACAGTAGCAAGCACTATTCCGGGGGCGAGAACGGGTCGTATCTCGGAGTACTTGGTGTCCATACCTCCCGAAAAAAGGATTATGCAGAGTGCGAGCATTCCGATGAACTGCGTGAGTTCGGGCGAATCGAACAGTATCAGTTTGTAACCGAAAAAGAGACCGACTCCGAGAAACAGCAGCAGTGCGGGCGCGCCCAGACGATACGCCACCTTGCCCGCCAGCACCGCAATAAAGAGAAGAATCGCTACGATGAGCAGAAAATTTTCGCTTGTAACTATCATATTGTCGAATAAACGTTACAAAGATAGTGCAAGCCGAGAGCAATGCAAAATTTATTTGAGCATTGCCGAGGCGCAGCCTATCTAAACGACAAAGTCGTAAAGATAGTGCAAGCCGAGCAAAATCAAAAATTAGATTTTGCTTTTTATCCGTGTTACCCACCTCCTAATCCCCCGCCTGTGCGGGGGACTTTTGCGGGAAAGTTGGCAGCAAAGTGTCGCATTCCTATCATACTTATTCTACCTGTCCCGCCTGTAACCTTGCAGTCTACCCTTTCAGTTTCGGATTGTTCCTGTGCCGGTCGGCATCGCGGCGAGTTTTCTTGGCGAAATTAGCCTCCACAGCCGCCGTCAAATCGACGCCCGTCTGATTGGCAAGGCATACGAGCGCCCACAGGATGTCCGCCATTTCGTCGGCGGCATCGTCGTGTTCGCCCTCCTTGAACGACTGGTCGCCATAGCGGCGAGCCATTACGCGGGCGAGTTCGCCGACCTCCTCGGTCAGAATCGCCATGTTGGTAAGTTCGCCGAAATATCGCACTCCGTATTCGCGAATCCATGCATCCACGCGCCGTTGCAGTTCTTCGAGTTCCATAGCCTTTACTGAGGAATGAATATGTAGGTTATCGTTCCGCTCTGCCGCACGGGAGCGGATTCGTTATAGTCGAATGCCGAGTCCCGCGCCGCCTCCAAAGCCGTCCGCCGCATGCAATCGTCGCCGCCCGACACGACCTGCGCCGACTGCACCTCGCCGAGCCGGTTTATGACCACGTCCACGACCACTTCGCCGCCTCCCTCGCAGCGGTAGGCGGGCTTGATGAGTTTGCGGCTGTATCGCACGGGATCGACGAACGAATACGACACCGTAACAGTTCCCTTTATCTTGCGGTCGCGACTGTCGCCGTCCCCGCGGCTGTCCGACGGTCGGTTCTCGCCTATCGCCCTCGCTTCCGCGACCCCGCGTTCGTAGGCTTCGCGGTTGGAACGCATCCGACGTTCAGCCTCGTCCGCCGATTCATTGAGCGACGCAGCGTTCGTTCCGCGGTCGTCTTTCAGATTCTCGTTCAGCGCGCTCTCGTTCGACGAAAGGTTGCGTATCGATTTCCAATCTATATCGGCATTGTTGCGCTTCACCTCACGTTCGAGCCTGTCGCGTTCGGTTTCGAGCATTTCGAGCGTCTGCAAATCGATTATCATCCCCTGCGCCGAAGAACGACCGTGAATGACGATTTTCGACGAAATGAACGCGATTCCTATCAACAAATATACTATTATGGTAACGCTCAACCCCGCACGATGGTCGTAAACCCAGCCGCCTGCATCCTGCCGACGACCGTCGAACGGAAGTTTCAGCGGCTTTCTGCGCTGTCGCCGCGCCGCTCCGCCCGCATTCGGCGCACCCGCGCCTACCTTCGGGTCGCCACCGCTTTTCGCCGCATCATCATCGGCAGTTCTATTCTCCGGTACTCTGTCCATCGCTCGATTCCATATTTTCGCAAAAATAGTGATTTTCGCAAAAAATTCGTATATTTGCGTGCAATTTATTCGAAAAGAACACCATGTCTACGAAACAGCACACACTGAAAGAACCCGTGTCGTTTACCGGCAAGGGGCTTCATACGGGACTGAAAACAAATATGACCGTGAACCCCGCTCCTGCCGACTACGGCATCGTATTCCGCCGTATCGACCTCGAAGGACAGCCTGTCGTACCGGCACTCTGCGAATACGTTACCGACACCTCGCGCGGAACGACGATAGAAAAGGACGGCGTCCGCATAAGCACCATCGAACATATCATGTCTGCTCTCTGGACGATGGGCGTGGACAACGCCATAATCGACATCGACGCACCCGAGACCCCTATCATGGACGGCTCCGCCAAGGATTACGCCGAGGCTATCGTCCGCATCGGTCTTGCCGAACAGAATGCCGAACGCCGCTACTACGAAGTTACCGAAAAGACTATCTACACGATTCCCGAAAAGGGCGTTGCGATAATCATATATCCGGACGACGTTTTTTCGGTATCGGTGCACGTGGACTACAACTCGAAAGTCATCGGCAACCAGTATGCCATACTCATTCCTGACGACGATTACGCGACCAAAATCGCACCGTGCCGCACTTTCGTATTCCTGCACGACCTCGAACCTCTGCTCAACGCCAACCTCATCAAGGGCGGCGACCTCGACAATGCCATCGTCGTCGTCGAGAACCCCGTATCGGACGAACAGATGGATCATCTGAAAAAGATTTTCAACAAACAGGATATCCGTATCACCGGCGGCTACCTCAACAATCTGCAACTGCGCGCCAACAACGAACTCGCCCGCCACAAGTTGCTCGACCTGCTCGGCGACATGGCGCTGCTCGGCGTCCGCATAAAGGGGCGCGTTTGGGCTACCCGACCGGGGCATTTCGCCAACACCGAGTTCATGAAGCAGATGCATGCGACCATCCGCCGCGAGGGAGTGCATCCGCGATTCAGGTACGATCCTTGCCAGACTCCGCTGTACGACGTGAACGCAATCCGCGGAATGCTGCCGCACCGTTTCCCGTTCCTGCTGGTGGACAAGATTTTCCACCTCGACGAGAATTCGGTCGCCGGCATCAAGAACGTAACCGTGAACGAACCGTTCTTTCAGGGTCATTTCCCGCAGGAGCCTGTCATGCCCGGCGTGCTCATCGTCGAAGCGATGGCGCAGTGCAGCGGCATTCTCGTACTCAGCCGAGTAGAGAATCCGTCGGAGTATTCGACCTATTTCCTGCGCATAGACAACGTCCGCTTCAAGCACAAGGTAGTGCCGGGCGACACGCTCCAAATGGAAATCGAATTCATCGAGCCTATCCGTCGCGGACTTGCGACCGCTTCATGCAAGGCATTCGTCGGCAAGACGCTCGTCTGCGAAGCGTCAATCATGGCTCAGGTAGTCAAAAACAGATAAATGTCGGAACAGATGATAAGTCCATTGGCATACATACATCCCGATGCCGAACTGGGGAATAACGTTACGGTAGAGCCTTTCGCCTGCATAGCGGGGGATGTCGTCATAGGCGACGACTGCTGGATCGGACCCCACGCGGTCATAAACGACGGCGCACGCATCGGCAAACGCTGCAAGATACACAATGCAGCGTCGATAGCATGTCTTCCGCAAGACCTCAAATTCGCCGGCGAGATGACGACCGCCGAAATCGGCGACGACAACGACATACGCGAGTATGTAACTATCAGCCGCGGTACGGCATCCCGCGGCAAAACCGTCGTCGGCAGCGGCAACCTCCTTATGGCATACGTCCATATCGCGCACGACGACGTAGTCGGCAGCCACTGCGTGATAGCCAACCGCGTATCTCTCGCAGGCGAGGTCGAAGTCGGCGACTGGGCAGTCATCGGCGGACACTCCGCCGTACACCAGTGGTGCCATATCGGTGCGCACGTGATGTTGCAGGGCGGCTCGCTCGTCAATCAGGACGTTCCGCCGTTCATCATCGTCCGCAGCGACACGATGCGTTTCGCGGGCATCAACAAGGTAGGATTGAGCCGACGGGGATTCTCCGCCGAGACCATCGGGCATATCCACAACGCCTGCCGTCTCATATTTCAGAGCGGATTGAACTACATGCACGCATGCGATGAGGTCGAGAAGCAGATTCCGCAGAGTGCCGAACGCGATGCTCTCGTCAGTTTCATCCGCGCCTCGCAGCGCGGCATCATCAAGCCGTTCGCATCTTTGCAGGAATAACGCCCTCTATTTCCGTCGAACGGCGAATCACTCCGTCGTCATGTCGAGCGAAGCGAAACATCTGGAATCGAGCAAATAATCAGATTCTACGCTGCGCTCAGAATGACGGAACACTGCTCTGAATAACGGAACATCAATATTTCCGTCGAACGGCAAAACACTCCGTCGTCATGTTGAGCGAAGCGAAACATCTGAATAATTACATTAATCTATACATTCATGCGACAAGGGAACTGGATATATATGATGGGTAGCGCAAACGGCAAAGCATTATATACCGGTGTTACAAACAACATATATCGTCGCGTATCGGAACACAAAGCGGACGTGTTCAAAGGCTTCACCCAAAAATACAAATGCCATTCATTGTTGTATTATGAAGAATTTCCTTCAATGCAATCCGCAATCGAACGCGAAAAGTATATAAAAGGACTTTTACGAGCGAAGAAAGAGTCCTTAATAGCCACTATAAATCCAATGCGACGCGATTTGGCAGAGAATTGGTATAACAACGACACTCTATAATTGCGAACCAATATATAAACCGCATACACGCTGCGCTTCGTCATGTTGAGCGAAGCGAAACATCTGCAATCGAACCGAAATCAGATTCTTC
>CAYRSF010000058.1:0-7432 GCA_964427035.1 uncultured Alistipes sp.
GCGTTCGAGCGCACCTATCCAAAGTTCCAAGTCGGGATTGACGGGGTTTTTGACAAGTACCGTCGCATTCTTACCGGCGAGTGCATCGGCGATGTCCTGCACGGCGAACGGATTTGCGGAAGTTCGCGCACCTATCCACAGAATGTCGATTCCCGCCTCCAATGCATCGTGTACGTGGGCGGCATTGGCGACCTCGACAGCCGTGTAGATGCCGTATTCGCGTTTCGCCCGTTTCAGCCATTCGAGACACGGCTTGCCGCTGCCCTCGAATCCGCCCGGTTTGGTGCGCGGTTTCCACACTCCCGCGCGAAACAGCCTTACGCCGCGTTCGGCAAGGCGTCTTGCAGTGTCGAGCACCTGCTCCTCGGTCTCGGCACTGCACGGTCCCGCAATGACCATCGGGCGTTCGGCATCTACACCGTCGAATGTTATAGGCGATAGTTTCATGGCATTTACAGGTACAATCGCATTGTGATACTTTTATTTCAAAAGTAAAGATAATAAAAATTCGCAAGCGGCGGCATCATTTCCCGATGTTTTTGTCGGAAGCGGCATTCGTGCGGGCTTTGCGAAGCGATTCCGGAGCATCGGGCAGTTGAGGAGCCGTGCCTTTGTGCACCGAAATTTTTACATCGGACAATTGCGGTCAAGTTCATTATTATCGG
This sequence comes from uncultured Alistipes sp., assembly GCA_964427035.1. Lineage (GTDB taxonomy): Bacteria > Bacteroidota > Bacteroidia > Bacteroidales > Rikenellaceae > Alistipes. Next base: position 666 of record CAYRSF010000058.1, read on the forward strand.
TCGTTTATAATATCGTGGCGAAAAAATCGAATAAATATCCGCCCCTTTATTTTAACTTTCGGCGTTATCGCAAGTCTTATAGATGAAACCGAACAGGATATAATGAGTATCGACAACGCTGAAATAGTGAGGTTGATCGCCGACGAGGCGACGAGGAGCGACGGAATGGCAAGGATTGTCGATGCTTACACCGAACCGCTGTACTGGCATATCCGGCGTATGGTCGTCGTGCATGAAGACAGCGAAGACATCTTGCAGGAGATGTGGGTCAGGATATTCCGCCGAATCGGCACGTTTCGCGGCGGCGGGGGCGAATTGAGAGCATGGGTTTACAGTATCGCAACCAATCTGTGTCTGACTCACCTGCGCCGAAAGTGGAGATGGAGTTTTGTCGGAATGGACGGCATCGGGGCTAAACTGGCACAGGCGGTCGCAGATGCGGCTGCGGAGTCGGCGGAGAGTATCGAAGCGAGATTTCAGAAAGCGATATTTTCGCTGCCGGCGAAGCAGAGACTGGTATTCAATCTGCGATACTACGATGAATTGGCTTACAGAGAGATAAGCGAAATAACGGGAATGAGCGAAGCGACGCTCAAAACGAATTACCACTACGCTCAACAGCGTATAAAAGAATTGATGACGCAATGAAAGATTTCGAATTCGACGACGTAGGCAAGCGGTTGCCGTACAGTGTGCCGGAAAATTTTTTCGACAATTCCCGGCGAACCGCCAAGGCACTCGGAATGCGACCGATGCAGAGCCGGAATCACCTCGTGCGCATGTCATTGGCTGCGGCGACAGCAGCGTTGTTCGTGGTATGTACTTTCATAGGTGTTTACGCCGGCAAGAAACGGATATTGATGTTCCGTTACGAACAACTGCTCGAACGGGCGACCGACGAAGAACTTTCCGACATGGCATCGGGCTATGCGAAAGATTTCGAAGAGATAACGAACGAATTGTAGACGAAAAAACAGAATTTCCGGAAATTTTCATAAAATCAGATTGTATTACTTAATTGAATTAAAAAGAGAAAAACATGAAACGTATGATTATCGCAGCGATTTTTGTTTTCGCAGCATCGCAAATCGCATTCGCACAGGATGACAAGTCCAAGGTTGAACCGCAAAACGTGCCGACCGTGCAGACGCCTGCCGAGGAGCCGAAGAAAGAGGAGGTCTGCCCGGCTGAGAACAAAGAGCAGAGCGAGGCTAAGCCGACCGAGCAGGAGCCGGCTGCCGAGCAGAAGACCGAGGACGCAAAAGCGGAATAGGACAGAATATCGAACGACCGAAAATCAATGACAATGAAACGTGCGATTATAACGGTAATGCTCATCGCCGCCGTCCAGACATTATGGGCGCAACAGAACGCGGACGATAACACCGCGAGCGAATCCCGCATAGTCAGAATCGACGAGGAGAACATAAGTCCCGAACGGCTCGAAATGCGCAATATCGTGCTCGGCATTCTGCGCGACGAACTTAAAATGACGGACGGTCAGTTCGAGAAATTCGCTCCTGTTTATATCGAGTATCGGCAAAATATCCGTACGGGGCAGATTCGCAAACCGGCGATAGCGAATATCGACAATGCGACCGACGCCGAAATCAACTCCCTTCTTTCGGCTGATTTGGATAATTACATCCATATTTCGATGGTACGCAAAGTCTATATTCCGATATTCGAGAAGATTCTGACCCCCAGACAGGTTTACGCACTGTACGAAATCGACAACAGTCTGTCGAAACAGGCTTGCGACGAGTTGCGCAAACGCCATTAAAGCAACGGGTCGTTGTACCGGAATTCCGCCTGTTTCGACAGCGCGGAATTTTTTGCGGGCGGCATATCATATGCCGCCCGCTTAACCATGCATCGGAAGACCCGGCTACTCCTCTCCGAGAAATTCGCGGGTTACGACCACGCGTATCGCCCGTTGCAGAATATTCACTGCGACCGGGGTTTCGCCCATCAGTTCGCCGTCGGTTTCGAGCCTTATCGCCGGTGCGGATTCTATCCTCACGGTGCGACCCTGCGTGTGGATGATGTGCCCGATTTGATAAATATCGCCGTTGAAAAGTTTTTTGAGACGAAAAACTATGTGCCACCAGTGAATCGGACGGATTATCGTCAAATCGAGCAGTCCGTCGTCCGCCAGTGCGTTCGGCAACTGCTGCATGCCGCCGCCGTTGAATTTGCAGATGCCGATGGCGAGACTGAACAGCAGGTCGTTGAATACGACCTTGTCGTCCACGAATATGCGGACGCCTGCCGACTTGTAGCGGAAATAGGATTTCAGGATGCTGTACAGATACATCCATCTGCCCTTGTATCCCTTTACTTTCAGGTGGTTGAATGTCGCGATGACGTACGCGTCGAATCCTAATCCGGCGACGTTCGCCATGTAGCGTGTCTGGGTATAGTGCGATTCGGTGTAGGTAACCGTGCCGACATCCTGCAAGAACGATCGACCTTCGCGTATGGCACGTATAGCCTCCGAATAGTGCTCCGGAATGCCGAACATGCGCACCCAGTCGTTGCCCGTTCCGACGGCTATGACAGCCAGCAGGATTTCGTGCGGTTCGACGGCTTTCTGAATGAAAAGTCCGTTCACGACCTCGTTCAGGGTGCCGTCACCGCCGATGACTATTATTTTGCGATAGCCTTGGTTCGCCGCCGCGACGGTAAGTTCCGTCGCGTGGTGCGTGTGTTCGGTGAAAACCGCGTCGTGGTGTATGTCGTCATTGCGCAGCAGCCTCGAAATCTGCGGAAAGTCTATCAGTCCGCGACCCGAACCTGCGACCGGATTGACGATGACGAACCAGCGGTCTGTCAAGTCTCTGACCTCGGCTGCCATGCTATTTGACCGGAGCGTTTTTGAGCGTGTGCAGCAGGAAGCGGTAGAATTTACCGACCGATGCGATGTTCACTTTTTCGTCCGGAGAGTGCGGATAGCAAATCGTCGGTCCGAACGAAATCATGTCGAGGTTCGGATACGTTCCGCCGATGATTCCGCATTCCAGTCCTGCATGTATGGCTGTTACGGCAGGTTCCGTGCCGAACAACTCCCTGTACGACGCGAGCATCGCATGGAGTATCGGCGACGACATGTTCGGTTTCCAGCCGTCGTAGTCGCCTTCGAGCGCGACAGTCGCACCGGCGAGTTCGAATACGCCGCGTATTGCTTCTCCGAGCGCATATTTCTCGCTGTTTACCGAACTGCGCAACAGACACTGTATCTTTACGTTTTCGCCGTTCGAGACGACGCGGGCAAGATTGGTCGAGGTCTGCACGAGCCCGACCATCTCCATCGACATTTTGACCGCTCCGTTCGGTGCGCCGACGACCGCTTTCGCGAGTTTCGCCGCCGTTTCGGCAGGAATCATCTTCGCAGGACGTTCGGTCTCGGTCGCCGTTATCGATATTTCGTCTTCGATGCCGTCGAATTCCGCGATTGCCGTCTTTTCGAATTTCGCGATTTCGGTCTCGAAGCGAGCCGCATCGTTTTCGCCGACCATGACGGTCGCTGCGGCTTCGCGCGGAATGGCGTTGCGCAATCCGCCGCCGTCCACCGAGCACAAGAGCGTGCGGATGTCCGTATGAAGCAGGAAACGGAACAGCAGACGGTTGGCATTGGCGCGCTGACAGCCGATTTGTATGCCCGAATGTCCGCCTTTCAATCCCTTTACATCTATTTTATAAGCCTTGTAACCCGTCGCCGGAGTCGGTTCGGCGGTGTATGGCAGTTCGATGTTGGCGTCCAATCCTCCGGCACAGCCGACGTAGAGTTCGCCCTCGGTTTCGGAATCGAGGTTGAGCAGTATGTCGCCGCGGAGAAGTCCCGCTTTCAGTCCGAATGCGCCGTCCATGCCCGTCTCCTCGGTCGCCGTGAACAGAGCCTCGATTGGTCCGTGCTCGATAGTGTCGTCCTCCAATACCGCGAGTGCCGATGCTGCGCCGATTCCGTTGTCCGCGCCGAGCGTGGTTCCGTCTGCCGTTACCCATTCGCCGTCGATGTAGGCGTCGATGGAGTCTTTCTCGAAATCGAATATTTTGTCGTTGTTCTTCTGCGGCACCATGTCGAGATGCGCCTGCATGATTATTCCCTTGCGGTTCTCCATGCCGGGGGTCGCAGGCTTGCGGACATAGACGTTGTTCGCTTCATCGACGCAGTGTTCGAGTCCGTGAGCCTCGGCGAAATCGACTATGTATTTGCGTATTTCGGCCTCGTGGTGCGACGGACGCGGGATTTTTACGATTTTTGCGAAATGTTTCCAAACGAGCGCAGGATTGAGCGCACTTAAATTTCTGTCCATAATATATTAGGTATTAGATGAAATCGTTCTCCGGTTCCCGGAACGGTTTCGGTGTCTAACTACAAAGATATGCAATTTTTTAATGTTTACGATGTCGCGGATAATCTTTTTTTTTGGAGCGGCGGTCGGGCGGAATGTCCCTCTACCTCTGCGAAAAACAAATCGATAAGGTGCGATAAGACTGACCGGGGATGAAATATCATCGACCGAAATGCCGAATAATGCCGGCATGCGGACATTCTCCCCGCAGCAATATGCAGTATCCGCAATCGCCTTTGCGGCGAACCCGCCGTAACCCTTGCCGCGTCAGTTATCCACCGCATAACCCTAAAAACCTTATTGTTGCAATCGGTTTTCCGGCTCCTTGTCGCGGCGGTCGAAGGCTTCGACGATGTGCTTTACCAGTTCGTGGCGGACGATGTCGCGTTTGTCGAACTCCACGAAACCGATGCCCTCGATGCCGCGCACCGTCTCAATCGCGCGGACGAGTCCGCTGTCGCTGCGTCGCGGAAGGTCTACCTGCGTTACGTCGCCCGTTACGATGAATTTCGCGTTGCGCCCCATTCGCGTCAGGAACATCTTTATCTGCGACATGGTGGTATTCTGCGCTTCGTCGAGTATGACGAATGCGTTGTCGAGCGTCCGTCCGCGCATGTAGGCGAGCGGGGCGATTTGCACCGTGCCGTCCTCGATGAATTTTTGCAGTTTAGCCGCAGGAATCATGTCGTTCAGCGCGTCGTAGAGCGGTTGCAGATAAGGGTCGAGTTTCTCTTTGAGGTCGCCGGGCAGGAATCCCAACTTTTCGCCGGCTTCGACTGCCGGACGCGTCAGTATCACGCGCCGCACCTGCTTGTCGCGCAATGCCCGAACTGCAAGTGCGATAGCGGTATATGTCTTGCCCGAACCGGCGGGTCCCGTCGCGAAGATAAGGTCGCACCTGTCGTAAAGTTCGACGAGTTTGCGCTGATTCTCGGTACGGGCCTTGACGACAATTCCGTTGTTGCCGTAGACTATCGTTTCGCGGTCGCTGTTGTCGGACGGCTGCCGGTCGGTATCGGTAAAGCCGCCGGCGAACGACTGCTCGACGACCTCTTTCGAGATATGCCCGTAGCGGTCGAAATAGTCTATCAGTCCGTTCATGCGCCGTTCGAACCGCTCGGTGTCGCTTTTGGAGCCGAGGACTTTCAGCGATGAACCGCGGACGATGATTTTGAGTTTGGGATGCAGAGCCTTGATCTGCTCCAAGTATACGTTTTTCGCGCCGTAGAGTTCGCGCGTATCCACATTCTCTACTATTATTTCTCTGCTTACCGCTTCCGTCATTGCAATTTTAGAACAGAAAACCTATTTTAAGTTGAACGTTATGCATCGATGTATTGAATTCGAATCCTTCGTGCGATGCGTCGTAGGACAAAAAGTTCTTCGATTTGTTGAACCTGCCGTTGTAGCGCAGATCGATGAGCAGATGCCGCAGTATGCACACTCCCGCACCGACAGTGTAGGCGAATGTCGGATAGATGCGGCCGAACATCACCTTTTCGCCGTCGTTGTCCCGGTATATCGGATTATCCATCAGCGTTATGACCGGTCCGGCATTGAGCCTTAACATCCAAATCCGCACCGACAGCAAAACGGGAACCTGCAACGACTGCGATTTCACCCGCGAATTGAACTTCGCCGACGGGTCTATAATCCGAATCGGCGAATAGTTGTATATCAGTTCGGGTTGCAGGGCGAACGTCCTGCCGAATTTCAACGCCATGTGGAATCCTGCCGTGAAGCCCATTTTCGGTTGGATGTTCAAAGTCGGATGGGCTTGGATGTCGTAACTCATCCACGGATACGAGACTCCTGCCGTCAGCCCCCATTCGGTGCTCAATCTCACTCCGCCGCCTTTCCGTTTTTTCTCCGGTTCGGGGGTTTGTGCTCCGGCATCGGCGATGCCCGCTGCGAGCGTCATCGCTGCGACAGATATTATCAACAGTGCTTTTTTCATAAAAATCATCGTTTTTCGTCGGCATTCGGTTGCCGGCGATGCGCATATACCCTCCAAAAATAGTGAAATTTTTGAAAAACTTTCGGCTTGCGGCTCTAAATTTTTTTGTCTGCGAATTTAGGATTATCTTTGCGCCGCATAAATTCACTGAAAACTATGAGTCTTGTTGCAATAGTAGGTCGCCCGAACGTGGGCAAGAGTACGCTTTTCAACCGGCTTGTCGGACAGCGGCAGGCAATCGTCGATGCCGCTGCGGGTACGACGCGGGACAGGCATTACGGAAAGACGGACTGGAACGGTCGCGAGTTCTCTGTAATCGACACCGGCGGTTATGCCGTGAACAGCGACGATATTTTCGAGGACGAGATTCGCAAGCAGGTGCTGCTGGCTATCGAGGAGGCTGACGTGATTCTGTTTCTCGTCGAGGTGGCGACGGGCGTTACCGACCTCGACAT
>CAYRSF010000059.1:0-24562 GCA_964427035.1 uncultured Alistipes sp.
GGGTTTGAGCAGGTAATCGATGCTGTGCACCTTGAATGCTTTCACGGCATAGTTGTCGTATGCAGTGGTGATGATTACGGGGGCTTCGACCTTCGTGCGGTCGAATATGTCGAAACACATTCCGTCCGACAATTCGACATCCATGAATATCATGTCGGCGGCTTTCGGATTGTCGCACAGCCACTCTACGCTCTGTTTTACGGAGTCGAACACGCCGATGATTTCGACGTCGCTGCAATTTCTTTCAAGTTCCCGTCGCAGATTCATCTGTGCAGGGATTTCGTCTTCGATGATTACGGCTTTCATAACGATTGCAATAGTGGCAGTTTGACAATGAATTCGGTTTTTGTTTGCTCTATATCGATGCCCAGACCCGAGATGTCGATATATTGCTGTTCGATGTTTTTCAGTCCGAGTCCCGTGGATGCGTTGCCGCTTATGCGCGGTTGCAGGTTGTTGCGCACGACGATGGTCCCGCCGGTGTCGGTTATGGTTATCGAGAGCGGCTGCTGGCGGCTGACTATATTGTGTTTGGTGGCGTTTTCTATCAGCAGTTGCAGCGAACACGGCACGACATAGCCGCATTTGGCTTCGTCGGAGAGCGCGATTTCGACCGACAACCCTTCGGCGAACCGTTCGGCGAGCAGGTCGATGTATTTCTGTGCGAAATCGAGTTCCTCCGTGAGCGGAACTATCCGTTTTTCGTCGTTTTGCAGCATGTATCGATACATGCCCGAGAGTTTGTGTATGAATGCGCTCGCCCGTTTTTGTTCGCCCTCCTCGACCAGATATTCGAGTATGTTGAGGGAGTTGAACAGAAAGTGGGGGTTTATCTGCCGTTTGAGATTGGCGTACTGATATATCGCCTTGTGGCGTTTGTCGCGTTCGCTGCGGAACTTGGAGTCGGTGGCGACGACACGTATTATCAGCAGCGCGATTGTGTATATCACTATGCAGACCGGAGCGACGGTGAGGAACATCCTCAACATCGATTCCCGCTCCATGGCATAGCCGTTTCCGGACGGCAGGTCGTAGCAGACGAACAGCGCGATGACGAGCGAGAGCAGCAGCAGAGCCGCAGCGACTATCGCATAGTGGATGCCGAGATGCCGTTTTTTCGATTTGCGGGGCGGATTGGCGATGATGACGCATCCGCCGAGCAGCGAAACCATTGCCAGCGTGTTCGAGGTAAGCCTCTGCAACTCGTCGTAAAAACTCGAACCGTCGAATATCGGGGCGTCCGTCAGACTGACGTATGCGATGCGGAATATCATTATCGCCGCCATGATGGATATTATCGTCGGCGTGTCGGGATATTTGGTCGGGATATCGGCTCTCTGCGGCTCGAACCGCGAAAGTCCGTAGGTTATCCACCCGAGCATTTCGGTTATCGCCGCCGTCGTTATCGCGGAAGCCGCCGTGCCGTTGCCGATGACCGGACCTATTATCTCTGCGCCGTAAATGCCCATGGCGTATCCGAGAAAGCAGCCCGAGAGCGCGATTGCGGCGATGACTTCTATGGGGAGATTGCGCCGAATCGAGATGACGGCTATCATCGATATCGTAAGCAGCGTCAGCGGTATGTCGTCCACATAGTCGAACGCGCGGCTGACTACCGCGACGGTCGCGTGGGCGAGCGCGAACAAATGGATGAGAATATCTATGCGAAGCCGTCTTTCTTCCATGATACGAGCATTGATTGTATCAAAATTAACACAAAAAGTTCGGATTTCCAAATTTTTAGACGGAAAAACGCGGAATGCGGTTTTAATCGCGGGCAGGGATGCCGCATGGTATTCGTCCCGGCGGATAACCGCGAATGCCCCCGTTCGTCCCTGTATCTTTATTTTTCGTCGCAAAGTATTCGCCGTTCGTCCGGAAAATACTGCCGCTCGTCGGTGTCGAATTGCGCCGTTGAATAATTATTATAACATTTGTATAAACCAAAATGACCCCTTTTCGATAAACCGGCCGTATGGCCGGGTCGGTTCGGATTGTGCCGAGGCGGAATGAAAGGGGACTTGAAAATTAACCGACAATACTGCAACTGTATAAATGACTTTATGAAAAAACCGGATCTCTCTTTTTGGAAGATATGGAATCTGAGTTTCGGATTTCTCGGAGTTCAGATAGGCTATTCCCTGCAAAACTCCAATACTTCGACCATTTTCGAGTCGTTGGGTGCCGATGTTCATCAACTCAGTTATTTTTGGCTTGCAGCCCCGGTCGCGGGACTCATCGTACAGCCGATTGTCGGCTTGTTCTCCGACGGTACGTGGACGCGGTTCGGCAGGCGCGTTCCGTTCATTCTGGGCGGCGCACTGATTTCGACTCTCGCGCTGCTGCTCATGCCGAATGCCCCGGTGCTGCTGGCGTTCGCTCCGCTCGCCATGGGAGCGTTCATCCTGCTGTTCATGGACTTGTCGTTCAACGTAACCATGCAGCCTTTCCGCGCGCTCGTGGCGGACATGCTCAATGACGGGCAGAAGACGACGGGTTATGTCGTTCAGACATTCCTCATCAACCTCGGTGCCGTGGTCGGTGCCGTACTGCCGTTGATGATGACATGGCTCGGCGTATCGGACGAGGCGAGAGCAGGCGAAGTTTCAGACCATATCGCCTATTCATATTATATAGGTGGAGCGATACTGCTCGCGACGGTGCTCGTTACGTCGTTCAAGACCAAGGAGTATCCGCCGAAGGAGTTCGCCGAGTACAACGATATCCCGCAGGAGCAAGCCGCCGAGCGTCCGTCGTTCGTGTCGCTCATCCGCGATATTCCGAGAGTGATGCTGCAATTGGGTGTGGTGCAGTTCTTCTCGTGGGCGGCGCTGTTCCTGATGTGGACCTATCTCAAACCTGCCATAACGGGTGTGGTAACCGATCATGCCACGGGCGCAGTGTTGAGCGACGGTGCGACGCAGACGTGGGTCGGCGTTCTCAACGGCACCTATCCCGTTCCGGCTTGTATCGCATCGCTCTTCATCGGCGGCATTGCGGCTCGCTACGGCAATAAAATCGTCTATGCCGTATCGCTGCTCTTCGGAGCCGCAGGATTCGCCGGCTTGTATCTTCTGCACGACCAGTACGCCCTGATGCTGCCGATGATCGGAATCGGTGTCGCGTGGGCGGCTATTCTGGCTATGCCGTACGCCATTCTTTCGCGTGCGGTCGAGGCTCGCCGGATGGGCGTGTATATGGGAATCTTCAACTTTACGATTACCATCCCTCAAATCGCTATCGGTTTGACGGGCGGTCTTATCGTAAAATACCTGTTCGCTTCCGATGCGTCGTCGATGATTGCACTTGCGGGTGCGTTCATGCTGCTGGCGGCGGTTTCGGTCGCATTCGTAAGGGATGAAGCGAAGAATTCGTGAAAATCCGAAACATAACAACTATATTTAATCAACTAACTTAAAATGTAACTATGAAAAAATTTTGGTTATTGTTTGCGGGTATTTTGCTCGTAACGGCAATTACCCCCCCCCTTGGATTTGCCCAGAGCGGTAAATACGAGGTAAAGGGTGTTGTGGTGGACGCTCAGGGCACACCTGTCGTAGGTGCGACCGTCTATGAGAAGGGCTCCGCCGCCAACGGTACTACTACCGCAATCGACGGATCGTACGTCATCGGCGTAACGAACGACAAGGCGGTCATCGAGTTCAGTTTTATGGGTTACAAGACCCTCGAACTCGTGGCTTCGTCATCGACACTGAACCGTGTCGTGATGGAAGAGGACGCCATGGCTCTCGAAGATGTGCTCGTCATCGGTTACGGTACGGTCAAGAAGACCGATGCGACCGGTTCGATTGCGACCATCAAGGCAGATCAAATCAACAAGGGATTCATCTCGTCGCCTTCCGACCTCATGCGCGGCAAGAGCGCGGGTATCGTGGTAACTTCGGGCGACGGCGCTCCGGGTTCGGCTGCGAAAATCCGCGTGCGCGGCGGTTCGTCGCTCAAAGCGTCGAACGACCCGCTCGTCGTTATCGACGGTCTGCCGGTTGCCAATACCAATGTCGCCGGCGTTGGCGATCCGCTCTCGACCGTCAATCCGAGCGATATAGAGTCGTTCACGGTATTGAAGGACGCTTCGGCGACGGCTATCTACGGTTCGCGTGCATCGAACGGCGTCATCATCATCACCACCAAGAAGGGCAGTCAGCGCGCATCCGGCGTGCCTCGTCTGTCGCTCGACTTCACGACTTCTGTATCTACCAACAGCAAGTATGTCGATGTCCTCACCGGCGACGAGATGCGCGACGCTATCCGCAACTGGGCGAGCGACGGCGAGAACAGTCAGGCATACAAGGCTCTCGGCAATGCCAACACGGATTGGCAGAAGCAGATTTATCGCACGGCGGTAAGTTACGACCTCAACGCCTCGATTACGGGCAATATCGGCATGGGCAAGCACAACTACATGCCGTACCGCGTGGGCGTAGGCTACATGAATCAGGACGGTGTGCTTAAAACCTCCGGCATGGAGCGCGAAACCGTATCGCTCAACCTCAATCCGGTTCTGCTCGACGAGCACCTCAACATCAATCTCAACGGCAAGTTCATGAACGCCGACAACCGTTTCGCCAATCAGGGTGCTATCGGCGATGCAGTCCGTTACGACCCGACGCAGCCTGTTTACGACGAGAACGGTCTGAACGGCTACTACTGGTGGAACAACGGCAAGGGAACCACGACCATCGACAACTGCAACACGATGTCCAACCTCAACCCGGTAGCCGAACTGTTCGACAACATCGACGTCGCCAATTCGAAGCGTTTCGTCGGCAATGCGCAGATTCAGTACAAAATCCACGGTCTGGAAGATTTGAGCCTCAACCTCAACCTCGGTATGGACTACGTGAAGGGCAAGGGTACTCAGGATGTCGCTGCCGGTGCCGAACAGTCGATGCACAACAAGCAGCAGCAGGGTTCGGGCTACCACAAGGACTACTGGCAGGATCGCATGGACCAGACTTTGGAGGCTTACATCAACTACGCCAAGACGATAAACAAACACTCGTTCGGCATCATGGCGGGTTACTCGTGGCAGCATTTCCACACCGAGAACTTCGAGCAAATCTACTCTGCCGAGGATAACGAGGTGTTCATCAAGAATCCTCTGCTCCAAAAGACCGAGAATTTCCTCGTATCGTTCTTCGGCCGCGCCAATTACAGTTACGACGACCGCTACATGGTTACCGCAACCGTGCGTTACGACGGTACGTCGCGTTTCAAGAACAACAAGTGGGGTCTGTTCCCTTCGGTCGCTCTCGGCTGGAATATCGCCCGCGAGGCGTTCCTCCGCGACAGCGAAGTTCTGTCGGCTTTGAAACTCCGTTTGAGTTGGGGTCAGACCGGTCAGCAGGATGTTGCCGGCGACTATCCTTCGATTGCGACCTACATGCTCAATACCGATGCCAGCCAGTATATCTTCGGCACGACGGCTATCGCGCCTATCAAGCCGCAGGGCTACAACGAGGATTTGAAGTGGGAGACGACCACTACCTATAACGCCGGTTTGGATTACGGATTCCTCAACGGACGCATCTACGGATCGATCGACTACTACTACCGCAAGACTACCGACCTGCTCAACTGGACTCCGGTGGCTGCCGGCTCGAACCTGACGAACTACCTCGATGCCAACATCGGTACGCTCGTCAATCAGGGTGTCGAATTCGACATCAACGCCGTTGCCATTCAGAACAAGGACTGGTACTGGAACATCGGCTTCAATGTGGCATACAACAAGAACAAGGTTACGAAGATGACCGCCAACGACAGCCCTGAATACACCGGCGTCGCTACCGAAGACATCTCGGGCGGTACCGGCAACAAAATCCAGCGTTTCATGTACGGATATCCGATCAACACGTTCTATGTATACCAGCAGGTTTACGACGAGGCGGGCAACCCTATCGAGGGCGCTTACGTCGATCGCAACAACGACGGCAAGGTGGACGAGAAGGACAGATACTACTGCAAGAAGGCGGCTCCGGACGTAACGTTCGGTTTCAACACCCAACTGACATGGAAGAACCTTACGCTGTCGGTTTCGGCGCATGCCAACCTCGGCAACTGGGTTTACAACAACGTGAAGTCGAACGGCGAACTGCTCTCCGACCTCTACACGAACAATTTCGTGTCGAACCGCGTGTCGTCTGCTCTGAAAACCAATTTCGCATCCAATGCGCAGTATTTCTCGGACTACTACCTCGAAAACGCATCGTTCCTCAAACTCGACAACATCACGTTGAGTTACTACATCGATCTCTGCAAATGCAAGAAACTCGATCGCAGTCTGGGACTGAACGTCTTCGCCACCGTTCAGAACGTGGCTACGTGGACCAAGTACAGCGGACTCGATCCTGAAATCTTCACGGGTATCGACAACAACATGTACCCGCGTCCTCGCACCTACATTCTCGGTGTCAAACTCAATTTCTAACGGCGGAAGTTTTAACGCTTAAAAACGATTCAGATTATGAAAAGATATAAAGTATTGTTGATGACTCTCGCCGCTGCGTTCTCGCTGGGGCTGAGTTCGTGCGTGAACGATTTGGACGTCGAACCTATCGACCCGAGCATCACGCTTCCGGAGGATGTGCTCGACAGCGAGTACGCTTACCTCCAAGTCCTTGCCAAGTGCTATCAGGGTCTCTCCTGCTCGGCATCGAAAGGACCGGATTCCGATCCGGATATCAGCGGCGTGGACGGCGGATACGGTCAGTATATCCGTGCGCTGTTCCAGTTGCAGGAGTACACGACCGACGAGGCTGCCGTGGCATGGAACGACGGCAACATCTACGACCTCCACAATCTCTGCTGGAATACGTCGAACGAATTCGTTATGGCGATGTATGCCCGCATCTATTTCCAAGTCGGACTCTGCAACGAGTTGATTCGCAAAATCGACCAGAATCCTGCCGGCATCTCCGAGGAGGATTTCCCGATTTCGTCGCGCGAACAGATAAAGGCTGAAGCCCGCGCTCTCCGTGCGTTGAGTTACTACCACGCTATCGACATGTTCGGCAACGTTCCGCTGTCGCTCGAAAGCGGTGTTATCGGTTCGGAAGGTCCCGCACAGGTTTCGCGCGCCGGACTGTACGCATGGCTCGAAACCGAACTCAAAGATTTGGTAGACGGTACGGCTCTGCCTGAGGTCGGCAAAAACGAGTACGGCCGCTGCGACAAGGGTCTTGCCCGCATGCTGCTCGCCAAACTCTATCTCAACGCCGAAGTTTACGCCGGCGAAGCGAAATGGGCTGAATGCGCTGCCGTTTGCTCCGATTTGATACGCGATTATCCGCTGCACAAGGTTGCCGCAGGCGACAAGTTCTCCGCTTATCAGGAACTCTTCTGCGCCGACAACCACCGCTTTACCAAGAACACGACCTATCTCGGCGACGAAATCATCTTCGCCGTACAGCAGGACGGTCTTCTCGTGCGTTCGTACGGTTGCACCAACTTCCTTATCTTCGCACCTGCGGGCGGCGACATGGATTGCACGCAAATCGGCATCTCGTCGGGCTGGGGCGGTGTAAGTTGCCCGAGCCAACTCTCGAAACTCTTCGCCGACAACGACGCCCGCAAACTCTTCTACACCGACTACGGAATCGAGATGGAGAAACTGATGTCGGAGGACGGTTCGGCGTTCACGCTCCAAAATTCTGGCTGGAAGTCGATGAAATTCAAGAATATCAATATCGACGGTTCTGCCGGTCAGCACACCGGATTCGTCGATACCGACTTCCCTATGTTCCGTGCGGCTGATGCATATCTGATGTACGCCGAGTGCAAGTGCCGTATTTCCGGCGGAGGGTCGTACTCCAATGCCGACGGTTTGCAGCAACTCAACGATGTTCGCGAACGTGCCGGTCTGTCGCCTTTGGCATCCTACAAACTCGATGACATTCTGGACGAACGCGCCCGCGAACTCTATTTCGAGTGCCATCGCCGCAGCGACCTTATACGTTTCGGCAAGTTCACGTCCGGCTCCTATCTGTGGGATTGGAAAGGCGGCATATACGCAGGTCGTGCAGTGGATGACAAGTACAATCTGTTCCCGCTGCCGAGCGACGATACGAACGCTAACGGCAAACTTACACAGAACCCCGGCTATTAATCACTGTTAAAAAGGAAAAACTGATATGAAAAAACTGTCAAACATATTGGCATTCGCAGCGGCAGCCTTCGCGCTGACGGCTTGTACGACGGATCTCGACGAAGTGAAGATCGACCCGTCGAATGTGGTGCCACCGGTACTCACCGCTCCTGCGGCGATCGACCTCGGTTCGCAACCGGCGACGATAGAATTCGACTATACTCCTATCGACTACGGTTTTGCGGCGGCGACCAAATACATTCTCCGCATCGAAATGACCGATGCTCAAAAGGACCTTACGCTGGATGTCGCGGCAGCCGGCGGCAAGTTAAGAATCGACCGCTTCGTGATGAACAACGCTTTGATTGGAGCCGGTGTCGCTCCTGCCGTCGCTTCGAACGCCCGCGTATGGATAGAAGCCGGGATTACGAACGACAAGGGCGTACTCATCGCTTCGACGATTTACGGGTCGGACAAAATCGATACGAAACTCACCCCTTACATATGGTCTGTCAAGGGTCTGTTCTCAAAAGACAGCAGCGAAATCACGGTCATCGATATGAAAGAGACCGCTGCCAACGTATGGCTCGCCGAAAAAGTTACGGTATGCGGCGCGTTCAAGTTCGTCTACAATCATAAGGATGCAGGCGCACTGGGCGGTTCGTTCACGGCTTTGAAGGAGGATTTCAACGTTACGACTTCGGGTGCCGATATCGAGATTCCGGAATCGGACGAGGAAGGAGCGGAGTTCAAACTCGGCGACATGCTCAATATCCGTCTCAATACGGCAACCAACGTGGCGAACGTCTCCATTCCTGATATTTGTTGGAGCCTTATCGGCGTAAACGGCGATTGGAGCAAGGATATCGATATGGTCGAGGTCGCAACAGGCGTATGGATGAGCCCTGTAACCGAAATGGAAGGCAAATTCAAACTGCGTTTCGCGGCAGGTTGGGATATCAACCGCGGCGGTGCGATTGCGGAACTCGGCCGTCTGTTCGCAGTAACTAATAACGGACCGGATATCGAACTGCCGAAGAAGGCTAAATATCAGGTCGTATACTACGAGGCTTTGGACAAGATTTCCGTTACGGAGGTGCGCGCTGCGGAGGGCTGGAGCGTTATCGGCGGTACGGTGATGAACGATACCGGCTGGGCGACGGACTTCTACATGACCGAGGCTGCTGACGGCAAGTGGTTCATCGACAACCTCTTCGTGGACGGCTCGTGCAAGATTCGCTTCGCTTGCGACTGGGCGGTGAACCGCGGCGGTGAATTCGCCGAACTCGGCACTGCGTTCGAGGTGGTTGCGAACGGCTCTAACATCAACCTCTACAAGAACTGGTACAACATCGTTTACGATCCTGCTGCCGAAGCGATTACGGTATCCGCAGGCGAAAGTTATGTCGAGGGCGGCCGCGAATATCCGACCGAAATAGGTCTGACGGGCAACTTCTCGGGCTATCAGTGGAGTCCTGACGCTGCTCCGAAATATGCAATGGACAAGTATTCGGGCATCTCGGCAGGTTACGTTTCGATGGTGAATTCGGCAGGCGTAGAGTTCAAGGTAACTTACGGCAGTACATGGGTTGCGGGCGAACTCGTTTCGACCGAGGGCAACGATACGACGTTCAAACTCAATGCCGGCGACAACATGAAACTCGCCGACGGCGCATATGCCTTCACGATTGATCTCGCCAACAATAATGCGTTGTTCCACAAACTCGACGCAGCCGGTCTTATCGGCGACGCTACCGCGGGCGGCTGGGATTCCGATACGCCGATGACATTCGATTCTGCAACCGGTTTGTACTCTGTAACCACCACGTTGAAAGACGGCAAACTCAAAGTCCGCTTCGACGGCGATTGGAACTACAATCTCGGCGGTGCGCTCGACAATATGGTTTATAACGGCAGCGATATTGCGGTCGAAGCCGGAACCTACGATGTCGTGCTCGATATGACGGTTTCTCCGGTCAAGATGACACTGACCAAGAAATAGTCGGCATCGATTTCAGGTCGGCAGACTGTGAAAGGTCTGCCGACTGCTATGTCCGGGCGGTTTCATGCCTCCCCAACGATCTGAAAAGACTTTAAAGACCTTAATAAAGAAAAATGAAAAAATTTCTCCTTTGTGCCGCGCTTTTCGTCTTTGCGGCATCGTGCGGCAAGGAAGACCCCGGCAATCAGCAGAGCGGCGGCGGCGACCTTGCCAAATATACCGTTCAGACTGCCCAGCCCGACGAATGGGACGGAGTGAAACGTTCGGCGACGACGTACCAACTGCTCGTCTATTCGTTCGCCGATTCCGACGGCGACGGAATGGGCGACTTCCGCGGCATAATCTCCAAACTCGACTATATCGAGTCGCTCGGAGCGACGGCGATATGGCTTTCGCCGATACATCCAGCCGATTCCTATCACGGTTATGACGTAATCGACTATACGGCGGTCAATCCCGACTACGGTACGATGGCGGATTTCGAGGCGTTGGTTGCAGCGGCTCACGAGCGAGGCATCAAAATATATCTCGACTACGTGCTCAATCATACGGGCAAGAGTCATCCGTGGTTCCTCGAAGCCGTGAAGTCGGACGACAACGGATATCGCGACTACTACATCTTTTCGCGCGACCCGCAGGCGGACGTGAAGGCCGGACGCATCCCGATGCTTACCGACCGCGTCTACAATGCCAACGAGTGGTTCGACGTCCCGACATCCGAGGACGGCGCGACGAGCCGGCGGCTGAAATTCACGCTCGCATGGGGCAGCAAACCGACCGTTACCGTTACGGAGAGCGATACTGTGGACGCGCCCAATCCCGATACCTCGACAGCCGATGCGAAATACCTCTATTTCGGCAACGGCGAATGCCTGAAATTCTATGACAAAGGCGGCTCGAAATACGAACTGAACGTCGATTTCCGCAGTTCGTGGGGATTTCTCGTGCGCACCTCCGCAACGACATGGGACGGCGGAACCAAATTCGGTGCACCCGCATCGGCGGGCAGGCTCGCTCTGGGCGTACCGTTCGTGCTGACCTCCGATTCGCCGTCGAATATCGTTCCCGACTGGATCGAGTTGTGGAAATTCCACTCCAATTTCTATACGGAGTATATGCCGGACGTCAATTACGGTGCTGTCGCATCGTTCCGCGAGTCGCCGACCTACAAGGCGATGATCGAATCGGCGAAAGAGTGGATCGATCGCGGTGTGGACGGTTTCCGTCTCGATGCAGTCCGCCATATCTACCACAATACGGCGTCGAACGAGAATCCGACGTTCCTCGACGGATTCTATACCGATTTGAACACCTATTTCAAACAGTCGCATTCCGGCGAACTTTATATGGTCGGCGAAGTGTTCGCCGAAGCGAACGAGGTCGCACCTTACTATGCGGGGCTGCCGGCTCTGTTCGAGTTCGCGTTCTGGAACCGTCTGTCGTGGGCGATAAATAATGCCACGGGATGCTATTTCGTGAAGGACATCCTCTCCTATCAGCCTCTCTATGCGCAGTATCGCGCCGACTATATCGAACCTACGAAACTGTCGAACCACGACGAGGAGCGCACCCGCACCGTCCTCGGCACGTCGCTCGAAAAGGCGAAGTCGGCTGCCGCGGTTCTGCTTACCGCAGCCGGCGAACCGTACGTCTATTACGGCGAGGAGTTGGGCTATGTCGGTTCCAAATCGCGCGGCGACGAGTATATCCGCAATCCGATGAAGTGGGGCGATTCGTTCACGACGAAATTCATCGACAAGCAGGATTCGGGCATGATGTCGGTAAACGACGTCGCACGGCAGGAGAGCGACGACGAGTCCATGCTGAATGTCTATCGCCGATTCGGACGCCTGCGCCACACCTATCCGTCGATGGCATCGGGCGCGATGATACGCCACGATGTCTACAACGAAACCAATACCGAGTTCAAACAAATAGCCGCATGGTACAGAGAGTCCGACGGCGAACGCATGCTCGTGCTTCACAATCTGTCGGGACAGCAGACCGTGCTCACGCTCGACGACGAAATCGACAAGTGCGTGGCTGTGATGAACAAGGTCGATCGCCGTGTGCGCGACGGGGAGACGAACGTGCGCATGAGCGGATATTCGAGCGTCGTATTCAAACTGAAATAAAGCCTTTAACCTCCTTAATGACCTTAACGTTTGTATGAAAAAACTGCTGACCATATTGTCTGCCGCCGCGCTGCTCGCCGGATGCGCCGACAAACAGACGTGCCGCACCGACCGGCACGCCGAGTGGACCTACGATGCCGTGGTCTACGAAATGAATGTCCGCCAAAGTACGGCGGAGGGAACTTTCGCCGCCGCCGAAACGCGTCTGCCCGGGTTGCGCGACCTCGGTGCGGACATAGTGTGGCTGATGCCGATTCATCCGATAGGCGAGAAAGGCCGCAAAGGGTCGCTCGGCTCGTATTACGCCATTCGCGATTATTACGATGTCAATCCGGAGTTCGGAACGATGTCCGATTTCGAGCATTTCCTCGATAAGGCGCATTCGCTCGGACTGCGTGTGATTCTCGACTATGTCGCCAACCATACTTCTCCCGATGCCGCATGGGTCGATGAAAAACCTGCGGATTGGTATGTCCGCGACTCGCTCGGCAATACGGTCGTACAGTACGACTGGACGGATATCGCCAAACTCAATTACGAAAATGCCGATTTGTGCAAGGAGATGAAGCGCGTATTGCATTTCTGGACCGACAAGGGCGTGGACGGATTCCGCTGCGACGCCGCCAAGGAGATGCCGGACGGGTTTTGGAGAGAAGCGTTAGCCGAATTGCGTGCGAAAAATCCCGACATCTATCTGCTTGCCGAGGGTGAAGGCGCGAATTTCCACGAAAACGGTTTCGATGCCACATACGCATGGGAACTGCACCACCTGATGAACGACGTCGCGCAGGGCAGGAAATCCGCTGCCGATTTGACCGATTATGTCGCCCGCGATGCCGAACGGTCGCCCCGCGATGCGTTCAGACTTATGTTCACATCGAACCACGATGAAAATTCGTGGGCCGGAACCGAGTTCGAACGTATGGGCGATGCCGCCGAAGCAATGGCTGTGCTGACATATCTTCTGCCTAACGGACAGCCGCTTATCTATACCGGACAGGAGATAGGATTCGCCCGCCGTTTCGCATTCTTCGACAAGGACTGCGTCGATGACTGGACGCCGAACGCGTTCACCGAATTCTACCGCCGTCTGAACGCGCTGCGTCATGACAACTCCGCTCTGGATGCGGGCGAAAAGGGCGCGCCGATGCGCCTGCTGCCGCACGACGAGCCGCAGCGGCTTCTCGCATTCGTTCGCGAAAACGACGATAACGGAGTGGTCGCGCTGCTCAACCTCTCGTCCGAACCGATTGCTGCGAAGGTCGATTTCGCCGGCGTCGAGGGCGAATACACCGATTTCGCGACGGGCGAACGCCGCACGGTGAGCACCGGCGACGAATACGAAATGAATGGTTGGTCTTACATAATTCTTACACGATGAAACGATTTGCGATTTCTATTTGCGCGCTCGTGCTGGCTGTTGCCTGCACGTCGCCACGTATCGACCTTGCGTCGATAGACGATGCCGACAAGAGAATCGACCGTGTGGAACCGCTGTCGTGGTGGGTCGGCATGGAAACTCCGCTGCAACTCATGGTTTGCGGCGAAAATATCTCCGAATACGATGTCGTTGCCGTGGGCAGCGGACAGGTGGAGATTACGGGTGTACACAAGGCTGACAGCCCCGACTACCTCTTCGTCGATGTGAAAGTTTCGCCGCGAGCCGATGCGGGAACATACTATCTGGTATTCTCGCGCGGTGAGGAGCGGTTCAAATATGCCTACGAGATAGCGGAACGTCGCGAGGGTTCGCGCGACAGAAGCAGTTTCACGACTGCCGACATGATTTACCTGCTTATGCCCGACCGTTTCGCCAACGGCGACGAATCGAACGATACATGCGCGGCGACGAAAGAACCTTGCGCCCGCAACGAATTTTTCGGTCGCCACGGCGGCGATATCGCGGGCATGGCTGCGCACCTCGACTATATCGCCGACCTCGGTGCCACCGCAGTGTGGTCTACGCCGCTGCTGCTCGACGATGACCCCGACGGTTCGTATCACGGCTACGCATGCGCCGACTACTACAATATCGATCCGCGGTTCGGAACGAACGAACAGTATCGCGATTTCGTGAGCGATGCCCATGCCCGCGGACTGAAAGTGATAATGGATGTCGTGCCGAACCACTGCGGCATAGGACACCGGTGGTTAGACAACCTCCCGTTCGAGGATTGGATTCACCGTTTCGACGAGTATACGCCGTCCAATATCGCCTTTTCGACGAATATGGACATCAACGCCTCGAAACGCGACCTGATGTTGCAGGAGAGCGGATGGTTCGTGCCGACGATGCCCGACATGAATCTCGACAACGAGTTCGTGCGCCGGTATTTCGAGCAGTGGGCGGTGTGGTGGATAGAGTATGCCGATTTGGACGGTCTGCGTGTAGATACCTATCCGTATAACGAGAAGATGCCGATGAGCGAGTGGTGCGCCGCCGTTCGCCGCGAATATCCCGATATCAATATCGTCGGCGAATGCTGGACGTCGTCGATTCCGCAACTCGCCTACTGGCAGGGCGGCAACGCCAACAAGGACGGATTCGATTCGCATCTGCCGTCGATAATGGATTTCCCGCTGCGGGAAGCCGTATGCAAGGCGATGAATGAGGACAATCCGAACTGGGGCGAGGGCATGACCCGCGTTTACGACTGCCTGTCGCACGATTTCGTCTATCATGACCTGTCGAAGATGCTGATATTTTTCGCCAACCACGATACCGACCGTATCGGCGACGTCGTGCAGGGCAATCCCCGGCGAATGAAACTCACGATGGCCATGCTCGCTACGATGCGCGGCATTCCGCAGATATTCTCCGGCGACGAGATGATGTTCCGCTCGAAAGACCTTTCGCAGGGACACGGCGGATTGCGCGTCGATTTCCCGGGCGGCTGGGCAGGCGACAAGGTCGATTTGTTCGACCCTGCGCAGCGCGACGACGTGCAGCGCGATGTGTTCGACTATACCCGCCGGCTGTTCCGCTGGCGCAAGGATAAGGAGGTTATCCACTCGGGTCGCACTATGCACTTCATCACGCGCGACAATACTTACGCCTATTTCCGTTACGACGATACCGACGCCGTGTTCGTATTCATCAATAATGCGCCCGAACCGCGGCGTGTGCCATGGTCGAACTATGCCGAGATTGCGGCATCGCTTCGGGATGGACGCGATGTGCTGACGGGCGGGCCGTGCAGTGTGGACGACTCGACGACCGTCGAACCTCAAAGCGCACTGATAGTGGAATTCAAACGATAACACTGCAACCCGACCTTAAAGTCTTTAATGACTTTAAGGTCGTTAAATATTCTTTATTGCAACAACCGAAAAAACGCTATAACCGATGAACTTCAAAAGATTACTTTCTGCTGCGGCTGCCGTGGCGCTCTCCGTTTCCGTGTCGGCGCAGTCGCTCCGCTCGCCCGACGGCAATCTGGAATTGCGTTTCGCGATAGCCGAGGGCGGAGTGCCTACCTATTCGCTCTATTACAAGGATAAGACGGCGGTGCGTCCGAGTGCGCTCGGATTCGAATTCGTCGAGGATGCCTATGCTACGTTCGGCGATTTCGACAGCAAGCGCGAGAAAGACATATTCCCGATGAACCGCGGATTCGTGTCGCTCGGTTCGGAGCAGTCGTCGTTCGACGAGACGTGGAAGCCCGTATGGGGCGAAAACTCCGAGATTCGCAACAACTACAACGAACTGCTCGTCCGTTTGCGCCGTGAGGAGCGCGGTTATCTGATGAATATCCGTTTCCGCCTCTACGACGACGGTATGGGCTTGCGCTACGAATTCCCCGACCAGAAGGAACTGACATATTTCGTTATCGCTGAGGAGCGTACGCAGTTCGCCATGACGGGCGACCATAAGGCGTACTGGATTGCCGGCGATTACGACACTCAGGAGTACGACTACACGGTGTCGCGTCTGTCCGAGATTCGCGAACTTCTGCCGAAAGCGGTGTGCGGCAATTCGTCGCAACACATCTTCTCGCCTGCGGGAGTGCAGACTGCACTGCAACTCAAAACCGACGACGGACTCTATCTCAATATTCACGAGGCCGCGCTGGTCGATTATTCGTGCATGCACCTCGAACTGGACGACAGCGATTTGGTGTTCACGTCGCACCTTACACCCGATGCGCAGGGCTATAAGGGCTGGATGCAGGCTCCATGCCATACCCCATGGCGGACGGTTACCGTAACCGACAACGCCTGCGACATGCTCGCATCGAATCTGACGCTGAACCTCAACGAGCCGTGCGCATTGGAGGATACGTCGTGGATCAAGCCGGTGAAATATGTCGGCGTGTGGTGGGAGATGATTTCCGGCAAGAGCGAATGGGCTTATACCGACGAGTATCCTGCCGTTCAGTTGGGCGTTACCGACTATGCGAAAGCCCGTCCGTCGGGACATCATGCCGCCAACAACGCCAATGTCCGCCGTTATATCGATTTCGCCGCCGAGCACGGTTTCGATCAGGTGCTGGTCGAGGGCTGGAACATCGGCTGGGAGGACTGGGCAGGCAAGAAGAAGGATTACGTCTTCGATTTCGTTACGCCGTATCCCGATTTCGACATCGACGCGCTCAACGAATATGCCCGCTCGAAAGGAGTGCGTCTGATGATGCACCACGAAACATCGTCGTCCGTCCGCAACTACGAACGCCACATGGAGAAGGCGTATTCGCTGATGAACCGTTACGGCTACAATGCCGTCAAGAGCGGTTACGTGGGCGACATAGTTCCTCGCGGCGAACACCACTACGGACAATGGATGGTGAACCACTATCTCTATGCCGTCAAGGAGGCTGCCAAACATCATATAATGGTCAATGCCCACGAGGCTGTGCGTCCGACGGGGCTGTGCCGCACCTATCCTAACCTTATCGGCAACGAATCCGCCCGCGGTACGGAGTATCAGGCGTTCGGCGGAACGAAGCCGCACCACGTTACGATTCTGCCGTTCACGCGGTTGAAAGGCGGTCCGATGGACTATACGCCGGGAATATTCGAGATGGACGTTACGAAAATCAGCCGCAACAAGGTGTCTTGGGTGAATGCGACGATATGCAACCAACTCGCACTCTACGTTACGATGTACTCTCCGTTGCAGATGGCAGCCGACCTTCCGGAGCATTACGAGCGTTATGCGGATGCGTTCCAGTTCATAAAGGATGTTGCGGTCGATTGGCGGCAGAGCCGTTATCTCGCGGCGGAGCCGGGCGAATATATCGTTGCGGCCCGTCAGGCGAAGGAGAGCGGAGAGTGGTTCGTCGGCGGCGTAACCAACGAGGAGCGGCGCACGATGCCGGTCGCCCTCGATTTCCTCGATTCGTCGAAGCATTACGTTGCGACGCTCTATGCCGATTCTGCCGATGCCGACTACAAGACCAAACCCGACGGCTATGTCATCACGAGCGGCAGGGTCGATTCGCGCACCGTGCTGAAAATCGCGATGGCTCGCGGCGGCGGTTTCGCAATCTCGATTCGCGAAGCGACTGCTGCGGACAGGAAACTGAAACGGTTGAAATAATCCGAGTTGTATAACAAGGTGATTTTTGCGTTACGCTCGTCCCCGAAATCCTCATTTACGCATGGTAAACTGCGGTTTCTCGGACTTCGCAAGCCTTAAAATCCCTCTTGTTATACAACTTCCGTAACGACCCTAAACAATACAGGGCTGCCCCAAAGGCAGCCCTGTATTGTTATTTCGGAGCAGCCGTTTACAGTTCATCCGGCATAGGCACCTTCCTGCCCGTCGCGCGGACGGTCGGCATCGGTGCTTTCCAGTCGCGCAGTTTCTCGCCCAGCGACGATGCCATAGCCTTTACGCGCCCGGGATACTTGGCTGCGAGGTCGTCGTGCTCGCCGATGTCCTCCCGGAGGTTGTACAGTTCGAGTTCGGCGGTGTGCATGCGGTAGACGAGTTTCCAGTCGCCCTTGCGGATGGCACTCATGAAATCGATATCCTCCTGATCCTCGAACCGGAGTTGGTGCGGATAGTGGAATACGAGTTCGCGTTCGGGGTCGATGCCCGTAACCGATTTCGGCAGAACATAGGCGTTCGCCTCTTTCTGATTGGTGATTTCGCCGCGTTTCATAGCCTTTTCGACCGCTTTCGAACCTGCCGTTACGAGTTTCACGATGCTCTCGCCGTCGGTAGTCTGCACCGTTTCGGCATTCTTTACGCCTGCGAGTTCGAGCAGGGTCGGGAAGAAATCTTCGGTCGATACGGGAGTGTTGATACGTGTTCCCGCACTTATTTCGCCTTTCCAGCAGAACATCAGCGGAACTCTTATTCCGCCTTCGTATACCGAACCCTTGCCCTCACGGAGCGGAAGATTCTGGGTGTGGAGTTCGCCTCCCTTTTCGCCGCCCACACTGTGCCCGCCGTTGTCGGAGTAGAAAATCAGTATGGTGTTGTCGGCGATTCCCTTTTCCTCCAAAAAGTCGAGCACGTCGCCCAAACTCTTGTCCATACCTTCGACCATCGAAGCGTAGCGGGCCTGTCCTTCGTCCATTCCGGCATCAAGGTATTTTTGAATGAACCGTTTGTCGCGCTGAATAGGCGTGTGGTTGGAGTAGTGCGAGAAGTAGAGGAAGAACGGCTGCTTCCGGCGAATCGGATATTCGAGCGTGCGCAGTGCCATGCGGGTCATCGCTTCGGTCAGGTGAATCTCCGTGCCGTAATATTGCGCCATGTTCTGTACCGAACCGTAGTCGCCCTTGTAGGGCAGATTGCCGAAGTTGTCCTCAGGCAGATAACTTTTCGGGTGCCCGTTGCTCGACCCTGCGATGTTCACCACGAAGCCCATGTTGTACGGATTCGAACCCGGCGTCCCGGCAGGTCCCCAGTGCGCCTTGCCGACATGTATGGTGTGGTAGCCGGCATTGCGGAGCAGTTCCGGCATCGGGGTGGCGTAGAGAGTGTGGTTGAGCCCGTAGATGTCGCTTTCGTCTTTGAGCGAAATCGGGCACAATGCGTTGTGGTTCCATTCGGGATGGGCGAAAATGTCGTTGAGGTTCTCGTTGGTCGAGCCCGGATGCCCGCCTATGGCATCCGGAACGATGTCCTTGTAGAGCGAGATGAACGAGGTGATGCCCATGTGAGCCGGATTCATGCCGGTCATCAGACATGTTCGCGTCGGTGTCGATACCGGACATGCGTAGGCATTGGTCATCATGACGCCCATTTTCGCCAACCGCTCCATGTTCGGAGTGTGGAAACGCATGTTGTTCGGATACGTCTCCTCGCCGAATGCGAGCGACGTTTCGGTCCAGCCGAAATCGTCTACCAAAAAGAACAGGATGTTCGGACGCTGCTTGGCGTCGGCGTTTTGCGCTATCGCCAACGGGGCGAGCATCGTAAGTCCGCAAAGAGTTTTGTCGAGATGTTTCATGTGTTTGTGTCGAGTTTTATGTCGGTTAGGGCAAAGATACGAAAAAATCGGGGAAATCGGGCAGAACAGGCACCGTCGCTGTAATACTTATATCGCCTGCTCTGCCTGTATCGCCATACCCCTCCCGCCGCGATTATTTTTCGTATTGCGATGCGTTTTTTGCAGGAAAAACGTATCTTTGTGTTCTGTCTAAAACTATTGACCGATGAAAAAACTTTTCATTATCGCGGCGTTCGTCGCCGCTGCCGTGTCCGCTGCCGCACAAAGTCGTGCGGAACGTATTCTGCGCGAATTGCATGACCCCGAATCGAACTATGTCGCCGTCATATCCCATCGCGGCGACTGGCGCAATTTCCCCGAAAATTCGCTCGAAGCCTACGAATCGGCGATTCGCATGGGCGTCGATATGGTCGAGGTCGATGTTCACCGCACTGCCGACAGCGTGCTGGTCGTATGCCACGACAAGACCATCAACCGCACGACCAGCGGCAAGGGAAAAATCGCGCAACTGACATACGACTCTATCCGCAATGTCCGTCTGCGCACGGGTCATAATGTGATTCGTCCGCGCTATCGCATGCCGACGCTCGCCGAGGTGCTCGACCTCTGCCGCGACAGGGTGCTTATCAACATAGACAAGGGATACGACTATTACGACCAGATTCTGCCGATGCTCGTCGAACGCAATATGGTCGAGCAGGTGGTAATCAAGAGCAAACGTTCGGCAGAGACCGTCGAGAACCGTTATGCCGACTATCCGCGCAATATGCACTACATACCGATTATAAACTACAATGCCAAGATGTGGGACAAGCACAAGCCGCTTTTTGAACGCTGGCTTGCATCGTCGTTGCGCCCCATGGCGTATGAAGTGTGCTGGGACGGCACGCTCCCCGGCGAACGGGAGATTTTCCGCAAGGTGAAGGAGAGCGGCGTAAAATTGTGGGTCAATACGTTCTGGGGATCGGTCTGCGGCGGCGAGGAGAACGGTTTGGAGGATGACAAGGCGTTCTACGAGCCCGAGCGAATCTACTCCGAAGTGCTTGAAACGGGTGCGTCCATGATTCAGACCGACCGTCCGGCGTTGCTTATCGAATATCTCACGGCGCAAGGTCGCCATACATTGAAATAGACTTATGGGATTTTTCTCTTTCATATCGCGGGTTTACGCCATAAGCGCACCGTCTGAACATCGCGTCGATGCCGAATCCGACGAGGGTCGCCGCTACTATCGCCGGCTGGCTATGCAGTCGTTCATCGCGGCGACGTTGGGATACAGTCTCTATTATGTATGCCGCACGAGCCTTAACGTGATGAAGAAGCCGATTCTCGACAGCGGACTGCTCGACACGACGCAACTCGGAATCGTCGGCTCGACACTGCTGTTCGCATACGCTATCGGCAAATTCGTAAACGGATTCATCTGCGACTACTGCAATATCAAACGCTTCATGGCGACCGGACTGCTTGTCTCCCTTGCGGCTAACCTCATTATGGGCATGACCGGTTTCGCCGGTTCGGCGATGATGCTGCCTGCCGGCGTTATTTTCGTCGTATTCGCTGTCATGTGGGGCATCAACGGCTGGGCGCAGTCGATGGGCGCGCCGCCCGCTATAATTTCGCTGTCGCGATGGTTCCCGCTCTCGCGCCGGGGGACGTTCTACGGTTTCTTCTCGGCGAGCCACAATTTCGGCGAATTTTTGTCGTTCCTGTTCGTCGGACTGATAGTTTCGGCTGTCGGCTGGCAATGGGGATTCGTCAGTTCGGCTGTCGCAGGGGCGATAGGGGTGCTGCTCGTGCTGCTTTGGCTGCACGATACTCCCGAATCGAAAGGATTGCCGCCTATCGAGAACCTTTCGCACGAGAAGACGCAGTCGGGCGGCGAATCGACACGCGAACTTCAACGCCGTGTAATACGCATGCCGGCAGTGTGGGTGTTGGCGGCTGCGAGCGCATTCATGTACATGAGCCGTTACGCCATCAACGGCTGGGGCGTGCTCTATTTGCAGGAGGCGAAAGGAATGTCCGACGAAGCCGCCGTGTCGATTATTTCGATAAACGCGCTTTTGGGCATCCTCGGCACCGTGCTGTCGGGCTGGTTCTCCGATACGCTGTTTCACGGCGACCGCAACCGTCCGGCTTTGATATTCGGCATTTTGAATTCCGTCGCGCTCGCATTGTTCCTTTACGGCGGCAATGCTGTATGGGTGAACGTATTGTCGATGATACTGTTCGGTATAGCGATAGGCGTGCTGATATGTTTCCTCGGCGGATTGATGGCAGTGGATATAGTGCCTCGCAAGGTTACCGGAGCGGCTTTGGGCGTCGTCGGCATGGCATCTTACATAGCAGCCGGCATTCAGGACGTGGTGAGCGGCTGGCTCATCGACCGCAATGTCGAGATTCTCGCCGACGGTACGAAAAACTACGACTTTTCGTCGGCTGCCTTATTCTGGCTCGCCGCATCGGTCATCTCTTTCCTGCTGCCGTTGCTGAACTGGAACAGAAAGGTGCAGAACAATGGCTAAAAAGATTGAAAAGACCAATGCCGTCCGATTGCTCGACCGTGCGGGAATAGCCTGCGAACTGATTCCGTACGAAGTGGATGAAAACGACCTTGCGGCGGCGCATGTCGCCGAGTCGCTCGGCGAACCGATAGAGCGGGTCTATAAGACGCTCGTGTTGCGCGGCGACCGCAGCGGACATTTCGTCTGCGTCGTGCAGGGCGACAGGGAGGTCGATTTGAAGGCTGCTGCGAAGGTGTCGGGCAACAAAAATGCCGATTTGATACCGATGAAGGAGTTGCTGCCGACGACGGGATATATTCGCGGCGGATGTTCGCCGATAGGGATGAAACGGCGTTTCCCGACATTCATCGACTCGTCGTGCACGGCGTTCGACTATATCTATATAAGTGCCGGTGTCCGCGGGTTGCAGATTCGTATCGCACCCGACGATCTCGTGCGTTTCATCGGTGCCGAAATCGCTCAGGTGGAGCATTGACCGTAACGAAAGGGATAATGGTAAAACAGGCAGAACAGGTATTGCAATACCTGTTCTGCCTGTTTTCTCCGTTAAGAGCGGGTTATCTCTCTTTGCGTTTCTCTATCTGGCGTTTGATGGCGTCGAGCGACAAATCGACCGCCTCCTCGAATGTTTTTGCCCGTTGTTCCGTTACGATGTCTCCGCCTGCGACGTGCAGCGTAGCCACTGCGACCTTGTTGCCTTTTTCGTTGTCTTTGTCCAGTCGCAGAATCACGTCCACTCCTGTCGGATTGTCTGCGAAACGCTCCAAACGCGACATCTTTTTCTCTACGAATTCCATCAACTGCCTGCCGGCGTCGAATTTCACTGATTGAATCTTAACGTCCATAGTACTTGAATTTTATGGTTAAGGATCACGCGTGATCCGAAAATTGTTCCGATTTACATTCGTCATTCCGGCGAGCGCAGCGACGGCGGAATATGACGCAACCGAAGCAGGTGTCATTACCGTTTTTCGGCATCGACCGTTTCGGGCATCATTCATCCGTTCGGATGCTTGGTCTCGCGATGACGAATCATATGTATATCTGTCTAAAACAAAATGTTTCGGTTCTCTGCTACTTGTGGGGGTGCGCTTTGGCATAAACGCTCTGCAACTTGGCTATGCTGTTGTGGGTATAGTTCTGCGTCGTTTTCAGCGACGAATGTCCCATCAACTCCTGAATGTCGCGCATGTCGGCATCGCGGTTGAGCAGATGCGTCGCGAAAGTGTGCCGCAATACGTGCGGACTTCTGCGCCCCTGCACGTCTGCCCGTCTCAATTCGGCATCGACTATGCGCCTTATCGACGAACGCGACAGCGGCTTGCCCTTGTCCGACAGAATCAGTACCGATACGCCGTCAATTATTATGCCCTCATTGCGGCACGTTTCGACATAGTTCCCGATTCTCCGACCCACTTCGGGCAGAATCGGGATTACGCGCTCCTTGTCGCCCTTGCCTCGGACTTTCAGCGTGGTGTATCCGTATGAAAAGTCGTCGGTGCGTATGCCGCACAATTCGGCAAGACGTATGCCGCATGTGTAGAGCAATGTAATTATCAGCGCATCGCGCTGCTCGACGAAATCGTCGGTGCGGCTCTGCTCGCGCAGATTGTCGAGCACTTTGCCCATTCTCGTTTCGGGCACGAATGCCGGCAGGCGGTGCGGGGTTTTGAGCGACGAGATGCGTTTGAATACGTCGCGGTCTACTTCGCCGTGCATGCGCAGATAGCGGAAATAACTTTTCAGCGACGATAGTTCTCGATTCATCGAGGTCGGTTTGATGCGGTCGTCGTCCATGCGGTGCATTATCCATGCATGGACATCCTCCAAATGAACCGCCGCAGGGTCGAAATCCTCTTTCGGAATACCGGCGCGCTCGCAACACCATGCCGCAAAACTCTCGACATCGTGTCGGTAGTTGCGCACGGTCAGCGGTGAATATCGCCGTTCTGCCGCTATGTATGCGATGAAATCATCTATCATACGCCGAATGGTCTGGTGAATGTCGTTGCAATCCCTGCTGCTCGTAAACAAAGATAGCGAAATGTTTTGAAAATTCCAATTCCGCCGGACGTTTTAGAGTATATTTTGTGCCGGATGCGATGGCATGATGATTTTCGTCCGGAATATATCATTTTGCAATTCGCTGCAAATAAACTATATATGGTTCATTTGTAAATAAAATGAAAAATTTATTGAAAATTTTTAATAAAAATCTTGCACAGTATTGTTTTTAGACTTATCTTTGCAGTGAAGTTTTAAGGTTCATTTAGGTTAGTAGTTTTAGGTTGGTTGAGGAAATCGGCAGGTTGCGATGATAATCGCTAAGACTCGCAAGGGGTGCTCCCTTGGAGTCGAACACCTCCGAAGACCTCATTTTTTTT
>CAYRSF010000060.1:0-45836 GCA_964427035.1 uncultured Alistipes sp.
CTCGCGGCTTACGCATCGACGTTCACCCCCGATGCCGAAAAGCCTGCATTCTCGATTCTGTTCTATCCGGTCATTACCGGCACGACATGGCATACCCATCATAACACGTTCCGCTATCTGCTCGGCGACAAGCGCACTCCGGCAGAGCAGGAGTACTATTCGCTCGAAAACCGGGTGAGCGAAACGACGCCTCCGACGATTCTGCTGCTCAGCGACGACGACCAGACCGTACCGCCGATAAGTTCGATACGCTATTACGAAGCATTGAAGCGGCACGGAGTGAAGGCGACGATGCACATCTACCCTTCGGGCGGACACGGATGGTCGGGCAAGGATACGTTCAAATACGCCGAGGAGTACCGCCGTGCGCTGCTCGACTGGCTTTCGACGTTGGAACAGAAATAATACTTAAACACGAAATATGGCAGACAATTCGATTTTAATGCGTCTGGACGGACTGAAAATCAAATACGAGGAGTTGGGGCAGAAACTGACCGACCCCGAGGTGATTTCGGACGTCAAGGCGTTCGTACAGTACAACAAGGAGTACAAGGAACTCGAACCTATCATCGAGACCTCGGAGCGTTACCGCAAGGCGGTAGCCGACCTCGCCGACGCCAAGGATATTCTCGCGAACGAAAAGGACGAGGATTTCCGCGAAATGGCGCGTGCCGAGGTCGCCGAACTCGAACCGGCTATCGAGAAGATGGAGGAGGAGATTAAACTGCTGCTCATCCCGAAAGACCCGCAGGACGCCAAAAATGCGGTGCTCGAAATCCGCGGCGGAACTGGCGGCGACGAAGCGGCGATCTTCGCCGGCGACCTGATGCGCATGTACACCAAATACATCGAGTCCAAGGGGTGGAAATACGAAATAACCTCGTTCTCGGAGGGTGCGGTCGGCGGCTACAAGGAGGTTATCCTCAAAGTTACCGGCAGCAACGTATACGGCACTCTGAAATACGAATCGGGCGTCCACCGCGTACAGCGCGTCCCGCAGACCGAAACGCAGGGCCGCGTCCATACGTCGGCCGCTTCTGTGGCTGTTCTTCCCGAAGCCGACGAATTCGACGTCGAGGTTTCGTGGAACGACATCCGCAAGGATATCTTCTGCGCCTCGGGTCCGGGCGGACAGTCGGTCAATACGACCTACTCGGCAATCCGCCTGACGCACATTCCGACGGGCATCGTCGTGCAGTGCCAAGACCAGAAATCGCAGTTGAAGAATACCGAAAAGGCATTCGAGGAGTTGCGCACCCGAATCTTCAACCTCGAATACCAGAAGTATCTCGACGAGATAGCATCGAAGCGAAAGACGCTTGTTTCGACGGGCGACCGTTCGGCGAAAATCCGCACCTACAACTATCCGCAGGGACGAATCACCGACCATCGCATCAACTACACGATTTACAACCTTTCGGCATTCATGGACGGCGACATTCAGGACTGCATCGACCACCTGATAGTAGCCGAAAACGCCGAACGGCTGAAAGAGTCGGAACTCGGATAGAAAAGTCCTTAACGGCTTTAACGACATTATGCCCCGTTCAGTTGCCTTTCTCTCCGCCATCCTGTGGTTTGCTGCTGCGAATGCAGCCGCACAACATCCCGCGCCGCTCTACATAGTGAACGGAGTCGAGATGGAGAGCGTCGCGCATATCCCGACCGCCGACATCGAGAGCATAACGCCTCTCGAAGCCGACGAGGAGACGATAGCGAAATACGGCGAGCGGGCGAACGAGGGCGTAATCATCGTAACGCTGCGTTACGACCGGCCGGCAAGGTTCACGGGCGGCGATTCGTTCAACGACTACATCGCCGAACATGTCAGGTGGGCCGACCACTATCCTGCCGCGAGGGTCGTCATGCGCTATACCGTCGCAGCCGACGGAACGCTGACTTTGGGCGAAACATTGGAGTGCACCGACGCGCGGCTGCGCAAAAAGGTCGTCGCAGCGGTGAAAAACGCGCCGGCATGGGAGGCGGCGACCAAGAACGGAGAAGGCGTGGCGAGCGAATATGTTCTGTCGGTTCAACTGCCGAAAGGCAAACCTATGCCGAAAGAGCCCTATATAGTGATAATGTAGCATGGCTGAGCGCAAACACATAACGCTGTCCGAATTGCAGACGCACATAGCGGCGGCTCTCTGCGACGCGCTGCCTTTGCCGCTGTGGGTGAGTGCCGAAATCGCCGAGATGAAGGTGAACTGTTCGGGGCACTGCTACATGGAACTCGTCGAAAAGCCCGCCGGTTCGAAAGCCGATGGCGTGGCGAAGGCTCAGGTCCGCGGCGTAATATGGCGGAGCGCGTATCCGCACATAGCCGCAGTTTTCGAGCGTGAGACAGGCAGGCGGCTGGCTGCGGGGATGAAGATTCTCGCCAAGGCGACCGTGAACTACCACCCGCTGTACGGGCTGTCGTTGCAGATAACCGACATCGACCCCGCCTACACGACAGGCGACATGGAGCGGCAGAAACAGCAGACCATCGCGCGGCTGCGACAAGACGGAGTGTGGGACATGAACCGCGAACTGCCGATGCCCGAGGTGGTGCAGCGCATTGCGGTCGTATCGAGCGCATCCGCGGCAGGCTATCGCGACTTCATGCGCGAAACGGGCAAGAGCGCGTACCGGTTCCGCATCGAACTTTTCGAGGCGGTGATGCAGGGCGCGACGAGCGAACGCAGCATCATCGACGCGCTGTCGGCGGTCGCAGCACGCGAAACGGAGTTCGATGCCGTCGCCATAATCCGCGGCGGAGGGGCTGCGAGCGACCTCGACTGCTACAACTCCTACCTGCTCGCATCGTATGTGGCGCAGTTTCCGCTGCCCGTACTGACGGGCATCGGGCACGACAAGGACGTAAGCGTCGCCGACATGGTCGCCCACACGATGCACAAGACGCCTACCGCGGTCGCGGCATGGCTCAATGAACGGGCGGCCGATTTCGACGGACAGTTGGAATATGCCGCGTTGAGACTGCGGGAGACCTGCACGCGGACGACGCACCGCCATACGCTGCGGTTGCAGTCGCTCGCCGCAGAGATGCGGAACACGGCGAGGTTGAGGCTCTCGAATGCCGCAGCACGCACTGCGGCGGCGGAAACGGCATTGAAGCAATCGGCATCGAACCTCCTGCGGCACGAAGCGCAGCGGCTGGTTTCGTTCGCGACAATCGCCGGGAATTACGCACCCGAGAAGATTATGCGGTTGGGGTTCTCCGTCGCGCGAGCGGGAGGACATGTCCTGCGCAGCATAGAAACGGTAAAAACGAACGACAAAATCGAACTCGAAGTGGCAGACGGCACGATAATCGCCACCGTAACCGGCACGACGGGCAAAAAATAGACGAAAACATATGGGCAAGAAGACTTCGGACGACATGAAATACGGCGAAGCGATGGCTGAAATCGAGAAGATTCTGGCATCGCTCCAAGACGAAAACGCCGATGTGGACACGCTCGCCGAACGGGTGAAGCGCGCATCGGAACTCATTGCCGCCTGCCGCGCGAAACTGCGAAAGGCGGAGGAGGAGGTGAACGCGATTTTCGAGAAAGAGAACGGGTAACCCGAACGGCTGAAAGAGTATGGGATTGATGAAACATACGATTCACTGGGCATTGAATCATCTGCCGCGCACGTTTCTGCAACGTGTGGCGGACTTCTCCGTCCCGATGTTCGGTCTGTTCTATCTCGGTCGCGGACGCGAATGCCCGATATGCGGTGCCCGACGGCGCAAATTCCTGCCATACGGCTATACCGTTACGCGCGAAAACGCACTCTGCCCGCGATGCCTGTCGCTCGAACGGCACAGACTGCTGTGGCTCTATCTGCAACGCGAAACATCGCTGTTCGACGAGTTTTCGTACCCCGTGATACTGCATATAGCACCCGAGGCATGCCTTAAACGGCAGTTCGAGGAGCGTTACGCCGAAGCGTCGCACCCCGAACGCTACATAACGGCGGATTTGGAGAGCCCGCTCGCCCGAATGCATTTCGACGTGCAGGCGATACCGCTCGCCGACCGGAGCATCGACGTCGTAATCTGCAATCATCTGCTCGAACACGTCGAGGACGACCGCAAGGCACTCGCCGAACTCTGCCGGGTGATGAAGAGCGGCGGCTGGGGCGTACTGCTCTCGCCGGTCGATATTTCGCTCGCCGCGACTGTCGATGACGACGGCACATCCACCCCCGAGGAGCGCACGCGCCGCTTCGGACAGTACGACCATCGCCGGGCCTACGGATGCGACTACCCGAACAGGCTGCGCGAAGCGGGGTTCAGGGTCGAAGACATCGACTACTCGGCGACACTGCCGGTCGAGGAGCGCGAAACGTTCGCACTGTCGGGCGAACATTTATACATAGTCAGAAAACCATGATGCAAAAAGAGAAAGGAGAAGAGATGGAAGAGATGGAGGAGGTAAAAACAGGCATGGAGGCTCTCGCCCGATACGGCAGGCTGCGCGAAATCGTCGCGTCGTCGTTCTCGGAGAAGACGCAGCGGCTCGTGGACGCGGCAATCGAATACGCAGACCGGCACACGGGTTCGCTCACGCGTTACGACGGAACGCCGCTGCTCGACCACGACATCGAGGTCGCGCGCATCGTCGTCGAGGAGATAGGGCTCGGACGCAACTCGACGGTGGCATCGATACTGCACGACACGGTGCGCATAGCCGCCAAATCGAACGACGGCACACTTGAAACGCTGCTCGACGAGATTCGCGAAACGTTCGGCGACGAAGTCGTCGGAATCGTCGTCGGACTGTCGAACATCTCCGAACTCAAACTCAACATGCAGTCGGAGCAGGCATCCAATTTCCGCGACATGCTCGTCGCCTATTCGGAAGACCCGCGGGTGATTCTGATAAAACTCGCCGACAGGCTCGAAGTGATGCGCTCGCTCGCGATGTTTCCGGAAAACAAGCGGCTCAAAAAGAGTTGGGAGAGCATGAACCTCTATGCGCAGATAGCCCACAAACTCGGTCTGTACAACATAAAGAGCGAACTCGAAGACATCGCGCTCAGTTGGCTCGAACCCGACGGCTACCGCCATATCAGCACCAAACTGAAAGACAGCGAACGCGAACGCACAGACTTCATCGCAAGGTTCATCGAACCTATCGAACGCGGGCTGAAAGCGGCGGGAATACGCTATCACATAAAGAGCCGCACCAAATCGATATATTCGATATGGAACAAGATGCGCAAACAGCACGTTCCGTTCGAAGGCGTCTACGACATCTTCGCCATCCGCATCATCATCGACTGCCCGAAAGAGCAGGAGAAGATGCAGTGCTGGACGGTCTATTCGATAGTGAGCGACGTCTATACACCCAACACCGAACGCATGCGCGACTGGATAACCATTCCGAAATCGAACGGTTACGAATCGCTGCACACGACCGTTTCGGCAGGCAACGGCAAGTGGGTCGAGATACAGATACGCTCCGAACGCATGGACGACGTCGCCGAACTCGGCATCGCGGCGCACTGGCGTTACAAGGGCGTGAATCAGGGCGCGCAAACCAGCGAACAGTGGCTCTCGCGACTGCGCGAACTGCTCGACGAGACCAAAGAGGGCATCGCCGAACGGTTCGATGCCAAACCCGCCTCGGATGAGATTTTCGTATTCACGCCGAACGGCGACATCCGCAAACTGCCCGAAGGGGCTTCGCTGCTCGACTTCGCATTCGACATACACACCAACCTCGGCACGACATGTTCGGGCGGAAAGGTGAACGGACGCGCCGTACCGATACGCGAACCGCTCAAAAACGGAGACATCGTCGAGATTTTCACCCAAAAAAGCCAATCGCCGAAAGCGGACTGGCTCAACTTCGTCGTAACGACCAAGGCGCGCGGCAAAATCAAATCGTTCCTGCGCGAGGAGCAGGCGAAGAATGCCAAAGCGGGCAGAGAGGAGTTGGAGCGCAAACTCAAAAACTGGAAACTCTCCAAGAGTATCGACGAGACGGTCGCATACCTGTGCAAGTTCTACAAGCAGCGCACCGGAACGGCTCTCTACGAACTGATTGCAACCGAGAAAATCGATATGGCAGTCGTCAAGGAGGTGCTCGTCAAATGGATTTCGGGCGAAGCGGACGAACTGCGTCGAGCCGCCGAACGGGCGAGAAGCAAAGGCATGACGGCGACCGCATCGCAATCGAACGATGCGCTCATAATAGACGAAAGCATCAACAATATAGTCTACAAACTCGCCAAATGCTGCAACCCGATAAAGGGCGACGACATTTTCGGATTCATAACCATCAATTCGGGAATCACCATACACCGTTCGGACTGCCCGAACGCCAAACGTATGCGCGAGAACTATCCGTACCGAATCATGACCGCCCGGTGGCGCGAACAGGCGCAGGGTGCGTTCCGTGCGACGATAGCGATTACGATTCAGGATTCGGCAGGCGTCGTGAACCAGATTACCGAAACTGTCAGCCGCGACCTGAAACTGAATATCCGCTCGATAAACATCGCCTCACGAGGCGACGGGACCGGCGTCGGAACACTCAGCGTCGAGGTGCCGTCGGCAGGCATCGTCGATTCGCTCATACATGCGATAATGCGCATAAAGGGCGTACAGCGGGCATGCCGGGTGAACAATTGACGTGAACGATTCGACCTTTCGCACAAAAAACAGTCTGCCTGCACCGACCCCGAAAAAAGAAGAACAAACATAACCAAAACAAAATCCGTAATGAGAAAACTTTTATCTTTATGCGCTGTCGCGATACTGTTCACAACGACAGCATTCGCTCAAAGCACGTTCACCTCGCAACTGCCCGTCAGGAACCGCAAGGGCGCGACCGTAACAGGGGTCGTCGAAGCCGGCGGCAAACCGCTGCAAGGAGTGGTCGTATCGGACGGATACGAGGTAACGGCCACCGACAAAAGGGGCTGCTACTATCTCGACTCCGCCAAGAAGAACGGCAGCGTCTTCATCACCATTCCTTCGGGCTACGAGGTGAACACCGAAAACGCGATGCCGCAGTACTGGGCTGCGCTGACCGCTCCCGCCGACGAAACCGAACGCCACGACTTCGCGCTCACAGCCGTCGAAAACGACCGGCATGCGATTATGGCTATCACCGACATCCATCTCGCCAATCAGGCGGAAGACATGAAACAGTTCAACGAAAAGTTCATGCCGCGTCTGAACGAGGAGGTCGAAAAATACCGTTCGCAAGGCATTCCCGTATACACGATATGCATGGGAGACAGCAGTTTCGACATGTTCTGGTACGATTACCTCTATGAAATAGCCGATTTCCGCTCGACGCTGCGCGACGTGAAATACCCTACTCCGGTCTTTCACGCCATGGGCAACCACGACAACGACGGCGCAACGCCCGCCGATGCCGGCACCGACTTCAACGCTGCCGAAAAGTACCGCAAGGCATTCGGTCCGACCTACTATTCGTTCAATATCGGCGGAATCCACTACGTGATGCTCGACAACGTGGTTTACCACAACGAAAAGTCGCCGACGCAGAAAAAATACAAGGGGATGTACGGCTCCCGCAACTACGACCGCTACGTCAGCGACGAACAGATGAACTGGCTCAAAAAGGATTTGGCGTTCGTCGCCGACAAGAACACGCCGATAGTAATCGGCATGCACTGCCCTATCTACCGTTACAAGAACATGATGGACGGCAAAATCGGAACCCGTTTCTCGGTTCCGGAAAAGGCTGCCGAACTCTCCGAAATTCTCAAAGAGTTCAAGCAGGTGCATTTCGTAACCGGACACAACCACAAGAACAACACCAGTTACGGCAAGGACGACCCCGAACAGCCGCTGATTGCCAACACCGTCGATCACAACATCGGAGCCGTTTGCGGCGCATGGTGGTTCACGGGCGCACACGGAGGTCTGACGCTAAGCAAGGAGGGCACCCCGGCAGGCTTCGAGGTGTTCACCGCCGACGGGCAGAACCTCGAATGGTACTACACCACTCTCGACGACGGAGCGGACAAGCAGTTCCGCTCGTTCGATCTGAACAAGGTTCGCGAATATTTCCGCACCGACCCCGAAGTGCGCGTGTTCTACGACCACTATCCGAAGCGTCAGGACTATCGCAACGTCAAGGACAACCGGGTTATGATCAACGTTTGGGCATGGGAGCCGACATGGAAAATCTCGGTCAGGGAGAACGGCGTGGAACTTCCGGTTACCCGCAAGAAGACCGACAGCCCGCTGGCGATTCTCTCCTATTTCATCCCGAAAACCGTTTGGAACCGCACGTTCGAAAAGAAATACGGATCGAGAGTAAACACTCCGCACATGTTCTTCGTAACGGCATCCGCACCGGATTCGACGCTCGAAATCACCGTTACCGACTCGTTCGGCAAGGTGTACAAGGAGACGATGATTCGCCCGAAAGAGTTTTCAAAGACGATGAAATAACAATGACCTTTAAGTCCTTACGGTCTTTAAGGTCATTGCCCGACAACGAACTTAAATTTACAATACTATGAAAAGACTATTGACATTTTGCGCGGTTGCGGCGATGCTCGCATCGCCGGCATTCGCGCAAAGCGATTTCAAATCGCAACTCCCTGTCAAGAACCGCAAGGGAGCGACAATCATGGGTGTCGTCGAGGCGGACGGCAAACCGTTGCAGGGTGTAGCCGTATCGGACGGTTACGAAATCACGACCACCGACAAAAAAGGCTGCTACTACCTCCGTTCCGCAAAGAAGAACGGCAACGTCTTCATCACGATTCCTTCGGGCTACGAAACCTCGCTGCGCGAAACCGGACAACCCGACTACTGGGCTGTACTTACCGAACCGGCGGAAACGGCCGAGCGGCACGATTTCGCACTCAAAGCCGTAAACAACAAGAAACACGTAATGCTGGCTCTGACCGACATACACCTCGCCAACATGTACGACGACGTGAACCAGTTCAAGACCATCGCCATGCCGCGCGTGCGCGAGGAGGTCGAGAAATACCGTTCGCAGGGCATCCCGGTTTATGCGATGTGCATGGGCGACAGCAGTTTCGACATCTACTGGTACGATTTTCTCTATGACATCGACGATTTCCGTTCGACCCTCGGCGAAGTGAAGTTCCCCGTACCGATTTTCCATGCCATGGGCAACCACGACAACGACGGGGCGACCGAATGCGACGCCGACACCGATTTCAATGCTGCGGTGAAATACCGCAAGGCTTTCGGTCCCACCTACTATTCGTTCAACATCGGCGACATTCACTACATCATGCTCGACAACATCGTCTACAAGAACGAGAATCTGATGAACAAAAAGAAGGCTAAAAACATAGCCGGTGCACGCAACTACGACCACTACGTAACCGATGCGCAACTCGACTGGCTCGCTAAGGATCTCGCGCTCGTCGCCGACAAGAATACGCCTGTCGTAATCGGCATGCACTGTCCGGTTTACCGCTACAAAAACCGCATGGGAGGCAAAATCGAAACCCTTTACCGAACCAGAGAGGCGAACCCCAACGACGAGAAGGCAAAAAAATTCTCGGCTGTTCTCAAAGATTTCAACGAAGTGCACTTCTTCACCGGGCACACCCATCGCAACTGCACCTGCTACGGCAAGGACGATCCGTCGTGGCCCGACATCGCCAACACTATCGACCACAACATCGGCGCGGTATGCGGTTCGTGGTGGCGTTCGAGCGCATTCGGCGGCGCAAGCCTCGGACCCGACAGCGCACCTTCGGGATTCGAAGTGATACCGGTGGACGGCACCCGCATGGAGTGGTACTGGACATCGCTCGACGACGGTTCGCAGAAGCAGTTCCGCGCATTCGACATCAACTCGGTTCGCGACTACTACCGCAATTCGGGCGAGATGCAGGCATTCCTGAGCCACTATCCGAAACGCACCGATTTCGGCAAGGCGGAGGACAACCTCGTATACATCCACGTATGGGCATGGGAACCTACGTGGAGAATCACGGTCAAGGAGAACGGCAGGGAGATTCCGGCAGTGCGCAAGCCGCTCGAAAATCCGCAATACACGCTCGACTACTATATCCCGAAAGCCGTATGGGAACGCAATTTCAGCAAAAAGTACGGCAAGGACCTCTGCCCTCACATGTTCCTCGTGAAGGCATCGGCACCCGACTCTACGCTCGAAATCACCGTTACCGACACCTTCGGACACGAGTATACCGAGACGATGATTCGTCCGAAAGAGTTTTCAAAGTCGATGAAATAAAGTCCCCACGGTATTTAGAGACTCCGACGGTTCCAATAAAAAGCGGCATACATCTGCCGCTTTTTTTATCGTTTTTTATCCTCCGTTCGGAAAAATATGGCTATATTTGTCTGATAAATATATTTTCGACTCGAATGGACAAATCATACGTCATCGGACTGGACTACGGTTCGGACTCCGTCAGAGCGATTCTCGTCGATGCGCATACAGGAGAGCAGGCAGCCGAAGCGGTGCACTGCTATGCCCGCTGGAAAGAGGGATTGTACTGCGATGCAGCCCTAAACCGATTCCGCCAGCACCCGCTCGACTATTTGGAGGGGCTCGAAACGACCGTCAAGGCGGTGCTCGACGCCCGCCGCGACCTCGCCCCTTTCGTGCGCGCGATTTCGGTGGATACCACAGCGAGCACGCCGGCTCTCGCAGACGAACATCTGACGCCGCTGGCGATGCACGACCGCTACAAGGACGACCCGAACGCCATGTTCGTGCTGTGGAAAGACCATACCGGCGAGCAGGAGGCTGCCGAAATCAACCGTGCATGCGCCGAAAGCGAAACCGACTACTCAAAATTCACCGGCTATCACTACTCCTCGGAGTGCTTCTGGTCGAAAGTTCTGCATCTGCTGCGCTCCGACGAACGGATATGCCGCGATGCCTATACGGTCGTCGAGTGCTGCGACTGGATTCCCGCAGTGCTGACAGGCAACACTTCGCCCGAGAAGGCGAAGATGGGGCACTGCTGCGCCGGTCAGAAGATGTTCTGGTCGGAGGAGTGGGGAGGATTCCCGCCGCGCGAGTTCTTCGAACGCATCGACCCCGTACTGCTGCCGATACTCGACACGCTTCACCCGAACAAACATACATGCGACAAGCCTTACGGCACGATTTCGAAAGAGTGGGCTGCGAAATTCGGTCTTGCCGAAAACGTCGTAATAGGCGTCGGCAACGTCGATTCGCATCAGGGCGCAATCGGTGCCGGCGTAGCCTACAAGACAGCCGTCATCAACCTCGGCACGTCGGCGGGCTGCATGGTCGTAATGCCGAAAGAGAGTCTCGGCGACAGAATCATCGACGGCGTATTCGGTCAGGTGGACAGTTGCATACTGCCCGGCATGATAGGATTCGAGGTCGGTCTGTCGGCATTCGGCGATGTCTTCGCATGGTTCAAGCGCACGCTCTCATACCCGACGCGGTCGATTCTCGCACGCACCGCAGCCGTCGCGCCCGATATTCGCGAACGGCTCGTCGAAGAGGTCGAGGAGGACATCATGCGCCGTCTCACCGAGGATGCCGCTGCGCTGCCTCTGCGCGAGGATGCGCCGTTCGCGACCGACTGGTTCAACGGTCGCCGTTCGCCCGCCCCGAATCAGAAATTGTGGGGCTCGCTCATGGGTCTGCGCATCTCGACCACGGCACCGGAACTCTATTACGCGCTCGTCGAATCCACGGCATTCGCAATCCGAGCAATCATCGACCACCTCACCGCGAACGGAATCGAGATTGACCGCATCATCGGCGTAGGCGGCATTTCGCAGAAATCGCCGTTCGTGATGCAGATGCTCGCCGACATCATCGGCAAGAAAATCGACGTTTCGGAGTGCAAACAGTCGTGCGCACTCGGTTCGGCGATATGCGCATCGGTCGTCGGGGGCATTTATCCGACAATCGAGGAGGCGCAGAAGGCTATGTGCCGTCCGATAATGCGCATCTACGAACCGAACACGGCGACAGCCGAACATTTCGAACGCCGCTACGCCCTCTACCGCGCCGCCGACCGCTTCACACAGGAGACGGTAAATGAGAAACAGCAGGAAAAAGGTCCTTGGTGCCATTAAAGACTTTATGGGCATCAAAGATGCTGAAACGAAGAAACTTAACCTATTATAACCATAAAACAATCATCATGAATCCCAACAAAAGAAAATGGTATATCGTGGCGACGATGTTCATCGCCATCATATGCAACTATCTCGATCGACAACTGCTGTCGATTTTGAAACCTGAAATCCTCGAACATTTCGACATCGGCAACTTCGAATATGCGTGGATTGTAAACGTATTCCTGATATGCTATGCCGCGATGTACCCTGTTTCGGGTATGCTCGTGGACAAATTCGGTCCGAAGCGCGTCATGCTCGCCGGCATCACCATCTGGTCGCTCGCCTGCATCGGAGGCGGTATGGCACCGAATGCCACCGTATTCGCAATCTGCCGCGGCATCCTCGGACTCGCCGAACCGACGATTTTCGCCGGTCAGTTGATAGCCGTTACGATGTGGTTCGAGAAACGCCAGCGCGCCACAGCCAACTCGCTTTGCACCAACGGCGGCTCCATCGGCGCAGTCATCGCTCCGGTCGTCATAGCATGGTTGATGGGCTACTTCGACTCGTGGCAGCACGTATTCTATATCGCAGGTATCACGGGTCTCGTAATCGCCGTCGTATGGCAGTTCATGTACACCACTCCTCCGCAGGAGATTCTGGCGAAGACCGTCGATATGGACAAGAAGGCGGGCAACGGTGCGGAGCAGAAGTCGTTTACGCTCGGCGGACTGTTCAAAACGAAAACCCTGTGGGGAGGCATCCTCATCCGTCTTATCAGCGACCCGGTGTGGTACTTCTGCTGCTTCTGGCTGCCGGGCTTCCTGCGCACCATGGGCGAAACCGAAGGTCTGTCCAACGAGCAAACGCTTAACATGATACAGTGGATTGGCGGCATTCCGTTCCTTATCGGCGCAATCGGGGGCATTCTCACCTCGATGTGGTCCGACGTTCTCATACGCCACGGCATGGAGGCACTGCGCGCACGCAAAAAAGTGCTTATCACAATGGCGTTCCTCGCACCTGTCGTCGCTCTCGTGCCGCTCGTCAGCGGCAGTGCGATGCCTTTCGCATGGAGAGTCGGTCTCGTGGTCGCACTGTTCTGCATCATCGCGGTGCTCTGCAACTCGTGGCTCTACACCGCACCCGTTACCCTCGTCGAGCAGTTCCCTATCAAGAACGCTGCGAGCGTCATGGGCATCTGCTGCGGAGCGGGCGCACTGGGAAGCGTCGTGTTCAACCAGTTCGTGGGTTCGATTCCGGAACAGGCATGGACCGTTCTGTTCTGCTTCATGGGTACGCTGCATC
This sequence comes from uncultured Alistipes sp., assembly GCA_964427035.1. Lineage (GTDB taxonomy): Bacteria > Bacteroidota > Bacteroidia > Bacteroidales > Rikenellaceae > Alistipes. The sequence goes on from CAYRSF010000060.1 coordinate 13,352, forward strand.
TGTTCGCCGCTGTCGTGATGTGGAAGATGGTGCGTCCGGAATCTCCCGACAAAAAATAAATAACCGTTAAATCACATATTATGAAAACCATAAAAGAACCTGCACGCGAAATCGGTGTCCGTGCGGAAGTAGACATTCTCGTAGTGGGCGGAGGTCCTGCGGGAATCATGGCGGCGGAAGCGGCTGCAAAGGACAAGAATCTGAAAGTAATGCTCGTGGAGTCCCGCGGATACCTCGGCGGCAACCTCACCATCGGTCTGCCGATTCTTTCGTTCCTCGGACCGAAGGGCAATCAGGTGATTCAGGGTGCCGCACAGAAGTTCATCGACCGTCTGCGCGCAAAGAATGCGGCAGGTCCGCACAAACGCTGCAAGAACCATATGAGCCTTACAATCATCGACCCCGAGGAGGCTAAGACCACCGCATGGGAAATCATGGACGAGGCTGGCGTGAAAGTATTGTGCTATGTTTTCGTTTCGGACACAATCGTCGAGAACGGCGAGGTCAAGGGCGTAATCATCGAGAGCAAGGCGGGTCGCGAAGCGATTCTGGCGAAAACCGTCATCGACTGTACGGGCGACGGCGACGTTGCATTCCGTGCAGGCGTCGAGTGCCGCAAGGGCGACAAGGACGGCGGCATGCAGCCTCCTACGCTGATGTATTCGATGCGCGGCGTCGAAATCCAGAAGTTGCGCGATGCAATCTGCAACGAACCGCAGAAATACGACATGGACGTAATGCCGCCTGAGCAGTTCCGCACCGGACATTTCATCACGGTAGGTCTGCGCGGATGCATCAAGGAGGCGCAGAAAGAGGGTCTGAACATTCCGGTAGCGCGCACCATACTCATCACAGGTCTTAAAGAGGATGAAATCTGGGTGAACATGACCCGTGTGAACGGAGTCGATTCGACCGAACCCGAGAGTTATACGGCAGGCGAGCACGATGCCCGCAAGCAGATGTACGTCGTTGCCGACTACCTGCGCCGCTTCGTTCCGGGATTTGAAAAGGCGTGGATAGAAACCGTCGCTCCGTTCATGGGCATCCGCGAGAGCCGCGTAATCGTCGGAAAATATGTGCTCACGGCAGAGGATATTCTGCAAATGAAGCACTTCGACGATGTAATCGCCGTCGCCGGATATCCGGTGGACATCCACCATGCCAAGGGAGGCGACTGCACGATGCTCTTCTGCGACGACGCATACGACATTCCGTATCGCGTACTCGTACCCGTGAATGCAGAGAATCTGCTCGTTGCCGGACGCTGCTCGTCGATGAACCACGAGGCTATGGCGGCTACGCGCGTCATGTCCACCTGCATGGCGCTCGGCGAAGCAGCCGGAACCGCAGCGCGACTGGCACTCGAAACGGGAGTGAAGCCGTCGCAGGTCGATGTTCCGTCCGTACAGAAGGCATTGCTCGAAAACGGCGCATTCCTCGGCTGAAATTATCGAATCGTCAAACAGCAAAAAACTCACGAATATGAAAACCGTATCCGTTCCGGCAAGTGAAATTCCGGTACGCGCCGAAGTGGACGTCCTCGTCGTCGGCGCAGGTCCTGCGGGACTTATGGCTGCACAGGCGGCTGCCTTGGAGAAAGGCACGAAAGTAATGCTTATCGAAAGCCGCGGCATTCTCGGCGGAAACATGACCATCGGTCTGCCGCTGCTCGGATTCCTCGGACGCAAGGGCAATGTCGTCATCAAGGGTCTGCCGCTGCGATTCGTCGAGCGGTTGCAGGAGAAAGGGCTGGCGACGCACCATCGTGCATGTCCGCTCCATGTCAGCCTCACGATGATCGACCCCGAGGGGACGAAGCATCTGGCATTCCAAATCGTCAAGGAGTGCGGCATCGAACTGTTGATGTACGCCTTCGCCACCGACGTCATAATGGAGGGCAACACCGTAAAAGGCGTAATCATCGACTCGAAAAAAGGTCGCGAGGCGATTCTCGCCAAACGTGTCGTGGACTGCACGGGCGACGGCGACATCGCCTACCGTGCCGGCGCGCCGATGAATTACGGCAACGAACACGGCATTCCTCAGCCTCCGACGCTCATGTTCTCGATGCGCGGCGTGGATTCACGCAAACTGCGCGACGCCGTCGCCGACCATCCGGACATTTACGACATCGACTACATCCCGAACGAGTTCTTCCGCGCCGACGACAACTGCACGTTCGTCGGATTCCGCAACCAAATCAAAAAAGCCCGCGAGGCAGGCTTCAAGATTCCGGTAGAGCGCACTATCTTCATGACGGGCATGGCTCCCGACGAATGGTGGGTGAACATGTCGCGCGTGAACGGCATCGACGCCACCGACCCTGCGCAATACACTCAGGGCGAAATCACCTGCGCCGAACAGAACGAGGAGATAGTCCGCTATCTGAAAACATATATCCCCGGATTCGAGAACGCATACGTAGACCGCGTCGCTCCGTTCATGGGCATCCGCGAATCGCGCCGCATCGTCGGAGAGTACGTTCTGACCGAGGACGACATCTTCAACTGCGCCAAGTTCGACGACGCGATAGCCGTCGCAAGTTATCCGGTAGACCTTCACCATCCGGTCGGCGGCGACTGCTCGCTCTACTGGTGCCCCGACTGCTACGACATTCCGTACCGCTGTCTGCTCCCGCAGAAAATCGACGGTCTGATTGTCGCGGGACGCAACGTGTCGATGACTCACCTCGCACTGGCATCCGCCCGCGTAATGGGTCCGGCAATGGCTATGGGCGAGGCTGCGGGCAAGGCTGCGGCACTCTCCGTCAAGGAGGATGTCGGACTGCGCGACCTCGATGTCAGGAAACTGCAAGAGTCGCTCAAAACCGAAGGCGTATATTTCAGAGAATAAAGTTATGATGCGTAAAATTTTGATTCTCGCCGGCATACTGCTGTCCATCGTCGGCACTGCCGATGCCCGCAAGCCTAAACGCAATGACGGCATCCACCGCGTGATGACATGCAACATCCGCATCACCGGACTGCCTGCCGACGAAAAGGATGGCGTGCGCTGGAACGACCGCAAGGAGGCGATGATCGAATCGATACGCAAGTACGACCCCGACATCATCATGATGCAGGAGGTCATCTACGACTCGTACGCCTATTGCAGGGAGCAGTTCGCCGACTACTTTCCGTTCGGTTTCGAAGGTCCCGAAATGGATCCCTACACCGAGGGCTACCACTTCATCGGCAAGAACGTGATATTCTTCCGCCGCGACCGCTACGAACTTGTTTCGGCAGGATGCTACTGGCTGTCGCTCGATCCGGTAATCGGCGGCAGCATCTCGTGGGGCGCCAACCGCGCCCGCCACTGCAACTGGGTGCGCATAATCGACAAAAAAACAGGCAAACAGATTCGCCTGCTCGATTTGCACCTCGACCACAAGGTAGATGAAGCGAAGGTGAATCAGGCGAAACTCGTGGTTCGCGAAGCGGCTCAATACGCCGATTCGTTCCCGCAGATTCTGTGCGGCGACTTCAACTCCAAGAAGGGTTCGCCGCAAGTGCGCCACTTCATCGAGAACGGCTGGCACGACGCCTACGACGAGTTGCACGACGGCAGGGAGTTCGGCTACACGGCGCACGCCTTCAAGGGCGACAACCGTCCGTACAAACCGAACCACGGTCGTATCGACTATATCATGACCAAGGGCGGCGCGAAAGCGATTTCGTGCGAGGTCCTGAAAGACTGCCCGCACGGCATCTGGCCGAGCGACCACTACTTCATGCTCGCCGAAATCGCAATCGAGTAGCAGGCATGCAACGGAAAGAGCAGAATTTCATTAAAGCGGCACCTTTCACGAGGTGCCGCTTTCGTAGGAAGAACTGGCTTTATAAACTAGGTAATATATGGCAATACCCCGAGAAACATGTACTACCTATATTACCTATGCTGCCTTTCGAAAAAACGATGTTGGTCTTACGGACATCGTTTTCATTTATGTTATTTCAACAGTTGCTTCACGGCATCCAACTCTGCATCGTGCGTCGCAGCAGATGATTGCGGAGAAGCGGCATCGGTTGCAGGCGATACCGTCGCAGGTTCCGGCGTTTCCGTTATAGGGGCTTTCACTTTGATAGTCTGCATGGAGAACACTCCTCCGGTAATCAAACTCAACAAAGCATCGAGAAATCCGAGACGAGTACGGATCTCGCAATTCCCGTCGGCTGGCGTCGCTACATTGGTACGACCGAGAGGAATCAAGCCCCAGAACAGATAGGTCTGCTTACCCTTGGAGTATGTATAAGTGGACTCTTTATCCACCTTTGTGGCATGTTTGTGGTCTCCTACACACGTGCGGGTAGACCAGCATGAGGTGAGCGACAATGTCGCAGCAATCATCAGAAATAATACGAGATTTCTTCTCATAAATTTGAAATTTGATTAATAAATAATAATACCATAAGGTTATTTGATACGTAATTTCTTCCATTCGGCCGATACGCTTTCGCTAGTCGCCACCACCGGATTCTGTGGTTTCTCATTGGTCAGAAACGCCTCCTTTTTCACGTTCGAGTTGATATACTCCGCCAGTTCGCCGTAACTCACATTGCCCTGCGTCTCCTGCAACTTCTTCAACAGAAAATAAGTGAACAATCCGTGTCGCTTCTCCTTGAACGGCATTGCCGTTTCATCGCCAGATGCCGCAGAGAATACGACAGTATTTCCGGTAACGATCTCTTTTTTCGCTTCGCGGGCGACACCTCTCGCCGCAACAAGCATCGAGCCGTCGCGATTCGCGCCGGTGAAGCAGGCGTCCATAAAATAAGTTACGCTCGCCGCCTTAGCCGACGACAGCGTCTTGTACAATTTGTTCAGCGAATAGCAGGTAGCGACATTGGTTCCCTTGCCGTCGGTAGGGATGATGTAGGCATCTCCCGTCTTTTCGTCGGGAATACCGTGTCCACAGTAATAAACAATCACTTTCGGATTATCGAAAATGTTCATCGCCTGCAACATTTTGTCCACTCCGCCGGCTATGATTCCTCCCGAAGCATTCTTGTACAACCACACCTGACGTTCAGGGATGCCGAGCGTTTTGATGCAATATTCGCGGAAAATCTCACCGTCGTTTATGGCAAACTGCACGTCGTCCACGAATTCGTAATTTTCATTGGCGATAATCAGCGCGAACGTATTCTCCTCCCTATTTGCAGAAACGGGGATATTCATATCGACATCGCTCTTGACCACTGCCGGCTGCTGCGTAAAAACGGATGCGACTTTCGTCTGCTGTTCTGTCGTACCACCGACCGACTGCTGCACCACCGGAGTAGCCTGTTCATTACCGATATCGGCAAGAAAAATTCCATATTTGGAACGTATCCGGTTGTCGATTATCGACAGTGCCTTATCGATGTCGGCAAGACGTTGCATCTTCTGCGATTCGCTGCCGTTATCGTTAGACACGGCATACAAAGAATTGTTCACATCGGAAAGCATCTCGTTAATCGTCGCCAATTCCTGTCTGTCTTTACCCGACAGCAGCAGGTTGTCCTGCTTGGCAACAATATCCACCATGACCTGTTTAGTCTCTGCATATCGTTGCTGGCTCGCAACCAAACTGGGACCAAAAACGCCTTGCGATTCGGCAGGTGCGGCATTATTAGAATTTGCACTGCCGTTCGTCAAATCTGCAACCGCAGCCACTTTCAGTTTTTTCAACAATGCGGCACCTGTTGCATCGTTCAAACGCGCCAGATTCGCACGTGAAACAAACACACCCATCGCTGGGGTTACCACGACATAATATTTATGTCCGGATTCAGCGACAAATTCAAGTTTATTCACCTTCTCCGACACGCTCGAAACAGATACGCTGCCGACAGGGACCGTACATTCGATATACTTTTTAGGACCTATCTTCCCCACATGCATATCATTTACGGCAATTGGGAATTTGACCATCGCTGCGACAACCGAATTTCTCAAAACATAAACCGTAGCAGTCTGGGCAGCAGCAGTTGTTCCGAAACCGACGGCAAACAATGCCGATATCAATACAACCAACTTTATTCTCTTATACATATATCTCATTTTTTTATTTCCACCTGTTTTTCCACGACGCACATACTTTCATCCTTGATTCTGTTGCGTTGGAGCCATCGCTCGAAATCCGCCAGAGCCAATTCGGGCAGGTATTCGCCGTTTTCGGTCAGCGGCATCACGAACCGTTGCTCCGAAAACACAAACACGAGCCTGTCTACCTCGACAGCCTTGTCAGTCGTCAGAATCGTCGCCTCGCGATACGGATATTTCGGGTCGGCGGACGAAAGCAGCGTATATTCCGTATTGTTTTTCACCTCGCGGGCAATACCGCCTTCGTTCTCATACGGCAGCAGGCAGTAAGCCCTGCGTACAGTGTCGTCCACGAGATATATCGACAGATACCCATTGACAGGCGATTTGAATCCGATGGACAGCCGGTCGCCGTCTCCGAATCTTTCGCTCTCGATGCCGTTACACAGAATCTCTATCGCCAGTTCGACCGAAGCCCCGTTTTTCCTGCGTATCCTGCCCCAAACCTTCGCCGAAACGGCTAACATTCCGCCGTCGTAGCCTATCGATATTTCGGGTTCTTTCGTATCGGCGACCCACTCGCCCTTGACCTCCGTCGAAGCCGAGGCGTTGAATGTCGTCTCCGACTTGTCATCCGCACTCGCAATAGCGACCGTATTGGTCTGCGAAACATCGGTGCCGAACTCTTTCGCTATGGCATCCACCCGCGCACGCTCGACGGCAGTACGCTTCGCCTGCTCGATAGATACGTTCTCGGGCGGATAGTAGACATACTCGCCGCTGACCGCGACCATCTTTTGGGCAAACGCCGCAGGACAGATGCACAGAAACAACAGAAAAACTACTGTACGCATGATCGACTGTTAGAATCCGAGAATCTTGTCGAGTTGATCCACCAGTTTATCCGCTTTCTTCTCCATGTCCTCGCGAATAACCTTTTTCGCAGCCGACATCGCCATATCGCTGTTATAGAATATCAGCACCCGAACCTCCTTGTTGCGGTTTCTCAACTGACGATACATCTCCAATCCGCCTATCGTGCGACCGATGCTCTGCGAAATCATATTCTTCGCACCCATGACGGAGTTGGACACCGACACGGCCTGTTCCGGTTGAAGTTGATTGTTCGCTACGCGCGTTTCGACGAGCGCAGCCACTTCGGTCTGGATATTTCCCGCAAGGTCGATTTTCGCCAGTGCCGAAGCCTGCATCTTCGCGGCATCGTAATTCTCGCCTATCGTAATCGCCTCTCCTTTTATATATTTAGGCAATCCTGTGTTCATGTCCAGTTCATACTGCATCGTGTAGATGCGGTCTAACTGCCGTTCGATAGGAAGCGAGCCCGGAGCGACTGTCCATCCCTCTTTCGCAAGTCGTTTCGCCTCCTTTTTGGCATCTTTGGACACTTTGGCTTTCATCTGATCGCGCGTAAACGAAGACATCGCCTTGCGCTCTTTGATAAAGGTCTTGTAATCATCGGGGTTCTGGGCCTGGCACAACGACCCCATGAGCATCGTAGATGCAATCAATAATGCCAGTTTCTTCATTTTGTTTAGAATTTTTCGCGCCGGGCAATCCCTTCCGCATGCGCTGATACAAAAAAGGAAGTGTGGGATTGATTAGTTTATCTATCGCGAGGCTCTGGTATGCCCAAGTACAAATAAACAATACCCCACACCGAACGGCATTATCGCAAAACAATGCCATAAACGGTGATGTGTTCGTATTGATTTATCCTTGCACTTTGAAATTTACCAGATTTCGCGATAAGGATAATGTCTAAACACTTCCTGTAAAATATGTCTGCTGTTTTGCAACAGCGCAACAAAGGTAGGAAATGTTTTTTATATAACAAACACATTTCGGGGTATTGTCGCTACAAATTTCGGCAAAACAAATCTGAAAATCAATATTGATTATTAATTATCTTTAATCAATTTGCCGTATTATACAATAAAATGCCCGCCGAACTCGAAACTGAGCAGCCTCCACGTTTCCGCAAACACAAACCCGCCCGCAGATTATCAAACCTGCGGGCGGATTGTTTAATGTTGTCGTTAAAGTCCTTAAAGTCGTTAAGGTCTCTAAAAAAGTTGTGCGGCTACTCCACCGGAATATCCTTGTTCACGTTCTTCGAGCCGATGAGGGCATAGAAGAGCAGGTAGAGAAGCATCGCCACGATAAGCCAGTACGACGCCATATAGTTCGTCTTGTCGGCAATCCAGCCCTGAATCGCAGGCAGGATACCGCCGCCGCAAACCATCACCATGAACAGACCCGATGCCATGGAGGTATATTTGCCCAAACCCTCGACCGCGAGGTTGAAGATTCCGCCCCACATAATCGAGGTGCACAGACCGCAGAGCATCAGCAGCATGACGTTTACCGGAACGGCTTCGAGAGCGAACGAAAGCGTCTTGTTGTCGAACGCCGGCATCATCACCTCCACCGACGGCAGATACATCGCCAGAACCACGAGCAGAATTCCGGCAGCCGAAACCGTCGTAAGCATCGTTTTCGACGAGAACCGTGCGCCGAGCGCGCCTCCGATAAGACGTCCCACGAGCATCAGCAGCCAGTAGATACCTATAATCATACCCGCCGTCGAACCTGCGATGCCGAGACCGCCCGTCTGGGCAGAACCCGTCATATAGAGGTTGGCGATATTCGGAATGCCCACCTCGATGCCGACATAAACGAAGATGCCGACCGTACCGAGGATGAAGTGGCGGAACGACAAAGCCGAATGTTCGTCCTTCGCTTTCTTCTTTTCCGACATTACGAACGGTTCCGGAATATCGGTCAGATAGAGCACCGCGAATGCGAGGAGGAAGATTCCCATAGCCAGCCACAGTGCGGGCGACGTGCTCGCGATAGTGTTGCCCGAGCCCATCAGATAGCCGCCGAGCACGGGAACTATCGTTGCGCCCAGCGAGTTGCACGAACCGCCGAACTGCACGAGTTGGTTGCCTTTGTTACCTCCGCCGCCGATGGTGTTGAGCATCGGATTGACCACCGTGTTGAGCATGCACATCGAGAATCCGCCGATGAACGCCCCGGCGAGATAGATATAGAAATTCTCGGTCTGTCCGCCCAGATAAATCACCGCGACACCGATGAAACCGACCGTGATAGCCGTCAGTGCGGTACGCTTGTAGCCGATGCGCGAAAGCATCATGCCCGCCGGAATTCCCATGAACGCATACGCGATGAAATTGGCGGCATTGCCCAACTGCGACTGCCAGTTCGCCAAATCGAACTGGTCTTTTACGATTACGCCCAGCGGATTCTGCAATCCGGTAACGAATGCGATCATGAAGAAGAGCGCAAACATCATGATAATGGGCAAAGTGAAATTTTTCTGTTCTGCCTTTTCCATTTGAAGTTTGTTTTTAAGGTTTTCTGTTGTTTATCTCGTGTATTATCTGTCCCGTTCGACCACATACGAACAGAGGTTCGCCAGCGAATCGCGATACGGCGACGGTTCGCACTCCGAAAGCAGCGACGCCGCCTTCAATGCGTACTGCTCCATCGTTTTCCGTGCGCATTCGACACCGCGGTAATCGCGCACGAAATCGCGCACGAACACCACGCTGCTCTCCTCCTCGGCGCACCGTTCCAGATGCGACATTACCTCGGCGCGCAACCCCTCGTCCGCCGCATCGAGAGCCTCGATGAGCGGCAGCGTTATTTTGCGTTCGCGCAAATCGTTGTTGCAAGGTTTTCCGGTATGGTTGTCGAGCGAATAGTCGAGAACGTCGTCCGCAATCTGGAACGCCATTCCCAAAGCCTCGCCGTATTGCTGCATGCGCTTCACCCTCTCGGGCGATGCCCCGACCGACATCGCTCCCGACGAAGCGCACGAGCCGAACAGACTCGCCGTCTTCTTGTATATGATGTCGAAATAAGCCTCGCGCGACGTATCGAGTTTGCCGGCGTGGTCGCTTTGAAGTATCTCGCCTTCGCACAACATCGACATGTTGCCTATTATGTGGGTGAGCAGGTCGTACTGTCCGCTCATCAGTCCGATGTCCATATTCCGTGCAAGAATGTAGTCGCCGACGATAACGGCGTTGCGCGACTGCCAGCGGGCATTCACCGACGCACGTCCGCGGCGCATGTCCGATTCGTCTATCACGTCGTCATGAATCAGCGATGCCACATGAATCATCTCCAAAAGCATTCCGGCGAGCATCGTACGCTTGCCGAACCCTCCCGACGGCGAGGACGCCCCTGCCGAAAGCATCACTATCGCAGGCCGCAGCCCCTTGCCGCGCGACGAAAGCACGTAATCCAACATTTGTGCAAGCAGCGAGTTCCCCCTCTCGTTGAAATTGCGACGAACGAAATCGTCGAAACGGTTCAAATCCTCCTCAATCGGCTTGCGAATTGCATCGAGTGTCGTCATATTAATCGTATATCTTTGCCAAAGATAGTGATTTTTCGTTATGCGCACTCCCCAAATCCATATTTTTTCTATCTTTGGGCTGACAAAGGGTCGCAACAGCGCGCAGACCCGCCATCCTTAAAGTCCTTAACGCGCTTAAAGACTTTAAGGACTTTAATGACATTGTTTATGACACGTTTTACCGACATACTTCGCAAAGCCGCACCGACACTGACGGCAATGCTGCTGTTCTTCGTCGTGAGCGCGGTATGCTTCGCCCCGCAGTTCGAAGGGCGCATTCTGCCGCAGCACGACATACAGCAATTCGACGGCATGAGCCGGGACATACGCGAATGCCGCACCGAATACGGCGAAGACCCGCAGTGGACGGGGGCGATGTTCGGCGGCATGCCGGCATACCTCATCAACATCCGTTATCCGGCACAGATAGTCAAACAGACGGCAGACCGGATTCTCGGCATCGTGAACACTCCGGCGGGATTCATCTTCTTCGCCATGTTCGCCGCATGGCTGATGATTGCGATGATGGGCATGTCGCCGTGGATAGGAATCGTAACCGGGCTCGCCTACGGGCTTTCGACCTACTTTTTCCTGATTATCGGCGCAGGGCACGTTACCAAGATGTGGGCTTTGGTATTCGCTCCGGCGATGACGGGAGCGATATTCATGACGCTGCGCGGTCGGAAATGGCTCGGCGGAACGCTCACCGCACTATTCGCATCGCTCGAAATCGGAGCGAACCATCCGCAGATAACATACTATTTCGTAATCGTCGCAGCCGCATTGTGGGTCAGCGATTTCGTATTCGCAATCCGGGAGCGTCATCTGCCCGATTTCGTTCGGCGCACGGGCATACTCGCAGCGGCAGCCCTGCTCGCACTCGGCTCCAACTTCGCTCCGCTCTGGTACACGGCGCAACACACCGGCAGCACCATTCGCGGCGGTTCGGAGGTGGCGGACGACGCAGCGGCATCGCACGGACTCGATTTGCAATACGCCACTGCATGGAGTTACGGCATAGGCGAGAGTTGGAACATGCTGATACCCGATTTCGCGGGCGGCAGTTCGGCTTCGGCATTTTCGGCTGACGGAGCGGTTGCCGAGTCGCTGAAAGAGTTGGGATTGAGTTCGTTCGCCACACAACTGCCGACCTACTGGGGCGCGCAGCCGTATACCGCCGGTCCGACCTATCTCGGTGCGGCAGCCATATTCCTCGCGCTGCTCGGCGCACTGCTCGCCGGCAATCGAAACCGCTGGTGGATTCTCGTGCCGAGTCTGCTCGCACTGCTGCTGGCGTGGGGGCATAACTTCATGTGGTTCACCGAATTGTGTTTCAAATATCTGCCGCTCTACAACAAGTTCCGCACGGTATCCATGGCACTCGTCGTCTTGGAGTGGAGCATACCGCTGCTCGCCGGCATAGGAGTATGGAAACTATGGAACTGCGCCGCAGGCGAACGCACGCCGGAGCAACGGCGCAGAGTGCTGCGGGCGACCGGAATCGCCGCAGGCACGGTGGGAGGCATCGCACTGTTTTTCGCCCTGTTCGGCGGTTCGCTTTTCGATTTCGACCGCGAGGCGAGCGGCGAAATGATGAGCGAGCAGTTCCGCTACATGTTCGAACAGTCGGGCGGCGAGGAGTATATACGCAAAGGCGTGCACGACGAGTTGGGCTGGTCGGTCGCCGACGCCATGGCGCAGGAACGCGGCGAGATATTGAGCCGCGACGCGTGGCGGTCGTTCGGATTCGTCGCAGCGGCTGCGGTTTCGGTTCTGCTATTCGCCGTCGGACGCATTCGGCGTATCTGGCTCGCCGCGATGCTTGCCGGCTGGATTATGCTCGACATGATTCCGATAGATTTGCGCTATTCGCCTTATGACAGATTCGTTGCTGCACGCAGGGCGCAAATCGCGCCGACCGATGCCGACCGTGAAATCATGGCGGACAAGACGCTCGGTTACAGGGTGCTCAACCTCTCGGTATCGCCTTTCAACGACGCCACGACATCGATGTTCCACCGTTCGGTAGGCGGCTATCACGGTGCGAAACTCGGACGCTATCAGGACATAATCGACCGCTATCTCAACCGCGGCGACGAGGGAGTGTTCGACATGCTCGACACGAAATACATCATCACCCGCAACGGCGAAGTCGTCGAACGGCACTCCGCCAACGGTGCGGCATGGTTCGTCGGGGAGACGCTTCCGGTCGAGAGTGCGAAACGCGAATTGGAGATGCTCGGCAAAACGGACCTGAAAAAAATCGCCGTCATATCGGACGAATTCGCACCGGCCGCCGGCTCCGCCTTCGGTACGGGCGAAATCAGGCTGACGGAGTACAGACCGAACTATCTGAAATACGAATATACGGCTGACGGCGAAGCGGTTGCAGTATTCTCGGAGATATACTGCCCCGACGGCTGGACGATGTACGTGGACGGAGCGGAAGCCCCCTATTTCCGTGCCGACTACATTCTGCGTGCCGCCCGGCTGCCGGCAGGTCGGCATACGGTCGAATGGCGGTTCCGTGCGCCGATGTGGGGCATGAGCGAGGGAATCACGCTCGCATGTTCGATAATGATATTCATTGCATCGATATTAACAATATTATACTACGCGTATTATGGCAAGAAACAGCGATAAGGCTCTCAAACGGAGAGTGCGGCGTTCCTACATGGTTTCGACCGTGAGCATCGCCCTCGTACTGTTCCTCATGGGAACGGTCGGCTATCTGATGTCGTCGGTGCTCTCGACCGCCGCGACGATGCGCGAAAGCGTAACGATGATAGTGGAACTGCGCGACGGATTGACGGAGGCGCAGCGCGACAGCATTTCGTCGATACTCGCCTCGAACGAGATGACGGCGGACATAAAGTTCGTGTCAAAAGATGACAAACTCGCCGACGAGGAGTTCCGCAAGGCATTCGCCGTGGACATAGAGGGACTGACGGGCGACAATCCGCTGCCCGACTCGTTCGACGTAACTCTGTCCGCACGGTCGGCGGACAAGGAGGCTCTCGCCGCATTCGTCGCACAGAGTTCGGCGATAGAGGGCGTGGAGCGGACGACCTATCCCGAAATGTTCATCGAAAAGATGCACTCGGTGCTCGACACCCTGCAACTGATACTGCTGCTGTTCGGCGGAACGATGCTCGTCATTTCGCTGATACTGCTCAACAACACTATCCGGCTCGCAATCTACTCGCGCCGTCAGATTATCAACACGATGAAACTCGTCGGCGCAACCAAGTGGTTCATCATGAAGCCTTTCATCGGTTCGAGCGCGATGCAGGGGCTGATTGCCGGAGCGATAGCCACCGCACTTTTCGCCGCAGCACTGTACGGGCTGGACGCCAACATTCCGGAAATCGGAATCCCGGCGCAACTCGAACGGATAGGCATAATCGCCGGAATAATGGTCGTTGCGGGCATTACGGTGGCGATATTGTTCACCATATTCGCCGTGAACAAATTCGTGAACATGAAGTCGAACAAGATATACCTTTATTGATATGAAAAAGATGTGGAACAGACTCGTCGCCCGGTTCAACGGCATAACCGACGGCAACGACGGCAAAATGCCGCTCGCAATGCGCAACTACGTGCTGCTGCTTGTCGGTGCGGCGATAATCGTACTCGGATTCGTTCTCATGTCGGGCGGCGGAGCAGCCACTCCCGAAGAGTTCCACTACGAGATATTCTCGTGGCGGCGCATCACCCTCGCCCCGATTCTCGTCGTGGGCGGCTTCGCTTTCGAAATCTATGCGATAATGAAGCGGTTTTAGTTCGCGTCCTTAAAGACTTTAAAGACTTTAAGGACTTTAAAGAAACAAAGTCGAGCCGTGCTGATAGCGCGGCTCGACCATTCCCGAAAGCGGTCTGCTACTCCACAGCCGCGCTCTCGTTCACGAAATCTTCGGCGAGTTTCGTCAGCAACTGGTCGGCTTTCTTCTCCTCAGCCAGCGTGCGTTCGATTAATCGCTTGATTTTCTTTTCGGGCAGATATTCAGCCAGTGCGCACAACGTTCCGTAGGTCGCTATTTCGTAATGCTCGACCTTTTGAGCCGCGAGAATCAGCCCCGCATCGCGCACGAAACTGTTGCGCTTGGTGTCGCTGACCATGCTGTCTGCCTCTTCGAGCAGTCCCGCCATAGCCTCGCATCGTTTCGCCTCGGGTTTCTCGCCGAGCAGGGCGAAAATCTCTTCCAGCACGGCTATCTGCCTGTCTCCCTCGCCATAGTGTTTCTCGAACACGGCCGCCAGTTTGGGGCTTGTCGCCGAACGGCGCATCTTTTCCAGCCCCTTTTTCAGGTGTTTTTCAGCCCAATAGATATCCTTGATTTGGTCCACGAAAAATTCGTGAAAATCGTCGCCGCCCGTCTCGCTGCTTTTCGGCGAACCCGATTCGGAGTCGTTCCACTGCGATTCGTCGTCGTATGACTCCTTCGTCTTCGACTTGCCGGCTTTGGCATTCGGAGACTTTGCGCTGTCGGTCGTCTTTGTGCCGCCCGTTTTGACTGCGCCGGATTTCGTGTTATCCGTCTTGGTGTTGTTGGTTTTCATAGTCGATACATTTTGATTCATGCACTGTTCGGCAAATTGCATACCATTGTCGCACCGAATGCGCCGACCGTCCCCACCCTTACGAACACGAAAAGAGACCGCCGATGATTCGGGCAGTCTCTTAATCCGTTCACGGACAACGGGAATCTCACACGGGACCCCGACCGCAAATTAAGCGTACTTGAACGTCGATTCGTCGGAAACAGTCAGTTTCTTGCGACCTTTCGCACGACGTGCAGCCAACACCTTGCGACCGTTGGCAGTAGCCATTCTCGCGCGGAATCCGTGCTTGTTGATTCTCTTGCGACGCGAAGGCTGATAAGTTCTCTTCATTGCCATAACTATCTCGTTTTTATTGTTTCATCGGTTTCAATCGGTTGCATGCCGCCGTCCGGAAACAACGCATGCGGAGTGCAAAGGTATAACGATTTTTTAATTTTGCAAAGGAAATGCCGATTTTTTACTCATTTTTAAAGAGGTCTACCTCTCCGCGCTCGACCTTGCGGTACATTGCGCTCAATTCGGCGATTGCCGGCGAAACGTACTCCAACGTATCCTCGACCGCCTTTTCGCCCTCGCCCTTGATGCGGTAGAGCATCGCGGCATAGAGCGCGCGGAAGCACAGTTCGGTATCGTTGGTCGCCTCCCTGCCCAAAATCGCCCGCAGCGTCGGAATGCATGGAGCGAGACGGGCGTATTTTTCGCGGTACTCCCTGCCGACCGGCAGCGACAGAAGTTGCAGATGCAGATTGTGGAGATCGGCAATCAGATGAAGCGTATGATCGAGATGCCCGCTCTGCTCCTTGCCCTCCTTGCGCAGCAGATCGGCGATGTCCATATACCACATCAGAAAAACACGCTTCTGCTCCTGCGGTATGTCCCGCGGCTCGACGAGTTGCGAATACACGGCTTCGGGGCTGAACTGCAACGCCCTGAGCAAATCCTCGATTTGCCAGAGATAGAGTATGTATTCGGCTATGTTCTCCTTGCGTTTGGCCTGTGCTATGTCCATAATCGTTTCTTTTTCGGCAAAAGTAATAAAAAAGTCTTTAATGCCCTTAAAGACTTTTAAGGACTTTGAAGAATATCTCACGCCTTGCCGAAAAATCACTATCTTTGCCGAAGATATTTCCACCGAAAAATGGCATCCGATATACTCGAAGGACTCAATCCCGCCCAGCGCGAGGCGGTTATGAACTACGACTCGCCGTCGCTCATCATCGCCGGTGCGGGTTCGGGCAAAACCCGCGTGCTCACCTCGCGCATAGCCTACATGATAGAGCAGGGCGTACAGCCGCACAACATACTCGCACTGACATTCACCAACAAGGCTGCCGCCGAGATGCGCGAACGCATCACGGCAATCGTGGGCGGCAGGAGCCGCTACATACGCATGGGCACGTTCCACTCCGTATTTTCGCGAATCCTGCGCGAGAATGCCGAACGGATAGGGTTTCCGCAGACATATACGATTTACGATTCGAACGATGCCAAGAACCTCGTAAAAACGATAATCAAGGAGAAGGGGCTGAACGACGACAAGTACAAACCCGCGAACATTGCCTCGCGCATATCGTTTTACAAGAACGGGCTGGTAACGCCCGGAGCATACATCGCCAACCCCGTCCTGTCGGCGGACGACCGCAGGAGCCAGACGCCCGAATTCGGCGACATCTACGCCGAATACTGCCGCCGCTGCAAGCAGAACGGAGCGATGGATTTCGACGATTTGCTGTTGCAGACCAATATTCTGCTGCGCGACTGTCCGGATGTGCTCGAACGCTATCAGGACCTGTTCCGGTATATTTTGGTCGATGAGTATCAGGACACCAACTACGCCCAGTACATCATCATCCGCCGTCTGTCGCTGAAAAACTCGAAGGTATGCGTCGTGGGCGACGATGCGCAGAGCATCTACTCGTTCCGCGGGGCGAAAATCGAAAACATACTCTCGTTCCAGCGCGACTACCCCGATGCGATGGTCTTCAAACTCGAACAGAACTACCGTTCGACGCAGACCATAGTCGATGCCGCGAACTCTATCATCGAGCATAACTCCAAGCGGATGAAGAAGCGTTGTTTCTCGGCGGGCGAAACGGGCGAGAAGATTCGCATAATCAAGGCTTACACCGACCGCGAGGAGGCCGAAATGATAACCTCCGAACTGCGCGACCGCATACGCGCGAGCGGCGACGAGTGGAGCGAAGCGGCGATACTCTACCGCACCAACAACCAGTCGCTCGTACTCGAAGAGTCGCTGCGCCGCAAGGGCATACCTTATAAAATATACAAGGGCAACTCGTTCTACGACCACAAGGAGATAAAGGACATGCTCGCCTATTTCCGACTGGTCGTCAATCCGCGCGACGACGAAGCCTTCAAGCGCATAATCAACACTCCGGCACGCGGAATCGGCGACACGACCGTCCGGCGAATCGAGGATATCGCCCGGTCGCGCAGCGTTTCGATGTGGGAGGCGGTCGATACGCTCGTCGGCACGCCGCAGCAGGACCCCGTCGAAAAGACTATCGTTCGCAAGGTCGGCGAGTTCGTCGGCATGATACGTTCGCTGGCACTCGAACGCGAGGCGAAGGGGCTGTACGACTTCGGCATGGAGGTGGCGACACGGTCGGGGCTGCTCGCGTCGTACCGTTCGCAGAACTCGCCCGAAGCGACATCGGCCGTGGACAATATCGAGGAGTTGCTCAACTCGATGCAGGATTTCAACGAGCGTTGCGAAGCCGAAATCCGCAACGGCGAGCGGGAGGAGTTCGAAAAGGCGACGCTCGACGAATGGATGCAGAACGTCATGCTCCTGACCGACATGGACGACGAGGAGCCCGAGAGCCGCAACAAGGTTACGCTCATGACCGTACATTCAGCCAAGGGGCTGGAATACAAATACGTTTTCATCGTCGGCTGCGAGGAAAACCTCTTCCCGTCGATGCGGGCTATGGAGACCGTGGAGGGTTTGGAGGAGGAGCGCAGGCTGTTTTACGTCGCCCTTACGCGGGCGAAATGCGCAGCCACGCTTTCGTGCGCGGAGATGCGTTTCAAATGGGGCGACATGGAGTTCTCGCGACCGAGCCGCTTTCTCGCCGAAATAGACAGCCGCTTCGTCGATGCCGATTTCGATGTCCGGGGGGCGCAGCACGGCACGGGACGGATTTCGGACGACAGCGACCCCGGCGAATCGGCTATCGACATTCTGCGCAGACGGTTCGACGTCCGCTATCAGCAGAACTCGACCCGCAAATCCGACGAAGAACCGCACCGCAGACCCGAAATACGGATACAGCCTCCGCAGCCGACGTTCAACACTTCCAACATGCGCCGCGTGAACGTTTCGTCGGGCGCATCCGCAGCCGGCAGCGTTCCGTGCGGGTACGCGGAGGGCGACCGCGTCGAACACGTCAAATTCGGTCGCGGACTCATCGTGCGCATCGAACCCATGGCGGGGGACAGCAAACTCGTGGTCGATTTCGAGCAGTATGGCGAAAAGACGCTGCTCGCACGGCTTGCCAAACTTACGAAACTTAAACCATGACGCTCAAACAACGATACGAAGGAGTCATCGGCTGGTTCTCCGAAAACATGCCGGCCGCCGAAACGGAGTTGCATTACGAGACGCCGTTCCAACTGCTCGTGGCGGTGATTCTGTCGGCGCAATGCACCGACAGACGGGTGAACATGACCGTTCCCGCGCTTTTCGAGGCGTTTCCCACGCCGCAGAAGATGGCGGAGGCGACGGCAGACGACATTTTCCCATACATCCGCAGCATCTCCTATCCCAACAACAAGGCGAAAAATCTTGCGGCGATGGCGAAGATGCTCTGTGCGGAGTTCGGCGGCGAGGTGCCGAGCGATCTCGAACAGATGCAGCGGCTGCCCGGGGTCGGACGCAAAACGGCGAACGTGGTCGGCGCGGTAATTTGGGGGAAGGAGGTTATGCCGGTCGATACGCACGTATTCCGCGTATCGGCGCGAATCGGGCTGACGCACGGAGCGAAGAATCCCGTGCAGACCGAACGGCAACTCGAAGCCGCCATTCCGTCGCACCTGCTGCCGATAGCCCACCACTGGCTGATTCTCCACGGACGCTACGTCTGCACTGCCCGCGCTCCGAAATGCGCCGGCTGCGGCATCCGCCCTTGGTGCGCCGACTATGCGAAGCGCGAGAAAGCAGCGGCGAAACGGGAGATGCAGACGGCAGAGGAACAGACCGGCAGCGAAAGTGCATAGGGTTTTATCGCTCGCCGTACTTGGCAGCGAACACCTCCCGATGCTCCTCGCCCCAACGGAGCATGGCGTCTATTATCGGAATCAGCGTCATGCCGAGCGGCGTAACGGCATATTCCGACCGCGGAGGCAATTCGGGATAGATGGTCTTCCCGACCAACCCGTCCTCGACCAACTCCTTCAACTGAATGTCCAGCACGCGCGGTGCCGCTTCGGGCAGAGCCTTGTGCAGTTCGCTCGGACGCATCGAACGATAACGGAGTTCGTCGAGTATGCACGACTTCCATTTGGAATCGATTAGGCTCATCGTCAGTCGAAGCGGGCAGTCCATATCGACAGGAATCTTTCTTTCGTACATGGCATCGTTTCTTTTCGGTGCAAAGATAGACATAATGCCGCGAATATCATATATGGAATAAATTATCGGTACATGAAAAATTATTCGGTACTTGATAATGCACGATATATGCGATACTTTTGCATCGTATTGGAAATCTAAAACAATCGAATGTCATGAGAGCAAGCATATCCGAGTATCGTGCGGTCGAGGAGGCCGCCGCGAAGTTCGTAAAGAGCGTCGCCGAGGGCGACAGCCGGTACGCCAAAGAGTTGTTCGTGGACGAAGCCGTTCTGTTCGGCTATCTCGACGGCGAATTGGAACACGGTTCAATCGGGCAGTTTTACAAGAACGTCGATACGGTAGCCGCCGGCAAAGAGTTCAAGGCGCGAATCGACGTGGTCGCCGTGGAGGAGAATCTGGCGGTCGTACGCGTATTGGAAGAGAAATGGGGCGGGCGCATCGATTTCACCGATTATCTGCTGATGCTGAAAATCGACGGCGAATGGCGATGCGTGGCGAAAGCCTACAACCAGAATTCGGACACCATAAAAAAATAACGACATGAAAATAGTTGTAATCACAGGCAGTCCGCGCAGAAATGGCAACAGTTTCGCCATGACCGACGCATTCATCAAGGCTGCCGAATCGCTCGGGCATACGATACGCCGTTTCGATGCCGCATTCATGAACATCGGCGGCTGCCACGCATGCGAAACCTGCTGCAAGACGGGCAAAGCCTGCTCGTTCGACGACGATTTCAACACTATCGCTCCGGCACTGCTCGAAGCCGATGCGGTGATATTCTCGATGCCGGTATACTGGTATTCGATTCCGGCACAAATCAAGGGCGCGATAGACAAACTGTACTCTCTGGTCATCGGCGGAAAGAACATCGCCGGCAAGAAATGCGGGCTGATCGCATGCTGCGAGGAGCACGACGCATCGGTCATGGACGGAGTCCGCATACCTGTCGAACGCACAGCCGCCCTGCTGAAATGGGAGATGGTCGGCGAAGTGCTCGTTCCGGGCGTACTGAATGTCGGCGACATCGCCGGCACGGACGGTTGCAATCAGGCAGCCGCTCTCGCCGGAAAGTTCTAACCCCCACCCGGCGGCATCCAATCGACGACAGCGGCGCGGAAAGTAGAATTAGGCTTCCCGCGCCGCTGCGCATGTCGCGACCGGCAGCGAACTCCGCACGCCGTCGGGAATGTTCCGAAAAGTCCTACTTTTCCCTTCTGTAACCGTATTTCTCGTTATTTACGGTCTTTTTGCGATTTTTCAGCAAATTATTAGTACATTCGACACCGTTTTAGCGGCTTTCATCCGCCAATGCACAAATAAATTTGGCATTGCACTCGTTTATTCATATCTTTGTCAGTATGAACATAGACTATTCGAGCATAGAAAAACTAAAACGTCTGCTCGAACGACCGAGCAACGTGGTTATCGTATCGCACACCAATCCCGACGGCGATGCGATAGGCTCGTCGTTGGCGTTTGCCGAGGTGCTGCGCGCGCTCGGGCACAACCCGACCTGCATAGTGCCGAACAAGTTCCCGTACTATCTCGACTGGATTCCGCGCTCCAAGGAGATTGTCATCTACCGCAGCGACACCGAACACCGCGCCGAACGCGCGGTCGAGAGTGCGGACATCATCGTTTGCGCCGACATGAGCAGCATGTCGCGCCTCGAAGATTTGAGCAAGGTTCTCGAAGCCGAGACCAAAGCCGCCCGCGTGCTTATCGACCATCATCCGACTCCCGACGAGCGGTTCGATTTGATGTTCTCCTATCCCGAATCTTCATCCACGGCATTCATCGTATACTCGCTCATCGAACAGGCGTTCGGAATGGAGTATCTGACGCCGACCGTCGCGACGCAACTCTATGTCGGCATAATGACCGACACCGGCAATTTCGCATTCTCGAATCTCACGCCCGGGTTGTTCCGCGCCGTCGCCGCACTGGCTGAGACGGGAATCGACATCCCGAAAATATACAACAACGTCTATAACTCTTTCACCGAAGGTCGCGCACGACTGCTCGGCTACACGATAAACCGCAAGATGAAAACCCTTCTGAAAGGTACGGTTGCCTACATGTCGCTGACCGAGGATGAAATGCGCCGATTCTGGTTCCAACCCGGCGACAACGAGGGCTTCGTGAACTATCCGCTCACTGTCAAGAAGATGAAAATGTCGGCGATGTTTTCCGAACAGCACGAGTTCATCCGCGTGTCGCTGCGTTCCCGCGGCGATGTCGATGTGAATCAGTTCGCACGCCGCTACTTCAACGGCGGCGGGCACCGCAATGCCGCAGGCGGGAAGTCGTTCATGCCGATGAAAGAGACCATACAGCACTACATCGATGCCGTACACGAATATCGCGAGGAGGGGCTGATATAGACTCAAACTATTGACCGAAACGAAATGTTCAAAACATATCTCCGCCTTTTAGGCTTCGCAAAACCGCTCGGAAGGTACGCCGTTCCGTATTTCTTCTATGCCGCACTCCATGCGGTGTTCAACACTTTCAACTACGCGATGATAATCCCGATTCTGAACGCCATGTTCTCCGAGGGGTTCTCGTTCGTGCCGACCTACGAAATGCCGAAACTCGCTTTCAACAGCGAGGGGATGCAGCGGATGCTCAACTACATCTACACGCAGATGTTCGGAGAGGAGTTCAACGTCGCCTACGTGCTTACGATGCTCGCCACGCTGCTCGTCATCATGAACATGTTCAGCAACCTGTTCCGTTATTTGAGCGCGTACACCGTCGAGTCGATGCGCACCCGCACGCTGCAACGCATGCGCAACGAAATGTACGACAACATCATCAACATGCACGTGGGCTATTTCAGCGATCAGCGCAAGGGCGACATCATATCGAAAATCACGTCCGACGTCGCGATGGTGCAGTTCTGCATCACCAACACTCTGCAAGTGGCGTTCCGCGAACCGTTCCTGATACTGGGCTATCTGTTTCTGATGATAAAGATTTCGTGGGAACTATCGCTCTTCTCGATAGTGTTCCTGCCGTTCGTCGGACTGCTTATCGGCAGCATCGTCAAACGCCTGCGCAACCCTGCATGCCAAAGTCAGCAGCGGCAGGGCGAACTCGTGAGCGTACTCGACGAATCGCTGTCCGGAATAAAAATCATCAAGACCTACAACGCCACGTCGTATGTGGTGAAGAAGTTCCACGACATCAACGCCGAACTCTCGCGGCTGATGCTCTACATGGCGCGCCGCCAGCAGTTGGCATCGCCGATGAGCGAATTTCTCGGCATCACGGTAGTCGCGATAGTGCTTATCTTCGGCGGTTCGCTCGTTACGAAAGGTTCGCTCAGCGCGGCGGGTTTCATCGCTTTCGTAGCGGCATTCTCGCAAATCACCCGACCCGTCCGTTCGTTCATCGACCAGTTCGCCAATATCAATCAGGGTGTGGCTGCCGGCGAACGGATATTCTCGATAATCGATGCCCGCAGCGAAATCACCGACAAGCCGGACGCACGGGAATTCGGAGGCTTCAAGGACAAAATCGAATTCCGCGACATATCGTTCTCCTACGACGACTCTCGCGAAATCATCCACGACATATCGTTCGACATCCGCAAGGGCGAAACCGTCGCCCTCGTCGGAGCATCGGGCGGCGGCAAATCGACGCTCAGCGAACTCATGGCGCGATTCTACGACCCGCAGCAGGGCGACATTCTGATAGACGGCGTATCGATACGCGACTATACGCAGGAGTCGCTGCATGCCCATTTTAGCCTCGTTTCGCAGGAGACCGTATTGTTCAACGACACGATTGCGGGCAACATAGCACTCGGCAAGGATGGCGCGACGCAGGAGGAAATCGAGAACGCGGCAAAAATAGCCAATGCCCACTCGTTCATCATGGAGTGCGCCGAAGGATACGAAACCAACATCGGCGACCGCGGAACGAAACTTTCGGGCGGTCAGCGTCAGCGATTGAGCATCGCCCGCGCCATACTGAAAAATCCTGAATTCCTGATTCTCGACGAGGCTACATCGGCACTCGACACCGAGAGCGAGAAACTCGTGCAGGATGCCCTGAACTCGCTGCTGAAAGGACGCACGTCGGTAATTATCGCCCATCGGTTGAGCACTATCCACAATGCCGACAAAATCATCGTCATCGAGCAGGGACGCATCGCCGAGCAAGGCACCCACGCCGAACTTATGGCACGCAACGGCATCTACGCCAAACTGATAGATATGCAGAGCCTGACGTAACCGGCAATCTCCCGCCAAACGACAGAGGGTCGGCATTTCTGCCGGCCCTCTCTTTTTAAAGTCGTTAAGGATGCCGTAGGAGCGCAACCTCCTGCTGCCGCTCTTGCTACTCTTCGTCGGTATCGGTGTAAGCCTTCAACAATTTGTCCTGAACGTCGGACGGCACCTGCTCGTAAGTGTCGAAGCGCATCGTGTAGGTCGCCGCGCCCGAAGTGAGGGACGAAAGCGTCGTCGAATAACGATACAACTCGGCGAGCGGCACGCGAGCATTCAGACGGTCGAATCCCTTGTCGGACTCCATGCCCATAATCATCGCGCGACGGTTCTGCAAATCGCTCATCACCGCACCCATATACTCGGTCGGAGTGAGTACTTCGACGGCATAAATAGGCTCCATAATCTTCGGACCGGCATTGCGGAACGCCTCTTTGAACGCGTTGCGGGCAGCGAGTTTGAACGAGATTTCGTTCGAATCTACCGGGTGCATCTTGCCGTCGTAAATCACTACGCGGATGTCGCGGGCATAGGAACCCGTGAGCGGGCCTTCGTCCATCTTCTCCATCACGCCTTTCAGAATCGCAGGCATGAACCGGGCATCTATCGCTCCGCCGACTATCGAGTTGTAATATTGGAGTTTGCCGCCCCATTCGAGGTCATACTCCTCCTTACCCTTGATATTTACGGTTATATCCTTGCCGTTCACCTTGTACTTGGTCGGCTCCGGCATACCCTCGTAATAAGGTTCGATGACCATGTGAACCTCGCCGAACTGACCTGCGCCGCCCGACTGCTTTTTGTGGCGATAGTCCGCCTGAGCGACCTTGGTGATAGTTTCGCGATACGGGATTTTCGGTGCGAAGAACTCCATGTCGATTTTGTTTTCAGCCGCGATACGGTTGCGCAGAATATTGAGATGGTGCTCGCCCTGACCCTGAATGATGGTCTGTTTCAACTCTTTCGAGTACTCTACCAGAATCGTCGGGTCTTCGAACTTGGCTTCGTTCAGAATCTTGCCCAACTTTTCGTCGTCGCCCTGCACCTTGGCGCGGACAGCCGCACGGTAGCGCGGTTCAGGGAAGACGATAGGTTCGATTTCGACAGGCGCGGCAGCAGCCGACAGAGTGTCGTTGGTGCGGGTGCCTTTGAGTTTCACGGTACATCCGATGTCGCCTGCCGACAACTCGGTAACCTTGATGCGGTTCTTGCCTGCCACGGCGAAGAGTTGCGAAATCTTCTCCTTGTTGCCCGTACGCGCATTTACGAGTTCCATGCCCTCGGTAATCCTGCCGCGAATCACGCGGAAATAGTTTATCTCGCCGATATGTCCTTCGAGTTGGCTCTTGAAGACGAACAGCACTGTCGGAGCATCCGAATCCGCCACGACCGCCGAACCGTCCGTAGCCGTGAATGCCGGAGCGACGGTAGGACCGGGAGCGACGTTGATTATGAACTCCATAAGGCGTTTGGTGCCTATGTCGCGCTTGCCGCTCGTGCAGAATACCGGCATCACCTTGCGTTTGGAAACGCCGATTTTCAGACCCGAACGTATATCGTCCTGCGTCAGCGTGCCCTTGTCGAAATACATCTCCATCAGAGCATCGTCGTATTCGGCTGCCGACTCGACGAGTTCCTGATTGAGGGCCTTCGCCTTCTCGATTTCATCGGCAGGGATTTCGAGTTCCTCGCGAGTGCCGTTCTCGTCCTTGAACCGGTACATCTTCATCATCAGCACGTCGATGAACGCATCGAAGCCCGCGCCCTGATTGACCGGATACTGCACCACGACCGGTTTCACCACCGAATCCGCCTTGACAGACTCCAACGCCGTCTCGTAATTCGCCTTGTCGGCATCGAGTTGATTTATCACTGCGATAAGCGGTTTGTTGAGTATGCGGGCGTAACGGGCCTGAATCTCGTTGCCGACCTCCCAGCCGGTCTGGGCGTTCACCAACATCACGCCGACGTCGCCCACCTTGAATGCCGAGAAGAGATTGCCGCAGAAGTCGTCCGAACCCGGGCAGTCGATTATATTGAGTTTACGGTTCATGAACTCCGTAAAAAGTATGGTCGAATAGATCGAACGCTTGTATTCGTGTTCGATGTCGGTATTGTCCGACAGAGTGTTGTTGTTCTCGATGCTTCCGCGGCGGTCGATGACTTTGCCTTCGAACGCCATAGCCTCGGCGAGTGTGGTCTTGCCCGAACCCGGAGCACCGACAAGAACGATGTTCTTGATCTCTTTCGATGAATAGTTTTTCATAGCCAGTTTTATATGTTTTAAGGTTTATTCCCATGCACATTTTTCCGCATGTGCGATTTCGCTCTATAAATTTACGAAAAATTTTCCAATGAACAACAGCATAACGAAAAAATCGCATCATAAGTGCGATTTTATGCCGATTATTCAGGAAAACAGGGGCAGTCGAAGCGAAGATTTGCGGGGGTGGAGCGACAAGAGGCTCTCTCTTATATCTTACATCCCGTCAGCCGTTCGACCGCACGCCGACCCTCTTCGCCGAGCGAAACCGTATAGTCATTCACGAACAGTGCGATATGCTTGTCTATCACCTCGTCGTCCAACTCCTGCGCATGGCTGCGCACGAATTCGCGCGAGAGCGACGGATGCTCCATGGCATAACGGACGCTCTCGGCAAGCAGACGCTCGAACCGCCGCTTCGTCGCTTCGGGGATGTCGCGGCGTATCGCTATCGCACCCAAGGGCAGCGGCAGCGACGTTTCGCGCTCCCAGAGCGCACCGAGGTCGGCGACCAGTTCGAGCCGGCGTTTGCCGTATACGAACCGTCCCTCGTGAATCAGTACGCCCGCATCCGTTTCTCCCCGTTCGACTGCGGCGGCAATCTCCGAAAAGAGCATCGGCACGACCTCCTCTATTTGCGGAAAGTAGCGCAGCAACAGTGCATTGGCAGTAGTATTCAGCCCCGGAGACGCGACCCGCCGTATCGGCGATTCGTCGCCCGCACGACGCACGAGCAACTGCCCGTTGCCACGACCCAGAGCCGAACCGCTGTCGAGAATCTCGTAACGGTCGGCGATTTTCGGGTAGGCCGAATAACTGATTTTCGATATGTCGGGGTCGCCGCGCAGCACGCCGAGATTCAACTCCTCGATGTCGCGATAGGCGACGTCGAACGACATGCCGCCGCAGCCGATGCGGCCGTTGATAACGGCATCGAATGCGAAAGTATCGTTCGGACAGGGAGAAATGCAGAGTGAAAGATTCTTCATCGGGTCTCCTTCTTCCGTCCGCCGAAGCGTCCGACAATCCAGCCGGCAACGAACATGAGCAGCAATATCACCGTCCAAGTGAAGAACTTGCCGATTGCCTGCTCCATACGCAGTTGGAACATGTTGAACAGATAGGAAATCAAAACTATCGCCGCGATAACGATTATCGCATAAACCACGTGCTTAATTTTCATTTTGCTAAAATATTTCGGTTAAAATTTTCGTCAGGCTCTCCAATGCGGCGGCAATATCCCAATCCTCGCGGGCATCCGCCACCCCGTTCGACACGGCACGTATCTCGCCGCACCCGACCCCTGCGGATTCGCACATGGCGAATACCACCGCGCCCTCCATGTTTTCGATTTGCGCTCCGTCAGCCGGCGCACCGACATGCGACACCGTATTGGCTGCGACCTCCGTCAGAGAGCCGAACCTCACGGTCGCGGCATACTCCTCGGCGAACATCTGCGGCACTCCCGACATCCGTTCGCGCACCACGGCGACGATATCACCCGCCCGCAGCGACGCATCATAAGCCCCTGCTATTCCGCACAATACAACCGCATCGGGATGTTCGGACGCCAACATGCGCTGCATAAACCGTGCAGTTTGAGCGGCACCGACACCGCAGATGCGAATGTCGAGGTCGGGACGGAGCGACCTCAACCGTCGCGCCTCCATTTCGGTCGGAAACAGCAGAACGGCAGCCATCGGCGATGTTATTTGCCCACGACTGCTTCCAACTCCCCGACCGTAACCGGAATCCTGCGGTCGCCTATCGTGCGTCCGCCTTCGTCGGTTACGACAATGTCGTCCTCGATGCGGATTCCGCCGAAATCGCGGTAGGAGTCGAGTTTGTCGTAATTCACTATTCCCTTGTAAAGTCCCTCGCTGCGGGATTTGTCGATAAGCGCAGGGATGAAGTATATTCCCGGTTCGTCGCTCATCACCGTACCTGCACGCAGACGCCATGCGGCACGATAGACGCATGTCGCCGACGCTTCGGCGCGTTCGCGCAACTGCGAGAAATCGAAACTGCGCTCGCCCATAGCCTCGCAGTCGTGCACGTCCATGCCCAGACCGTGCGACAGTCCGTGAGGCATGAACAGGTACATCGCACCCGAAGCGACGGCATCCTCCGCCGGGCCCGAAACGAGCCCGAGGTCGCGCAGCCCCTCGGCGAGAATCGCATATGCGCGAAGATGCACGTCGTTATAGTACATCGCGCCCGTCTTCATGTATTGCGGAGCCTCGTCGTGCGCCTTCAATACTATATTATATATGTCGCGCTGACGCTCCGAAAACTTTCCGCCCACGGGATAAGTCCGCGTATGGTCGGAACAGTAATTCGCCACCGATTCGCCGCCGGCATCGACCAGCAGCAGACGACCGCGTTCGAGTACGCCGTCGCAGTTGAGATTGTGCAGCGTTTCGCCGTGCTGCGACACTATCGACGGGAACGACACGCCCAATCCGTACGACTTGGCTATGCCCTCCATCGCTCCGGCGATTTCGCGTTCCACGACACCCTCGCGGCACATGCGCATTGCCGTCGTGTGCATGTCGTAACCGATGCGGAATGCCTTTTCGAGTTCCTCGATTTCCTCCGCGCTCTTGACCTCGCGCATCTCGGCGACGGCGAACATCAAATCGGCGGACTTGCCGTCATGCAGAGCCCCGACAGGGATGCCGAGCAGCGACGAAAGCGCGATTTTCGTCTCGCCGCGGTACGGCGGCAGATAGTGAATGCGCCGTCCGCCCCTCTGCGCCGCTGCGATAACGCCGGCAAGAGCCTTGACAGGCAGGCAGTTCGCCACACCGACCTGCGCTCCGAGTTCGACGAGTTTCGGCTGCGGACCCGTCCAGATTATGTCATCTACCGTGAAGTCGTCGCCGAACAGCGACGTTTCGCCCGAATCGGCATCTATCACTCCGTACAGGGTAGGGACATTAAGCCCGAAATAGTAGAGAAATGTCGAATCCTGACGGAAATAGTAGGCATTGTTCGGATAGTTGTTGGGCGAATGGGTGTTGCCCGCAATCAGAATCAATCCGCTGCCGATGCGCCGCGCCAACTCTTCGCGACGCTCCCGATAAGTCTTTGCACTGAACATATTTTTCTTGTTTTTAATGTCATTAAGGTCTTTAAGGCCGTTAAAGTCCTTAAAGACATTTTTTAGTTTTTTACCGCACCACCTCCTTGTAGAGTTTGTCGCCGCGGCGAACGGGGCGCACCGTCTTCAACGAGCACACGTCGCCCTGCTTTACCGAAGCGGTCGGATGCCCGCCGAGCAAAATCCCGTCGGCATGCTGCTCGACAACGCCCGTGGTTTCGCCCATAATCAGTATCTCGCCGCCCTCGTCGAGCGTCGAAGCCTCGACCGTAATTTCGGCGACCGAAACATTCCTGAAAAAATTGGTTACCTTGCCGACATACTCCTTGCGCCGTGTCGCCGACGAACCGTAGGAGGCACTGTGTTCGACGACTTTCGCGCCGGCATAGTATCCGCCCCAGAAACCGCGGTTGAAGACCTTCGACAACTCGGTTTTCAACTCTCCGGCATACTCGCGCGTATAGTCGCCGCGTTCGATGGCACGCAACGCCTTGTCGTAACTCTCCACGACCCGTTTCACGTATTCGCCGCCACGTGCGCGCCCCTCGATTTTCAGTACGCCGACGCCTGCCGAGATGAACTTGTCGAGGAAGTCTACCGTACACAAATCTTTGGGCGACAGAATGTAGCGACCGTCTATGTCGAGTTGCTCGCCGCTCTCCATGTCGGTAATCGTGTATTTGCGGCGGCAAATCTGACGGCATGCGCCGCGATTCGCCGAACAAGCCGTTTCGTGTTCGCTGAGGTAGCATTTGCCCGAAATCGACATGCACAATGCACCGTGGGCGAACATCTCGATGCGCAGCAGTTCGCCGCGCGGACCACGTATGTCCTGCTCCACTATCGCGCGATGCACCTCGGCTATCTGGGCGAGACTCAATTCACGCGCCAATACCACCACGTCTGCCCATTGCGAGAAAAATTTCGCCGCCTCGCTGTTCGACACGTTGCACTGTGTCGAGATATGCACCTCGACGCCGGCATGATAGGCGTAGAGTATCGCCGCCAAATCGGAGGCTATAACGGCATCGATGCCCTCCTCTTTCGCCCTGTCGATTACGCCGTGCATGACGGCGAGTTCGTCGTCATAGATTATCGTATTGACTGTCAAGTAGGTTTTCACCCCGTTTTCGCGGGCTATCGACACTATGTTCGCCAAATCGTCGAGCGTAAAGTTCATCGACGACTTCGCCCGCATATTGAGTTGCCCGACCCCGAAATACACCGAGTCGGCACCGGCATCTATCGCCGCCCTTAACGACTCGTACGAGCCGACCGGAGCCATTATCTCTATATCGCTGCGTTTCATCGTATAGCGTTAGCGTTTTTAACGACCTTAAAGTCTTTCGCTTCAATCCCGCATCCGCGGGCTTTCACTCCTTATTTGTTTCTGCCCATCAGGCTCTCGGCATACCGGCGCAACTCGGCGGTACGCTCCGGCTCAACGCCGAGCGTATCGAGAATCGCCGTAGCACGGGCGAACCGGATGTTTATCTGCTGTTCGGTCATGCGCGGAACATCGAGAGAGTCGTACAACGCCTTGACGGTCGCTATCTTCTGTTCGTCGGTCAGCGAGTCGCTGCGGTGCGTGCTGCGCAGGATTTCGCGCTGGCTCTCGGTCGATTTCGACATCGCCGTAACCATCAGGTACGTTTTCTTGCCCTCCAAAATATCTCCGCCTATCTTCTTGCCCAACCGTTCGTCGCCGTAACTGTCGAGCAGGTCGTCCTGCAACTGGAACGCCAGACCGAGTTCCGTCGCGAAACGGTGAAGTTTCTGCGCATCGTCAGCCGAGGCTCCCGCCATAATCGCGCCTATCATGGTCGAGCCGGCGAGCAGAGCCGATGTTTTGAGGTCGATCATGTGCATGTAATCGACCACCGAGACTTTCCGCCGCGTCTCGAAATCCATGTCGTACTGCTGTCCCTCGCACACCTGAGCCGCCATGCGGTTGAACGTTTCGAGCACACGCGGCAACACGTCGGACGGAATGTTTTGCAGGAGCGCGTATGCCGAAATCAGCATCGCATCGCCCGACAGAATCGCGACATTGCTGCCCCACTTGGCATAGACCGACGGTCGTCCGCGGCGAACGGCGGCATTGTCCATGATGTCGTCGTGCAGGAGCGTGAAGTTGTGGAACATCTCGACCGCAAGCGCGGCATCGAGAGCGTGTTTCACTTCGTCGTCGAAAATATTGTAGGCGAGCAGCAGGAGCGTCGGACGAATCCGCTTGCCCCCCTCCGACATCGCATATCGAATCGGGGTGTACAACTGCTGCGGGTCGTCGGGAATCTGCATCTGCGACAGATGCCTTTCGAACAGGTCCGATAGTTCGGCGGTGGTATATACCTTCATTTCGTTCTGTTGTTTTGCGTCGGAGAATCGCATCCGGCGAAACTCCGCCAATTTACCTTCAAAGGTAGCAAAAAATCGGGAATACGACCCGATTCGTCCGAAAAATCGGCATGCCGACCCTCTGTCGGGTACGGAATTTGCGAATATAGCGGCATAACCAATTAAAAGGACGGAAATATGTATTTTTTATGGTATTTACTCATAGGTCTGGCTGCCGGATGGATTGCCAACCTTATCGTCAAGGGTAATGGCTCGGGACTTGTAATCAATCTCATCGTCGGACTGATAGGCGGATTGTTGGGCGGATGGCTCGTATCGCTGTTCGGATGGATTCCTACGGGAACGGTAAGCACGCTTCTTACATCCGTTGCGGGCGCAATCATCCTGCTGCTGATAGTATCGCTTTTCACCCGGCGCAAACGTATCAACTAAAAACATTATTCATTATGGAAGAGAAAAAAACTTATCAGACGAACAACGAATCTTGCAATTGCGGCAACAATCCGACTTACAAGGACGAAAACAAAGACTGGAAAGACGGAAACAAAGACTGCAAGGAGGGAAACAAAGACTGCAAAGACGGGAAGGAATTCAAGGATGAGTTCAAGGACGGCGCGAAAAAGGCGGGCGAAGGCATTCGCGATACGGCCTACGACGCCAAGGAGGAGACCAAGCACGGTCTCGAAAAGACCGGCGACCGCATCAAGGAGGCGGGCATGAACGTAAAGGACACCGTGCAGGAGAACGTCTCCCATGCGGCGCACAAGGTCAAGGAGACCGCGACCGAAATAGGCGACCGCATCAAGGAGAAGATTCATCAGTAATCCTTCGCCGGAGGCTGTTTACGATTACTGCTGCCCGAGTTTCGGGCAGCAGTAATTTTATGGGATAACGACTTTAAGGTTTTTAAGGTCATTAAAGTCTTTTT
>CAYRSF010000061.1:0-39262 GCA_964427035.1 uncultured Alistipes sp.
GTCCTTATAGTTGCGCTGTGCAGGATGTACGAACTCGAAGTTCAGAGGCTCTTTGGTAAGTTCCGGAGCCTCATCCATGCCCTTGTACTCCCAAACGGCTGCATATACGAAATTCTCGTCGTCGCGTTTCGCTTCGCCCTCCTCGGTCTGATGCTCCGAACGGAAGTGTCCGCCGCACGACTCCTCGCGGTTGAGTGCGTCGCGAGCCATCAGTTCGCCGAGTTCGAGGAAGTCGGCAAGACGGATGGCCTTCTCCAACTCCACGTTGAACGAATCGGCTGTGCCGACGACCTTCACGTCTTTCCAGAACTCCTTGCGGAGAGCCTGAATCTCGGTGATGGCCTTTTCGAGCGACTCCTTGGTACGCGCCATGCCGACGTTCTCCCACATGATGTGCCCCAAACGCTTGTGGATGTCGTCCACCGACTGTTTTCCGTTTATCGAAAGCAGTTTCGCAATCTTCTCCCTGACGGCTTTTTCAGCCTCGTCGAATGCCGGAGTGTCGGTAGCGACCTTCGGAGCCTGAATCTTGTGCGAGAGGTAGTCGCCGATGGTGTAAGGCAATACGAAATATCCGTCCGCCAAACCCTGCATCAGAGCCGAAGCGCCGAGGCGGTTCGCACCGTGGTCGGAGAAGTTCGCCTCGCCGATTGCATACAGACCCGGAATGGTGGTCATCAGGTTGTAGTCCACCCATATGCCGCCCATGGTGTAGTGCACGGCAGGGAAAATCTGCATCGGCTGCTCGTAAGGGTCGGTGTCGGTAATCTCCTTGTACATGTCGAAGAGGTTGCCGTAACGCTGTTTGATTACATCCTTGCCCAGACGCTCGATTGCGGTCTTGAAGTCGAGGAACACTGCCAATCCGGTTTCGTTCACGCCGAATCCCGCATCGCAACGCTCCTTGGCGGCACGCGAAGCGACATCGCGCGGAACGAGGTTTCCGAACGCCGGATAACGACGCTCCAAATAGTAGTCGCGATCCGCCTCCGCTATATCCGACGGCTTCTTGGCTCCCGAACGGATAGCCTTCACGTCTTCGAGTTTCTTCGGAACCCAGATACGACCGTCGTTGCGCAGCGACTCCGACATCAGCGTCAGTTTCGACTGCTGCGTTCCGTGAACCGGAATACAGGTCGGGTGAATCTGAGTGAAGCAAGGATTGGCGAAGCCAGCACCCTTGCGGTAGCACTGGAATGCAGCCGAACCGTTCGACGCCATGGCGTTGGTCGAAAGGAAGAACACGTTGCCGTAACCGCCGGTGGCAAGCACCACTGCATGCGCACCGTGGCGTTCGATTTCGCCGGTAACGAGGTTGCGGGCGATGATTCCGCGGGCCTCGCCGTTCTCGATTACGATATCGAGCATCTCATGGCGAGGGTACGATTTCACGCTGCCGTTGTGAATCTCCTTGTTGAGAGCGGCGTATGCCCCCAAAAGCAACTGCTGACCGGTCTGACCGCGGGCATAGAACGTACGCGAAACCTGCGCACCTCCGAACGAACGGTTGGCGAGAAGCCCGCCGTATTCGCGGGCGAACGGAACACCCTGAGCGACGCACTGGTCGATGATGAGGTTCGACACTTCGGCGAGACGGTATACGTTGGCCTCGCGGGCGCGGTAGTCGCCGCCCTTGATGGTATCGTAGAACAGACGGTAAACCGAGTCGTTGTCGTTCTGATAGTTTTTAGCGGCATTGATACCTCCCTGCGCTGCAATCGAGTGAGCACGGCGCGGAGAGTCCTGAATGCAGAAAACCTTGACGTTGTAGCCGAGTTCGCCGAGCGAAGCGGCTGCGGATGCACCGCCGAGACCCGTACCTACGACGATAATGTCGAGTTTGCGTTTGTTAGCAGGGCTGACAACCTTGATAGCCGCCTTGTGGTTGCTCCATTTCTGAGCCAACTCGCCGGCAGGGATTTTAGAATCTAATTTCAGAGCCATATCGTTTTCAATATTATATTCGTTCAAAAAATTCCGGAATTAAAAACTCAACACGAAGAACGTCAGAACCACGGCGGCGAAACCGAGGAAGATAATCGTTGCAACGATGTTCGAGAGGCATTTCAGACGCGGATACCAAATGTCGTTAGCCCAGCCCACGGTCTGGAACATCGACCATACGCCGTGGGTGAGGTGGAACCACAGTGCGGCGAACCATACGAGATAGAGCACCACGTAGTACCAATGCGAGAACGTTTCGGCAATCAGTGCGACGCCGTTCGCCGACTCTTCGCCGAGCAACTCGACCAACTGCATTTTAGCCCAGAAGTTGCAAAGGTGCAGAACCAGACCGAGAGCGACGACGATACCGAGAACGAGCATGTTCTTCGATGCCCAGTCCACGCCCTTTTCGGTTACCGTTACCTCATAGCGGACGTTTCCGCGCGCACGGCGGTTCTGAATCGTAAGAATGAATGCGTAAACGATATGCACCGCAACGCCGAGAGCGAGCACCAGCGTGCCTGCGAGGGCATACCAGTTCGTTCCGAGAAATGCGCAAATCGCATCGTAGTTGAGTCCGAACGGAGTGCTGCCCCATGCGTTGGCGATGGCGACCGCATTCATGGACATGTGGAAGATGATGAACAGCACGAGAAAGCATCCCGAAACGCTCATCACGAGTTTTCTTCCAAGAGATGAATTAGATAAAAAACAACTCATAATGTTTTGAAATGATTTTTAGTTATATTTGTTTTGTAAAAAGATTTCGCACATTTTTACGCATACAAAGATAGTTATTGTTTGCATAATAACAATAAACGGCAATACTTTTTATATTATTTATGTCATTCGTAGACAAGGCGGAGATTCGCAGAACGGTGCGCCGGCGCATCGCGGAACTGACACCGGAGCGGAAAGCGGAAAAATCGTCGGCGATAGAGAAAAAGTTGGAACAGTCCGACGCCGTGCTCGGCGCGTCGGTCATAGCGGTTTACGCCTCGCTCGCCGACGAACCGCAGACACGCGGTCTGATAGAGAATCTGAGCCGCACGCACACGGTCGTACTGCCGAAAGTCGCGGGCGATGACATGGATTTTTACGAATATTCGCCATCGGGCATGACGGTCGGAGCGTTCGGCATCGAAGAGCCTTCGGGAGGCAGAGCCGTATCGCCCGAGCGGATAGACACGATAATCGTTCCGGCCACGGCATATACAGCCGACGGAACGAGACTCGGACGCGGACGCGGATACTACGACCGCTACATGTCGCGCCGGGAATTCCGGGCGACGAAAATAGGGGTTTGCTTCGCCGAACAGATTGTGGAATACATTCCCGCAGAGCCGCACGACATCGCGGTGGACGAGGTCGTTTCGGCATAGCAGACACAGTCCCAACCAAAGGACTCTAATGACATTAAGGACTTTAATGACCTTATCGCCGTTAAAGCCGCCCGGTCATCCCCTACCGTCTCACGATTACCGATTCGTCGTCGATTTGCAAGTCGGCGATATTCTGGTCGCGGCCGAGCACGACCTCCACTAACGGATTGTCGCGCACGTCGAGTTTCGCGAGTTTCGTATTTTTGCTGAAATCGAGCAGCGTCAGAGCATTGTCGCGGCAGTCTATCGACGTCAGACTGCGGAAATACTCTACGCCGTTCAACGACGCTATGCCGCATCCGCTGCAAACGAGAGTCTTCAACCTGTTCGCTTCGGTCGGCGAAACCCTGCCGTTCTCGTCCGCATCGCACAAACCGACCATCATCCTCTCGAACGTCGCATCGTGGAAATGAATCGGTCCGTCAGCCGGTATTTCGTTATCGGCATACTGTTTGACCGCTATCGACAGCACCCTGTTGTATATTCCGCGCACCGCCTTGACATCGACACGCCCCGAACGCGACTTGATGTTATCCTCGGCATCGGGTTTTATCGGCTCGACCGTAATCCGCAGTCCGCCCTCCGCCGCCTCGACGCCTATCCATTCAGCCCCCTCGGGAACGGAGTACGACCATTCGGCACTCTCCTCGACCGAAACCGCGACATCGCCCGATTCATGACGGTCGTTGAATTCGAACTCTCCCGGAATCACCGACATTCCAATGCCTATCGCAGGCTCCGTCTCCTTTTTGTCGTCGCAGCCGACCGCGAAGACGAGCAGTGCGGCGGCAGCCATGGCGAAAACCATCGAAAATCTTTTCATATAACCATTCGTTTTAAGTTCACTCCTCCGATTCCGCCGCAGGAAGGCTTTTGGCGGTCTTGATGCCGAGTTGGCGGATATTTTCAGCCTTCGAAAGCACGTTGCCGCGACCCGTCGAGAGTTTGGAGTAGGCATCCTCGTACTTTTTCGACGCTTTCTGCAACGCCGAGCCGACATCCTGCAAATCGGCGACGAAGCCGGCGAGTTTGTCGTACAGTTTTCCGGTCTCCTCGGCAATGCGCAGCGCATTTTTGTTCTGCTTGTCGCGCGACCAGAGTTGATACATCAATTTCAGCACCGACATGAGGTGCGTCGGGCTGACAATCACCACGCGCCTGTTGTAGGCATAGTCCCAAATGCCCGCATCGTACTGCATGGCAGCCATATATGCGCCCTCGTTAGGGATGAACATCATAACGAAATCCGCCGCATCGGCGACGAAGTCGTCGTAACGCTTCCCCTTCAACTCGTCGATATGTTTGCGGACGGATGACAGATGCGCCTTGACGGCACGTTCGCGCGACTGCTCGTCGGTGCTGTTCGCATATTCGGCATACGCCGTAAGCGACACCTTCGAATCGATGACAATGCTCTTGCCCTCCGGCAGATAGAACACTGCATCGGGGCGCAGCGGATTTCCGTCCTCGCCCATGATTTTCGAGCCGTCGGGATTGGTCGTCGCCTGCAACGAGTAATTGACGCCCTCTTCAAGCCCCGACCGTTCGAGAATCTGACGCAGAAGCATCTCGCCCCAGTCGCCCTGAACCTTGCTGTTGCCGCGCAGCGCACCCGTGAGTTCCTTCGCCTCGCGACCTATCGTGGTGTTGAGTTCGGCGAGCATCCGCAGACTCTCTTTCAGCGACTTAACCTCGCCGACCTCGCCCGTATAGCAGTCCTGAATGGTTTTTTGCAGGGTTTCGACATTCTCCTTGAAAGGATTGAGTATTTCAGCCAAACGCGACTCGTTGGCCTCCTTGAAGGCTTTCGACCGCTCGTCGATTATCGTCGAAGCGATTTCGCGAAAGGCGAGTTCCGACTCTTTGCGGATTTTCGCCCGCTCCTCGCCCTCCTGCCGCAACTGCTCCTGCAACCGTGCGTTCTCACTGCGCAAATCGGCCACAGCCGACCGCATGGACTCCGCCTCGCCGCGCAGCGAATCGCGCTCGCCCGCCATCGAACGGCACTCGTTCTCTTTCGCCGCGAGCAGCGTTTCCGCCGCCACCGTGCGCGTGCGCGAAAACATATAACCGCATACCGCTCCGACGACGATTCCCAAAACCGCGACTCCGAATATCATGACCGTTTCCATACGCTTCTCCTCTCTTTCGTTACAAAAATACTCTTTTTGACAATTACATACAACTTTATTCCGAAACTTCGCATCTTCGCGAAGACCGGCACCCGCATCGCCCGTTCTCCCCTGCCGCCTCACCGTCGAGTATGCGGCGTTTGACATCGGTTCCCCAGAAATATCCGTGCATCGACCCGTCTGCGCCGACCACGCGGTGGCACGGCACAATCAATCCTATCGGATTCGCGCCGACAGCCCGTCCGACGGCTCGCGCCCCCATTCCGGCTGAACATCCGAGCCTGCGGGACAACTCGCCGTAACTTATCCTCTCGCCGCGCGGAATATTCAGCAGTTCGAGCCACACGGCACACTGGAACTCAGTGCCGACCAAACATATCCGTTCGGCGACAGCCCCGTCGTAACGGTCGGGGGCGGCGGTTTCGCGGAACGCCGACCTGCAAAAACGCCGCTTCATGTCGGCGAGCGCATCCTCGCGCGAACCGATGCACAAGCCGAGATAACACAATCCGTCTTCACACCACGCTTCGAGTGCTTCGGCATAGGGCGTCGCGACGAAAGCATACTCTATCGTCTTGTCGAACGCATCTCTGTTTATTACGGTTATCTTCATTGCAAAAAAACGAATCCATCCGCACCTGTCCGGGACACGGAAAAAGGTACAAAATATGGCAGCCCGCCGAGGCGTCTGCCATACATTTTACGAAAGTTGCGCAACCGCCGTACTTGCGCGCCCTACTCTTCGCTTTCGGTATCCGGCACAAGAATACGACCGCAATACTCGCAGACGATAAGTTTCTTTCCCTGACGGATATCGACCTGACGCTGAGGAGGAATGCGGTTGAAGCATCCGCTGCATGCATCGCGTTTCACCGTAACTACGGCAAGTCCGTTGTGAACCTTGCTGCGGATACGGCCGTATGCGCCGAGCAGACGTTCGTCGATTTTGGATTTTGCGGCATCGCCCAGTTTCACAAGGTCTTCGATTTGAACCGCCGTTTCATCCTCGATACTCTCCAACTCGTTTTTCTTCGCCGTAAGGTCGATATTGCGTTCGGCAAGCAATGCCTCGGTAGCCTCGACCGACGCCTTTTTGGTCTTGACTGCGCCCGCATACTCTTTCAGACGCTTTTCGGCGAGCGTGATTTCCAACTGCTGGTACTCTATCTCCTTGGCAATGGCATCGAACTCGCGGTTGTTGCGGACATTGTTCTGCTGTTCCGTATATTTCGCGATTTGAATCTGAGCCTGATCGATTTCACGCTTGCGCTGCTTGGTAAGGTTGTTGAGTTCCTCGATTTCGGCATTGATGTTGGCGATACGGGTTTGAAGTCCGGCTATTTCGTCCTCCAAATCCTCCACCTCCAAAGGCAGTTCGCCCTTGACCTTGTTGATTTCGTCGATTTGAGAGTCGATTTTCTGCAACTCGTAGAGAGCCATTATCTTCTCGTACATCGAGTAATCCACGTCCGACGTTTTCTTCTGTGTAGCCATATATGTTGTTTATTTACTTACAATTATCGGCATTCCGCCTCCGCATGTCCGTATCGCGCACGGCGGCATTACAAGCAGTAATGCACGGGGTTTTCCGAATGCGCGCTCTTATGGAGCGCAAAGTTAGTGATTTTTTTCGACAAAACATCAAATAAAATCCGAATTGCGCAAAATTCGCTCTCATAATGTCCTATATCCGCGACTATGAACTCGCCCGACGGAGCGAAAAAGTCGTTGTATTTGAGATCTGCCGTTATGTAAATGTCGCAGCCCGAGGCTCTCGCTTCGTCCATCAGCGATGCGCCCGCGCCCGTACACAACGCCACTTTCGATACCCGTTCGCGCACTATCGCACTGTGGCGCACTACTTCTGCGCCGAATATCGAACGCACCCCGTTCAGGAACTCGACCGTCGGCACCGGTTCTGCCAGCGTTCCCGCAACGCCGAATCCCGCATCGCCGTCATCGCCCCTGCCCGACGGCTGCAACACCCGCATATCGCCCAGACCCAACATCTCCCCGACGCACCAACTCATGCCGCCGCGAACGGAGTCGAGATTGGTATGGCAGGCATAAAGCGCGATGTCGTGCTTCACGGCGCGTTCGACGCACCGTTCGACGACGGATGCCGAATTGAGACGCTTCAACGGATGAAAAATTATCGGATGATGCGTTACTATCATTCCGCAGCCGAGCGCGACAGCCTCGTCGATGACCGCCTCCGTAACATCGACGGAGAGCAGTATGCCGCCCCTCAACGCGTCGCCGGCACGACCTATCACAAGACCCGAATTGTCGTAGGACTCCTGCAACGAGAGCGGAGCGAAATCCTCTATTATGCGTGCAACATCGCCTATCGTCATATCCATAAATTTTCTTTCCCGTTAAAACAGCGTCTGTTCGTAGAACGGCAGCGTACGCTCCTCTTTCACAGGCTTTCGCTCCGCCGCGTCATCGGTCGGGTTTTCGACCGTTTCCGCCGTTTCCGCCCCCGACGCTTCGGGTGCGGCATCGACCGAAAGTTCGGATTCAGGCTGTTCCGCAAACTGTTCCGCAGCCTGTTCGTCCGCTGCATCGTCGCTGTCCGCAATCGTTATTCCGCCGTCGCCGCCTATCTGCTCGCGAACCTGCAAAAGCATCGCCCTCAACCGCTGCAAACGGTCGAGCAACATGGCATCCCGGGAAACCGACTTGCCGGCATGCCGGCGGGCCTTCATCGCACGGCGCGCACCGTCGAGCGTCATTCCGCGTTCCTTGACCAGATGATAAATTAGTTTCAGCGTTTCGACATCCTCCGGAGTGAACATTCTGTTGCCCTTCTTGTTGCGCTTCGGTTTGAGAGCGTCGAACTGTTCGCCCCAATACCTTATGAGCGACTGATTGACATCGAACATTTCAGCCACTTCGCCCATCGAATAAAAGAGTTTTTCGGACATTTTACATATTCATTATTCTCAAAGAGTTAGGATACATATTGTTTACCCTCGCTCCGATACGTTTCACAAATCCCAACGGCAGTCCGCCGCACGAAACCAGATTCACCCCCTCGGCGAATCTGTCTGCCGCCACGTCGCGTTTGCGCAGATAGTCGAGAGCCTCCGCCTCGCCGAGTTCGGCACAGGCGACCGCCGACCGGTCCAGTGCGCAGCAGTGCGACAACGCCCAGTCGGGTTTCAGCCGGCCCTTGAATATCTGCCCCATCGCCACACCCGAATATATCACCGTGAGCGACTCGGCAAGAAGTCTTGTGTCTTCATATCGCGCAGCCCGATATCCGTATATCGTATCGCCCGCCGATGCGAACCGCATACCCGGCGAATCCTCGACCCAGCGCGACAACTCGGTGCGCTCCGCCGGCGCGACATCGTTCATTATCCGTTTGCGCGGTTTGGGCACGGACATACGCACCGGCGCATCGAACGATTTACGCACGACCGCCGCGAAGAAACCCTCCGACTCGGTGCGGTGCGGCATGAAGCGGAACGTCCGGAAATTGCCGACCGACGAAACGGCGATACCCCACGCAGCGTCGATTTCCATATCGTCCGCTGCCGCCGTCTCTTCGCCGAACTCCTCGCAGAACGACCGCAGCACGCCCTCGTTTTCGGTCGTATTGAAAGTGCACGTGCTGTAAATCAGCAATCCTCCGGCACGCAGCGACCGCCATGCCTCGCGCAGTATGGACATCTGACGTTCGGCGCACATACGCACATTTTCCGGACTCCATTCTGTTCGCGCGGCTTCGTCCTTTCGGAACATGCCCTCGCCCGAACACGGAGCATCCACAGCCGCTATGTCGAACCACCCCCCGAACGCCCCGACAGCCTTCGGGTCGCAGTTCGTAACGACCGTATTGCCCATGCCCCATTTGCGGACGTTGTCGGCGAGAATATTCGCCCGGCTGCGCACATATTCGTTGGCGACGACCAATCCGTCGCGACCTGCTGCGGCTGAATATATGGTTGTCTTGCCTCCGGGAGCCGCACACATGTCGAGGATTCGGCGACCTTCGGTCGGTTCGTTGCGAATCAAAAAGTCGATGAACTGCGACCCCGCCTCCTGCACGTAATATGCGCCGGCATGAAACGCCGTGTCGAGCGTAAACTGCGGGCGGCGGTCGAAATAGCGACCGCCACGGCTCCACGGCACGTCGCGGTCGCCTGCCGGAGCGCAACGCTTCGCCGGATTCATCCTCACCGAAACGGGAGGCGTGCCGTCGAGCGCGGCGAACAGAGCCGCAGCCTCGGCATCGCCCCGCTCGCGGCGTATCATCTCCTCGAATTCAGCAGGCAACGCCGTCATACGCGACTACTTTTTCTGCGACAGGCGAATCTGCTCCAACCGCTCGTAGAGCGAGCCGAGCACCGATGCGTTCTCGACGAAATCGTCCTTGTCCTTGTCGATGACGAAGACCTCGCCGTCGTATATATTGTCTATCCAGTCGTTGTACTTGTCGTTGAGCCGCTGCAAATATTCGCTGTCGATATTCTGCTCGTAATCGCGTCCCCGGCGATGGATTTGCGACACCAGAGTCGGCACGCTCGCTTTCAGATATATGAGCAAATCGGGCTTCGGAATCATGCTGGTCGAGATGTTGAACAGTTTGATGTAGGTCGCGAAGTCGCGGCTCGACATCAATCCCATTTGGTGGAGGTTGCCCGCGAAAATATGGGCGTCCTCGTAGATGGTTCTGTCCTGAAAAATATGTTCCGAGCCGTCGGAAAGCATATTCAGAGTCTGCTGAATCCGGCTGCCGAGAAAATACACCTGCAACTGGAACGCCCAGCGGTTCATGTCCTGATAGAAATCGTTGATGTACGGATTGTCCACGTCCTCGTAATAGGCTTTCGCTCCGTAGTGTTCGGTCAGTATTTCAGTAAGCGTTGTCTTTCCGCTCCCGATATTTCCGGCGATGGCGATATACATGGTCGAAAAATTTTTTATTGTTTTTCCCTGTTTGTTCCGAAGTTAATTGAAATAATCCCCCACATCGGCTATTGCCGACGGCATGGCGAACACCACCACGCGATCGTAGGCGTTTATCTGCATATTGTCCGACGCGATGAAAACCTTGTCGCCGCGAACGATTCCGCCGACGATTGCATCCTCGGGCAGCCCCATTTCGCGAACCGTGCTTTTCGTGGCGGGAGAGTTCGGCTTCACGATGAATTCGAGCACCTCGGCATCGCTTCCGGTCAGACACTTGATTGCCAGCACGTCGGTGGACATCGTGAACCGGAATATGTTCGATGCGGTAATCATCTTCTTGTTTATTATCGTATCCACGCCCACACTGTCGGCAAGGTTGATATAGTTCAGATTCTCGACTTCGGCGATAACCTTCTTCACCCCCATGCGTTTGGCGAGCATCGCGGTGAGGATGTTGGTTTCGCTGCGCCCCGTTACGGCGACGAATGCGTCCATATTCGACATCCCCTCCTCCATCATCGCTTCGGTATTGCGTCCGTCCTCGTTGATGATAAGGGTTTTGTCGAGAGT
This sequence comes from uncultured Alistipes sp., assembly GCA_964427035.1. GTDB lineage: Bacteria > Bacteroidota > Bacteroidia > Bacteroidales > Rikenellaceae > Alistipes. Next base: position 10,952 of record CAYRSF010000061.1, read on the forward strand.
TTCGGCGAGCCGGTACGCTTTGTCGGCATTGTAGTCGATAAGTTTGATGTTCACGTCGTTCTGCAACTCGGTAGCGACTCTCACACCGATGCGCGAACCGCCCAGAATCATCATGTTCTTGATTCGCACGTTGCTCTTGCCCGACAACGCCATGACTTCGCCCGCGGCATCCTGACGGGCGATGATATAGACCGTATCGCCGACCATGAACGTTTCGCTGCCTTTGGGAATTATCGTATTTCCGTCGCGCGAAATGGAGACTGTGCGGTAGTCGAGCATCTCCTCCTCGCTGAAACTGTCGAGCGAGCGGCCGACGAGCGACGAATTGGGTTCGAGCCGGAAGACCACGAGCGAAAGTTTGCCGCCCGAAAAATCGACGTATTCGGTCGTCGCGGTGTGTCCGAGCAGATTGATGACTTCGAGTGCGGCGACTTTCTCGGGATAAAAAAGATAGTCGATGCCCATGTTGATGAACATCTCCTTGTTGTTGGGTTCGAGATATTCATTGTTGTCGATGCGGGCTATCGATTTCTTCGCCCCCAACTGTTTCGCCATTATCGCCGACAGGATATTGTCGTTCTCGGTATGATTCACCGCGATGAAGAGGTCGCACTTGCGCACCGAAGCCTTGCGCAGAACAGCGAACGTGGTCGAATCGCCCTCGACCGTAATTACATCGGCGAGACTGCTCACTTCGGCGAGCAACTTCGGGTCGGAATCGATAACCGTAATGTCATGTCCGTTCCCGCTCAACATCTGCGCCAGATGGTTGCCCATCTCTCCTACACCTGCAATAACGATTTTCATAGAGTTTGTCATGCGGCACCCGACCGACGGTCGCGGACAGCGGCGAATCGTGCGGGCAACATTTTTGCAATTTACTCCACAAATGTATAAATTTGTAGCAACAATTCAAAATATCGCACCCGATGCGGCGCGAAAACCTAAAAAATTTCGTTATGGCTCACTGGTTGATAGTACTGATTTTCGCGATAGCCGCCGTGGCGTTGTTCGTCGTCGGCTTGTCGCTCACGCTCATAATCAAGGGACACAATATCGAATCCGAGATTTCCACCAACAAAAACATGCAGAAACTCGGCATCAAGTGCGCCGTGCAGGAGAGCCGCGAGGATTCGGGGCAGACCGACTGCGACGACGTATGTTCGGGCAACTGCTCCGCCTGCGACATCGAGCACGAAAAAAACGAATGATGTTTCACTCCGCACGCTCCGCCCGGTCATTCTTCGCCCCATTCGGAATGACGGGCGGCAAAAAATGCATTAACCAAACGCAATATAAAATGAAAAAATTTCTTATTCTTCTTTTCTCTCTGGCATTCGCAGCCAACGCCGGTGCGCAGACGCTTCCGACGAACATCTTCTCGGGTGTATGGGATGCCGGACACGTGCAGGGCATCGCGGTCGATACCGAACGAAAACACATGTATTTCTCGTTCACGACGATTCTGGTAAAAACCGACATGGCGGGCAACGTAACAGGCACCGTAACGGGTCTGCTGGGACATCTCGGATGTCTTGAATTCAACGACGCGGACGGTCGTCTTTACGGCTCGCTCGAATACAAGAACGACTCGATAGGCAAAGGCATTCTCAAACGCGAAAAGTCGGACAAACGACTCGACGATGCATTCTATGTAGCGATTTTCGATGTCTCCAAAATTACGCGCGAAGGCATGAACGCCGAGAAAGACGGCATAATGACCACCGTATGTCTGCCGACGGTTCTGGACGACTACAAGGCGAAAGTTACGACGGCAGACGGCAGACTGTCAGAGCACCGCTTCGGTTGCAGCGGCTTCGACGGAATCAGTTTCGGTCCCGCGTTCGGCAAGAGCGGCGGACGCCGCTATCTTACCATAACATACGGCATTTACGGCGACACCGAACGTACCGACAACGACTATCAGGTCGTGTTGCAGTACGACACCCGCAAGTGGTCGCAATACGAAACCGCTCTTTCGCAGGATGCCATGCACCGCAACGGACCGGCAAAGCCGAACGGACGGTATTTTCTGTACACGGGCAACACGTCTTGGGGCATTCAGAACCTCGAATACGATGCCGATACGAACCTTTGGTTCATGGCGGCATACAAGGGCAAAAAGAAGGAGTTCGCCAACTTCGGAATATTCGTCGCCGACGGTTCGAAAGCACCGGTAAAACGGACGTTGAAAGGTGTCGGATACGTGAAGAAGGCACCCGTACTGTCGCTGTTGGAAAAGGGCGAACGCGACCCTAAACATCCCGATGTCTACGGCTGGAAATTCAAGTACGGCACGACGGGTTTATGTTCGCTCGGAGGCGGACTGTTCTACATTTCGCACAACGGCAAAAACGCGCAGGGACAGTTCTGCAACGCCGTACTCTACCGCTTCGTCGGGACCGAAGATACGGCATTCGAACCGGTCGCAAAGGAGAAATAATAATATGAACGATACAGGTAGTACAGGCAATATATGCAAGAGTCATATAAAACCTGTACTACCTGTATTGCCTATACCTCCGCATCACTTTCTTTTCCCTACTATCTCCATCTCGTCGAGCAGCCACGATGCTCCTGCGAACTTGTCGATTATGAACAGCACATAGCGCACATCGACCGAAATCGTGCGCTGCAAGTTCGGTTCGAACGCTACGTCGCCCGACATAGCCTCCCAGTTGCCGTCGAACGCAAGACCTATCAGTTCGCCTTTGGCATTGAGCACCGGCGAACCCGAGTTGCCGCCCGTGATGTCGCAGTCGGCGAGAAATCCGACGTGCAGAGTCCCGTCCCTGTCGGCATAACGACCGTAGTCGCCCGCGGCATACAACTCCTTCAAACGTCCCGGAACCGTAAATTCGGTCGGATTGGAGTTGTCCTCCTTCTCTATTACGCCTTTCAGCGTCGTGAAATACCCGTACTCCACGCCGTCCTGCGGCGTATAAGGCAGCACGCGTCCGTATGTCAGACGGATAGTCGAATTGGCATCCGAAGCCCATGCCCTGTCGGGATTTTGAAGCATCAGACCGGCGATATACTTGCGATGTCCGTCGGCGAAACGCATTCCTGCCTCGGGGTCTGTGCGGCATTCGGCATTCACGAATTCTTCTATCGACCGCGTCAGAGCGGCAGTCGGATCGGCAGCGACCTTTTCAGCCGAGAAATCGTCGATAAGAGCCATTGCTGCCGCTTCGGAAGTGAAAACGGAATTGTCGTACAGGTAATCTGCATAAGCAGCGATATCTCCGCCGAAATCCTTGTCTATAATCTCCTCGTAGAACGACGGAACCTCTTTCATGTTTTCACGTGCGATAGCGAGCATGCGGACTGCCACCCTGCGGTCGGTAGCGGCGGCGTAATCCTTGTAGAAGCCTGCGAAAGCCTTCTTCCAACGCTCCTTATTCTCCATCTTTTCGACCTTGGCGAGCGTCCGTGCCGGTTTGAGCAACTCTATCGAGTAGAGAGCCTCTCTTACATACTGCATAAGCGCACGCGGATAAGAACGCTCCCCGACTGCGCTCTTTATCTTGTCGAGCGCATCCATATAACCCTCCTCGGGCAGCGTATTTTCGGCAGCCCACTTGCGGAACGACTCCTCCTGCGCCTGCTTCGACGCCTTCACTCCGAGACGGCGTATGCCGCGCGACATGCCGATAGAGTTTTTCCAGTAGTTTGACGAACGGGCGTATTTCGACGCGTATTTGATGCGCACCTCGTCGCTCGCAGCCATATCCTTTTTCAGAATCGCCTGACGTTCGCCGCGAATGAATATCCGTTGAGGGTTGCTGATGTCGAGCATCTCGTCGATTTCGTAAGATGTCATGTAACGCTGGGTCGAACCGGGGAATCCCATAATCATAGCGAAATCTTTCTCCTTGTAGCCGTCGAGCGAAATTTTCAGATATTTTTCGGCTTTGTAAGGCACGTTGTCGGGCGAATATGCGGCAGGCTTGTTGTCCTTGCCGGCATAGATGCGGAATATCGAAAAGTCGCCCGTATGACGGGGCCACATCCAGTTGTCGGTATCGCCGCCGAACTTGCCTATCGACGTCGGCGGGGTGCCGACGAGACGGATATCCCCGAACACCTCCATAACGAACGCGAAATAGCGGTTGCCGCCGAAGAACGGACGCACTGTGCACTCCATGCCGGGATTCTCCTCCGACATGCGCGTTTGCATCGCCTCGATATTCTCCTTCACCATATTGACGCGCTCGACTCCGACCGACGTCGAAGGAACGTTGCCGAGAATCTCCTCCGTAACCTCGCTTATCTTGCGCACGAAACGTATTTCGAGACCCGGTGCCGGAATCTCCTCGGCGTTCGATTTCGCCCAAAAGCCGTATTTCAGGTAGTCGTGCTCGACGGACGACAGCGACTGTATGGCACCGTATCCGCAATGGTGGTTGGTGAACACCAACCCTTCGGGCGACACCACCTCGCCTGTGCATCCCCTGCCGAAGATTACTATCGCATCTTTGAGCGACGATTTGTCGGCGGAATAGATGTCTTCGGCTGAGAGTTTGCAGCCGTACTTCTTCATATCCCCGATATTCATCTTCTGGATATACGGCAGCAGCCACATGCCTTCGTCGGCGGCAGCCGACAGCGCAGCAGCCGCAAGTATCGTCGTAAGAAACAATTTTTTCATGGCAATAAAGACATTAAGTATTTTAAGTTCCAAAAAACATTAAAGTTTATTTTACGGCGATCATATTCACTATCGACCGTTCGGCGGCTTTGCGCACCTGTTCGTCCATCGCGATTTCCGGCGATTCGTTTTCCAGACAGCGGCATATGCTCTCCAACGTTACCATCTTCATATAGCGGCACTCGTTGCATCCGCATGTCGAATCTGTCGGCGGAGCCGGAATGAAACGCTTGCCGGGGTATCGGCGGCGCATCTCGGCGAGTATGCCCGCCTCGGTTACGACGATGAATTCGTCGCACCCGCTTCTGCCGCAGTATTCGAGTATGCCCGCCGTCGAACCTACGTAGTCTGCGATTTCGGCGATATGGGCTTTGCACTCGGGGTGCACCACCACTGCCGCCTGCGGATACTCGCGGCGCAGTTCGAGTATCTTCTCCAACGAGAACTCCTCGTGAACGTGGCACGCACCGTCCCACAGCACCATATTGTCGCGTCCCGTAAGTTTCTTTATATAGGCTCCGAGGTTGCGGTCTGGGGCGAAGATTACCGGCTGTTCGCGAGGAATGCTCTCCACCACTTTCAGGGCGTTCGACGACGTACAGCATATATCGGTCAGAGCTTTCACGCCGACCGTCGTATTGACGTACGAAACCACCTTGTAGCCGGGATATTTAGCCTTGAATTCGGCGAATGCCCCAGCATCGCACGATTCGGCGAGCGAGCAGCCCGCTTCGGGGTTAGGTATAAGCACTTTTTTGTCAGGCGAAAGCACCTTGGCGGTTTCAGCCATGAAGTGCACGCCGGCGAACAGAATTATGTCCGCATCCGTATCCTTCGCCTTTACAGACAGAGCCAGCGAGTCGCCGAGGAAATCCGCGACCGACTGCACCTCCGGCGTCGTATAGTAATGGGCGAGTATGACCGCATTCTTTTCGCGTTTGAGTTCGGCGATTCGCCCGATGATTTCAGACCGTTTATCGACCATTTTTTTTATTTTTATGTTTTTAATTTTATATCTATATTTAATAATAAAACTAACAATAACAATAATGACTGTTGAAACTGTCGGTAACTTTTTACGAAAATATTTTCCGACAACCGGTGTCCATAATCCGCCGCTCTATTTCGTTGCGGGACAGCGGACGATATGAAGTTTTCAACATTTGTAGAAAACCGTTTTCGACATTTCGACACCGTTTTTTTTCAACATTCGCCTCTCCATTTTCCGACCATAAACTATCGATAACTTTTCATAACTTTCCGTTTTCTTCGTCATTGCCTCCTTTTTTTCGGTTTTTCGACTTTTTGTCGAAAGTTATCGATAGTTGTTGTACCGTTTATCGACACTTTTTAGCGAGGTTTTCAACAATTTTTTCGGCTGCATGTCGATAATGTTCCTCGACCTGCGAATCCGTCTCCGCAGCCGGCACTCCGTCGTCGCTGCCCTGCATTACCGATTGTATCACAGGTATCTCCCCTATCGTTTCGACTCCCGCTTCGGCTGCATAACGGCTCGCACCGCCCTTGCCGAAGATGTAGTAGCGGTTGTCGGGCAACTCTTTCGGCGTGAACCATGCCATATTCTCGATGATGCCGAGAATCGGAATGTTCACATTCGGATTGCGGAACATTTCGACCCCCCTGACAACGTCCGCCACGGCGATTTGCTGCGGCGTCGAAACTATCACCGCGCCGTCTATGTGCAGTTCCGAGATTATCGACAGATGTATGTCGCCCGTTCCCGGCGGAAGGTCTATCAGCAAAAAGTCTATTTCGCCCCATTTCGTCTGGTGTATCAACTGGCGCAGCGCGCTGTTCGCCATAGTACCGCGCCACAGCAGGGCATCGGTGGGACGGATGAACATCGCTATCGAAATCAGTTTTATACCCGCCTTTTCGGCAGGGATGATGTAGTCCGTGCCGTCGATGTTCTCGGCATCGGGCACGTAACCCTCCATGCCGAACATCTTGGCTTGCGACGGACCGTAAATGTCGGCATCCAGCACTCCTACCCTGTATCCCATGTTGCGCAGTGCCACGGCGAGATTCGACGTTACGGTCGATTTGCCTACTCCGCCCTTGCCCGACGCCACGGCTACTATCCTGCGGATTCCGCCTGCTGCGGAGTGGCTGTGTATCTCGTCTATCGCCTCCTGCGCCTTGGAGCGTCCGCCGCCTTCGCCCTCCTTGATGAAGACCGTAACGGTCTTGTCGGGAAATTCGGTCGCAAGCGCATCTTCGACGCGTTTTTTTATCTTCACGGCGAACGGGTCGCGCTGCTTGGCGAACCTCAACGCCACGGTTATCTTCTGCCCGTCGGCTGCGATGCTCTCCACGATGCCGCCGCTGACGATATCCTTTTCGGTTTCGGGATGTACTATTCCGCCGAGGATTTTTGCTATCTGCTCTTTCATAATGATGCAAAGATAGTAAAAAAGTGGTTATCGCGTGCTGGTTGTTAAGGTCGGCACGTGCGGGTTATTCTGGGAGCACTGGGAGAACTGAGAGCACTGGGATAGCAGGAGACTTATATTACCTATTCTACCTATTCTACCTATAATACCTATTTCCCAGTCCTCCCAGTTCTCCCGGTCCTCCCAGAAACAAAAGCGGGAAATTTTTGAAATTTCCCGCTTTTGTTTGTCGTCCGGCAATCTGCCCTACTTGCGTATAGCCGCAACGCCCGGAAGTTCCTTGCCCTCCATGTATTCGAGCAGTGCGCCGCCGCCGGTCGATACGTACGATACCTTGTTCGCAAGACCGAACTTGTTGATGCAGGCTACCGAGTCGCCGCCGCCGATAAGCGAGTACGCGCCGTTCTTCTCGGTCGCTTCGGCGATAGCCTCGGCGACAGCACGCGAACCGGTCGCGAACTTGTCGATTTCGAATACGCCGACAGGACCGTTCCAGAGAATGGTCTTGCAGTCGAGAATCTCCTTGCGGAAGAGTTTCTTGCCCTCGTCGGAGATGTCCACACCCTCCCAGTCGTTCGGAATGTCGTTTGCCGGAGCGGTTTCGGTGTTGGCATCCTGCGAGAATGCGTCTGCAATCAGAGCATCCGGCGAGGTTACTATTTCGATACCCTTCTCCTTGGCCTTTGCAAGAATGTCGAGAGCGACAGGGAACATGTCGGGCTCGCATATCGAATTGCCGACCTTGCCGCCTTGCGCCGCAGCGAAAGTATAGGTCATGCCGCCGCCGATGATGATTTTGTCCACCTTCTCCATCAACTTTTCGATGATGCTGATTTTGGTCGAGACCTTCGAACCGCCGATGATGGCTGCGAACGGACGCTGCGGATTCTGCATCACGCCGTCGATAGCCTTCAACTCGTTCTCCATCACGTAGCCGAACATCTTGTCGTTAGGGAAATAGTCGGCGATGAGTGCCGTCGAAGAGTGTGCGCGGTGAGCCGTACCGAACGCGTCGTTGATGTAGCAGTCGGCATACGAAGCGAGTTTCTTGACGAACTCCTTTTGAGGACCCTCTTTCAGAGCCTTTTTGGCAGCCTTCTTCTCCTCGTCGGTGGCATCTTCGGCGAGTCCGCGCGGTTTGCCCTCCTCCTCGGCATAGAAGCGGAGGTTTTCGAGCAGCATCACTTCGCCCGGTTTGAGGTTCTTTGCCATTTCGGCAGCCTTTTCTCCCATGCAGTCGCCGGCGAACATGACCTTTTCGCCCAGACGAGCCTCGATTGCAGGTATGATTTGTTCCAGCGAGAACTTCATGTCGTTGTTCTTCTTCGGACGACCGAGGTGCGACATGAGGATGACCGCACCGCCCTTTTCGAGAACCTTCTTGATAGTCGGAATGGCGGCACGTATACGGGTATCGTCCGTAACCTTTCCTTCGCCGTCGAGAGGCACGTTGAAGTCTACGCGGATAATCGCGCGCTTGCCCTTGAAATCGTAGTTGTCAATCGCAAACATAGTTTTTCGTTTTTTGATGTTTTATAATAATTACGTTGAATATCCATTGCAACGTGCAAATTTAACAAACAATTCCGAAAGCGGAAAATCTTTTGCATAAAACGAGAGCCCTTAAAGAAATATGGGTGCGTTGAGCGCACCCATATTTCGCGACCTTAACGACCCTGCTACTCTATCGCAACCGCATACGGGCAGTAAGCCTGTACGCCCTGACGGGCGAGAATCTCTTTGAGCGTCGAGTATTGGCTGCGGAGGAGTTTCGTCTCTTCGCTCGAAATCGCCGTGCGAACCTGTGCATTGAACGACTGCATGAATGCGGCGAACGGAGTGAGTTCTTCGAGAACCTCCGTAACGCGGAAGTTGTCGGCTATGCCCGCCTTGTCGGCAGCAACCGATATGGCCTCTTTCAAACCGCCGTTGGCATCGACCAGTCCTATTTCGATTGCGCGGGTTCCGCTCCATACGCGACCCTGTGCTATGTCGAGCACTTTGTCGATAGACAGATTGCGACCTGCTGCGACCTTCGAGGTGAATGCTTCGTATACCTTGTCCACCGAACGGATGATGGTGTTGCGCTCTACCGGAGTGCATTTTCTGATTTGGAGCATTCCGAGCAACGACTGCCCCATATCCGCCGACGAATTGGTCTTCACGTTGTCGAAGGTGATTCCCAACTTGTTTTTGAGCATGTCGGCACCCTCGATCATCATTCCGAATACGCCTATCGAGCCTGTCAGCGTCAGTTTGTCGGCGATGATGGCATCGGCAGGGCACGAAATGTAGTAACCGCCGCTGGCTGCATATGCGCCCATCGATACGATTACCGGCTTCTCCTTTTTCAGGAGTTCGACTTCGCGCCAGATGACGTCGCTGGCGAGCGCGCTGCCGCCCGGAGAATTGACACGCAGCACGACAGCCTTGATTTTGTCGTCCTTGCGGGCATCGGCTATGGTCTGTGCGAGGGTGTTGCCGTAGATATTGTCGTCCGTTCCCTCACCGTCCAGAATTTCGCCGTCGGCATATACGATGCCGACTTTCGGTGCGGTCAGATTTTTCATGTCGGCCTTTGCGAGGTCGCAGTATTCGCCGAGGGTTATCATGTCGAACTCGCCATCGGAATTTCTCTTCACTCCGTACTCCTCGAAAACGGCATCCATCTGGTCGGCATATATCAGCCCGTCCACGAGTTTGTGCTTCAAGGCATCCTCCGGGAACATCAGTTCGAGGTTGTCGGCAAGACGGTTCAACTCTTTCGCGTCGATTCCGCGCGATTCAGCCACGGTTTCCGTCATCACGTTCCACATGTCGTCGCACATCTCCTGCATCTGGGCGCGGTTGGCATCCGACATCTTGGTGAGAATGTACGGCTCGACCGCACTTTTGTACTTGCAGACCGTCGGACGGAACACCTCTGCCGTGAGACCGAGTTTGTCCATCGCCCCCTTGTAGAACATCAGCGTAGCCGACAGTCCCATCCATTCCATGCCTCCTTCGGGCTGCAAGTAGATTTTGTCGGCAGCCGAGGCGAGGTAGTAACCCACCTGCGAATAGGAGTCGTTGAAGGCGACGACGAATTTGCCGCTCTCCTTGAAATCGACTATCGCAGCACGGAGTTCCTCCAAAATTGCGCCCGACGCACTGCCGATGCCGGTGAAGTTCATGTATATACCTTTGATTTTAGGGTCTTCCTTGGCGGCCTCTATCGCGCGCAGCACGTTGAGGAGCGTATAACTTTTGGTGGCTTCGAGCGTCGTGAAATCGATTCCGGCGAACGGATTGACCGAAGGCGAATCGATGATGTTTTCTGCCATGTCGATTTTCAGAATCGATTCCTCGGCAACAGTCTTGGTCTCTTCCATCGAACCGGCTATTCCGAGGATGACGAACAGCCAGAACAGTCCGGTGAGCAGGCTGCCGACCACTACTGCGAGCAGGGCAGCGAGAAATACTTTTGCAAATTTCATAATATTTTTTTGGTTTTTGTGATCTTGTCCCTTTATTTAAGGACGTTCTTGCAGTGCAAAGGTATATATTTTTTTGCGAAAAATCCTCCGGTCGAAATTTTTTGCGAAAAAAGAGAAAAAACGGTTCTTTTAAGGACTTTATGGACCTTAAAGACTTTAACGACTTTTTTACTATCTTTACAGCCAAAACTTACAACCCTATGCAACCTTTAACAGTTATCGCGACCATTGCGGGCTACATCGCCCTGCTTTTCACGGTCGCATTCATCTCCGGACGGCGTGCCGACAATGCCGGGTTCTTCGTCGGCAACCGCTCCTCGAAATGGTATGTGGTGATGTTCGCCATGATTGGCGCGGCTATGTCGGGCGTTACTTTCGTGTCCGTTCCCGGCATGGTCGCCGCGAGCGGATTCTCCTATTTCCAAATGGCGCTCGGATTCTTCGTCGGACAACTCGTCGTGGCATTCGTCCTCATCCCGCTTTTCTACCGCATGCAGTTGATGTCCATCTACGGATACCTCGAAGAGCGGTTCGGTGCGACGACCTACAAGACCGGCGCATGGTTCTTCTTCATTTCCAAACTTATGGGCGCATCCGTGCGGCTTTTTCTGGTATGCGTCGTGCTGCAAATGCTGCTGTTCGGACCTTGCGGGCTGCCGTTCGCCGCGAATGCCGCCATCATGGTCGTCCTCGTGTTGCTCTATACGTTCCAAGGTGGAGTCAAGTCGTTGATATGGACCGATTCGTTGAAGACCGTGTGCCTGATTTTAAGCATCGTATTGTGCATCTGGTTCATCATCGACCGTATCGACATGTCGTTCGGTTCGATGGTTTCGGCAGTCGCCGACAGCGACTATTCGCGCATGTTCTGGTTCGACGACGTGAACGACCGCCGCTACTTCTTCAAACAGTTCTTCGCCGGCGTGTTCGCCCTCATCGCCATGACGGGTCTCGATCAGGACATGATGCAGCGCAATTTGAGTTGCCGCAACTATCATGATTCGCAGAAGAACATCGTGCTGTCGAGCATCCTCCAAACCGTTGTGATACTGATGTTCCTGTTCCTCGGTGCGATGCTCTACATCTTCGCCGAACGCGTCGGCATAGCACTGCCCGCCGAGTCGGACAATGTCTTCGCGACGGTCGCCACTTCGCCGCAAATGCCGCTCGTCGTGGGCATTCTGTTCGTGCTCGGGCTTGTTTCTTCGACCTATTCGGCTGCGGGGTCGGCTCTTACGGCACTGACCACGTCGTTCACCATAGATATTCTCGACGGACCGCGGCGGTTCGACGACAGCCGTCTTACGCGCGTGCGCAAATACGTGCATATATGTATGTCGGTCGCCATGTTCGCCGTCATCTGCGTGCTGTACCGCCTGAACGACACCAGCGCGATAGATGCCGTCTATACGCTCGTAAGTTACACCTACGGCCCTATCCTCGGCATGTTCGCATTCGGCATACTGACCAAGAGGCGGGTGCGCGACCGCTACGTCTTCGTGGCTGCCATAGTCGCTCCGGTGCTGTGCTATATCCTGCAAGCCAACTCCCAACGGTGGTTCAACGGCTATACGTTCAGTTACGAACTGCTGATAGTCAATGCAGCCTTCACCTTTGTCGGCATGCTGCTGCTCACGAAGAAAACGACAAACAAGAACAACGACAAACAAGAACAATAGGTAATATAGGCAATATAGGTAGAATAGGTGCAATAAAACATATATTACTTATATTACCTATATTACCTATACTGCCTATCGGTAAAAGATATTAAAGATATTCACGAAAAATAACACCCCCTCGCAGGAGGGGGCTTGGGGGTGGGTAACACGACCGTCATTTTTCGTGCACCGAAACAGAACCATAACTCTTAAAGATATTCACGAAAAATGATAGTAATTTCCGACGGCGGTTCCACCAAATGCGACTGGGCGGTCGCGGACGAAACCAGCGGTGCCGTCGTGCTCCGCTTCGCCACCGAGGGTCTGAACCCGTTTTCGCGTTCGCGCGATGAAATAGCCGCCCTGCTGCGCACCGAAGTCGCTCCCAAAACGGCTGAATACGATATAAAAGCCGTATATTTTTACGGTGCGGGTGCGGCATTCGACAAGGTCGCGCTGCTTCGCGACGAACTGGCTTCCGCACTCGAATGCGAAAGGGTAGAGGTGCACAGCGACATGGAGGGCGCGGTGCGTGCCACGGCCGGTCGCGGCAGCGGGGTAGTCTGCATTCTCGGAACAGGCTCCAATTCATGTTATTGTGAGAACGGACACATCGTGAAGGGTGTGCCCGCATTGGGATATGTCCTCGGTGACGAGGGCAGCGGAGCCGTCCTCGGTCGCACGATTGTCGGCGACGTGCTGAAAGGCATCGCTCCCGAGCATATTCGCCGCGATTTCGAACAGACCTTCGGCATGACGCAGTCCGAAATCCTCGACCGCGTATACCGTCGTCCGATGGCTAACCGGTTTCTCGCGTCGTTCGCTCCGTTTCTCTCGGCGAGACTCGACGACGAATATATATATAACCTTGTCCGCGAATCGTTTGCGCGGTTCTTGCAGCGCAATGCCGCCCAATATCCGACCGCTCCGGTGTGGTTCGTCGGTTCGGTCGCCGAGTATTTCCGCCGTCCGCTGACCGATGCTCTCGACCGCGCGGGAATGACCTTGGGCGGGGTAGTGCGGTCGCCCATTGACGGTCTGGTGAAATTCCATGCCGAGAGTGCCGGATTATCCGAAACGGAGGTTTGCCCGGCGGCGGCAGAGACCGAAAAGCCGTTTAGGAAAATCACGGAGGAACCGTCGTTTTACGACGATTTGGAGCATCGCAGCATCCGCGAGATACTCTCGTTCATCAACCGCGAGGATCACCGCGTAGCAGATGCCGTGGCGCATGCCATTCCTCAGTTGGAGACGCTCGTAGAGTGTGCCGTCGAACGCATGAAACGCGGCGGCAGACTCTTCTATATGGGTGCGGGTACGAGCGGACGGCTCGGCGTTCTCGATGCGTCCGAAGTGCCGCCGACATTCGGTATGCCGCCTACCGTCGTTATCGGCATCATTGCCGGCGGCGACCGCGCGCTGCGCACTCCCGTCGAGGGCGCGGAGGACGACACCAAGCAGGGCTGGAAAGACTTGCAGGCATGCGACATAACGCCTCTCGATACGGTGGTCGGCATCGCGGCTTCGGGTACGACGCCCTACGTCGCAGGCGCGCTCCGTGCGGCACGTGCGTTCGGATGCCTTACGGCGTCGGTGTCGAGCAATCCCCGCTCGCCGATAGCCGCCGAAGCCGAAATAGCGATTGAAACCGTCGTCGGTCCCGAGGTCGTTACGGGCAGTTCGCGCATGAAATCGGGTACGGCTCAGAAACTCGTCTGCAACATGATAACGACCGCCGCGATGATTCGCCTCGGTCGTGTGCGCGGCAACCGAATGGTGAATATGCAACTCTCCAACAGCAAGTTGATTGACCGCGGCACGCGCATGCTCGTGGACGAACTCGGTTTGCCGTACGACAAAGCCCGCCGCCTGCTGCTTATCCACGGCTCGGTGCAGAAGGCTGTCGAGGCGTATGGCAGGGAGTAGGTTAGTTTCGCGTGAGGGGTGCTCCCAGAAAGCCCCGCACGCGATAACGACTTTTTTACTATCTTTGTCCCAAAAATATTACGGTTTATGGCGAAAGAGTTCAAACGATACCTCATAACATCTGCACTTCCGTATGCCAACGGACCCGTGCATATCGGACATTTGGCGGGCGTATACATTCCGTCCGACATCTATACGCGTTACCTTCGTCTGCGCGGACGCGACGTCATTTCGGTTTGCGGCAGCGATGAACACGGCGTACCAATCACCATCAAGGCTAAGCGCGAGGGCATAACGCCGCAGCAGGTCGTCGATCGCTACCACGAAATCATCAAAAAGTCGTTCGCCGACCTCGGCATCTCGTTCGACATCTATTCGCGCACGACTTCGCCCGTGCACAGCGCGACGGCGTCCGATTTCTTCCGCAAACTCTACGACGACGGCAAATTCATCGAGAAGACCTCGTTGCAGTATTACGATGAGGAGGCGCAGACGTTCCTTGCCGACCGATATATCGTCGGGACGTGCCCCAAGTGCGGCAACGAACGCGCATACGGCGATCAGTGCGAGGCATGCGGTTCGACGCTTTCGCCCGACGAACTTATCGAGCCGCACTCGGCAGTCTCGGGCTCGGTACCGGTCAAGCGTGAGACCAAACATTGGTATCTGCCTCTGAATGAATACGAACAGATGCTCCGCAAGTGGATTCTCGATGGTCATAAGGAGTGGAAAACCAACGTCTACGGTCAGTGCAAAAGTTGGCTCGACGGCGGTTTGCAGCCCCGCGCCGTCAGCCGCGACCTCGACTGGGGAATCCCGGTTCCTGTCGAAGGAGCCGAAGGCAAAGTGCTTTATGTGTGGTTCGATGCGCCGATAGGGTATATCTCTGCTACAAAAGAACTTACGCCCGATTGGGAGAAATATTGGAAAAGCGCGGACACCAAACTGGTTCACTTTATCGGCAAGGACAACATCGTTTTCCACTGCATCGTCTTCCCGTCGATGCTGGTCGCTCATGGCGGCTACATCCTGCCGGAGAACGTGCCGTCGAACGAATTCCTGAACCTCGAAGGCGAAAAGATTTCGACCTCGCGCAACTGGGCTGTGTGGCTGCACGAATATTTGGAGGAGATGCCGGGCAAGGAGGATGTTCTGCGCTATGTTCTTTGCGCGAACGCTCCCGAAACCAAGGATAACGACTTCACGTGGAAAGATTATCAGGCGCACAACAATAACGAACTCGTCGCCGTGCTGGGCAACTTCGTGAACCGCGCTTTGGTGCTGACCAAGAAATATTACGATGGCGTAGTGCCTGCCTGCGGTGAACTCAACGACTATGACAGGGCGACGGTGGATGAACTGTCGCAAATCAAGACGTCGCTCGAAAACAATATCGAGAACTACCGTTTCCGCGAGGCGTTGAAGGACGCGATGAATTTCGCCCGTATCGGCAACAAGTATCTTGCCGACACCGAGCCGTGGAAACTCGTCAAGACCGATGCCGAACGCGTAAAGACCATTCTGAATATCGCATTGCAGATTACCGCGAACATCGCCATCGCCTGCGAACCCTTCATGCCTTTCACTGCCGCCAAGATTCTGCGCATGCTCGATGTCGATAAATTCGGTTGGGAGCGTCTGGGCGCGATGAATCTTATCGCTGCCGGACACTGCATCGGGGAGCCGTCGCTCCTTTTCGAGAAGATAGAGGACGATGTTATCCAACGTCAGTTGGACAAACTCGCCGCCACCAAGGCTGCCAATCTTGCCGCCGAGGTAAAAGCCGAACCGCAAAAGGAGGAGTGTACGTTCGACGATTTTCAGAAGATGGACATTCGCGTTTCGACGATTCTCGCAGCCGAAAAGGTCGCAAAAACGAAGAAATTGCTCAAACTCACTATCGATACCGGCATCGACAAGCGGACTATCGTTTCGGGAATTGCCGAATTCTATTCGCCCGAAGACCTTGTCGGCAAACAGGTGTTGGTTCTGGTGAACCTCAAACCGCGCGAACTCAAAGGCATCGTGTCGCAGGGGATGATTCTCATGGCCGAGGATGCTGCGGGTCGTTTGCGCCTGTTGCAGCCTGACGAGAAAACCGCTGCCGGTGCAATCGTGGGGTAGAACGTCGATTTGTTGTTTTTAAGATTGCGGGTGATTGTTCCACGTGGAACAATCACCTTTTTTTGTGGAGGGCGACGCAGTGTTCCACGTGGAACACCGTTTCTATCTCCCGAATCTTACCAGCAAAACATTGACGTCTGCGGGCGAAACTCCGGGAATTCTCGATGCCTGTCCTATCGTGGCAGGACGTATGCGCATCAGTTTCTGCCGCGCTTCGATTGTGAGCGACTGCATGGACGAGTAGTCGAACCCGTCGGGAATGGCGATGTCTTCGAGCCGATGCAACTTTTCGGCGACCTGTTTTTCGCGTTCGATGTAGCCGCTGTATTTGATTTCTATTTCAGCCTCCTCGATTATCTCGTCGGTGATACCGTTGTCGGCGACGAATTTTCGCAACTTTGGCAATACATCAGTCAGTCCGGCGAGCGTGATTCCGTTGCGTAAAACGAAGTCGAAAATCTTGCGTCCCTGCGTTGCAGGCGGCAAACCGAGCGAATCCAAGTAGTTTTGAATTTCGCATATTTTGACGCTCTGCGTGCGAGCGTATTGAATAAGCGATTCTACGAGCGAGTTTTTTTCGACGAATTTTTCGTATCTCTGCCGGCGTATCAATCCGATTTCATACCCCGTCGGCGTAAGCCGCCGGTCGGCATTGTCCTGACGGAGCATGATTCGGTATTCGGCGCGCGACGTGAACATGCGGTACGGCTCGTCCACCCCTTTCGTAACGAGGTCGTCTATCAGCACTCCGATGTAGGCTTGGTCGCGATGCAGCACTAACGGTTCCCTGCCGGCCGACTTCAAATGTGCGTTTATTCCTGCCATAAGTCCCTGTGCAGCAGCCTCCTCGTATCCCGTCGTGCCGTTTACCTGCCCCGCAAGATACAGATTGTCAGCAAGTTTGCTCTCCAACGTATGCTTCAACTGCGTAGGCGGGAAGTAGTCGTATTCGATAGCGTACCCCGGGCGGTAGACATGTACGTCCTCCAATCCGACTATCTGATGCAATGCCCGCATCTGTATGTCGTACGGCAGGGACGACGAGAAGCCGTTCAGATAGTACTCGTTGGTTCCGCTGCCCTCGGGTTCGAGGAACAACTGGTGCTGCTCCTTGTCGGCGAACGTGCGCAGTTTGTCCTCGATGCTCGGACAGTAGCGCGGTCCGATGCCCTTTATCGTGCCGTTGAACAGCGGCGAGTCGGCGAAACCTTCGCGCAGTGTGTCGTGCACCTTTTTCGACGTGTAGACTAAAAAACACGGCAACTGGTGCCGCACGGGTTCGGTCGTGTCCGAGAAGGAGAATTTCGACGGATTTTCGTCGCCGTACTGCGGTTCGAGAGCCTCGAAATCGATTGTTCTCGCATCGAGCCGGGCAGGTGTTCCGGTCTTCATGCGTCCCGTTTCCATGCCTATCGACACGAGCGATTCGGTGATTCCGTATGCCGCCGGGTCGCCCGCTCTGCCGCCGGCTGCATGCGTGCGCCCGCAGTGCATCAGCCCCGAAAGGAACGTTCCGGCCGTTACGATGACCGCCTTTGCGCCGAATTCGATGCCCATGCGCGTTTTTACGCCCGTTACGCGCGGTTTTGCGCCCGTGCGGTCGAACAGTATCTCCGTCGCCATGTCCTGCCGGATGAAGAGATTCTGCGTGTTTTCGAGCCTGTGCCGCCACTCCTGCGAGAACCGTGCCTTGTCGCATTGCGCACGCGGACTCCACATCGCCGCCCCCTTCGAACGGTTGAGCATGCGGAACTGAATCGTCGTCAGGTCGGTAACCTCGCCCATCTCTCCTCCGAGCGCGTCTATTTCGCGAACTATCTGCCCCTTGGCGACGCCGCCCACAGCGGGATTGCACGACATGGATGCCATCTTGGTCATGTCCATCGTCAGCAGCAGCGTCCGCTCTCCGAGCCTTGCTGCCGCCGATGCCGCCTCGCATCCTGCGTGCCCCGCACCGATAACTATTATGTCGTAGTTTTCCATGGTTTTACGATAGGGTCTTTAAGGACTTTAATGACCTTAAAGACTTTAAAAGTCTTTATTTTCCCCGGCGCATCTCTTCCAGCAGCGCGAGGTACTTGTCCTCCTTGGCATGCATCTGTTTGTTCGTCCGCGGGGTCTTGTCCTTCTGCCCGCAGAGGTGCAGTACGCCGTGTACTATCACCCGCAGCATCTCCTCATGCCGTGTCGCGCCGTAAATCCGCGCATTGTCGGCAACGGTCTCGACGTCGATGAAGATGTCGCCCGCGATGCAGCCCTCTTTCAGGTCGCTGTCGTCGAACGTTATGATGTCGGTGTAGTAGTCGTGCCCCAGATACTGCCGGTTCATTTCGAGCAGCCGCGCCGCCGAACAGAATACGTAGTTGATGCCGCCTATGCGGTATCCTCCCTCGCGTTGCGCCACTTCGCGCAGCCATCGGCGCAGCAGCCTGCGGTCGCGCAGCCGGAACGTGCAACCGTCGTTGTAATATAGAATATCCATTTATTTCTTTTTGAAACAGTTCGCTGCCGACATCCTTATGCTCGGCGACGGGGCATAGATGCCGAATACCAGTTTGTATTCTATCTCCATGGTCGCCGGGTCTACTGCCGAACCTATCGTGCCTATACGCTGGTCTCGCGCAACGGTCTGACCCTTGGCGACAGCCGCCGACGAGAGGTTGGCGTAGGAGGTTATGTACTCTCCGTGGGCGATGTAGACATCATATTTGTTGGTTACCTTGTTGCGCTTGACATCGACCACCTTGCCCTCGTATATCGATATGATTCGCGCCCCTTCCGAGCCGACGATTTGAGCCATGTTGCCGTTGTAACGCTTAACCCTGCCGCCGACCACGGGCAGATGCAGATTGGTGGTCTTGCTCGAAAACGACGCTCCCGTCTTGTTGCCCTTGGTGAGTTTGCGCAACTCGCGTATCGCCTCGTCCAACTTCTCCTCCTGTTCGAGTTTGGCGCGCAGCACCGCCTTCTCCCTCTTCGACATTCGGCTGACGGTCTGGCGGGCTGCCTTGGCATCGCGGCGCATGCGCTCGCGCTGACTGTCGAGTTTGCGCTTCGATTCGGCGAGCGTTTCGCGTTTTTTCGCCAACTCCTCGCGTTCGCGCTGCACATCCTCTCGAACGACGGCAATCTCCTTCATCTTCTCTCCGCGGCGTTCCGTGGCAGTGCGCAATGCGGCGATTCGGCGCGCCATGTCGGCGAACGAATCTGCCGAGAAAATGTAGGCGAGATAGTTGCGGTATCGATAGTTCCGGTATGCCGCACGGGCCATTTCGCGGCAACTGTTTTCGAGTGTCATAAGTTGTCCCGACAACTCTTCGACACGTTTCGACGACTGCTCGACTTCGGCGGTCAGGTCCGTAATGCGGCGGCTCGTGGCAGCAATCAGCGAATTGCGCTTCTCTATCTGCTTTGTCAGCAGGCGCACCCTTTTTTGCGCCGACGCCTTGCCCTTTTTGAGCGTCGAGAGTTGCTTCTCCTCCTGTGCTATGCTCCGTTCGAGTTCGGCGATTATGCGCCGCTGCTCCTGAGCCTTTTTGCTGTCGGCGGTCTGTGCCGAGAGCGGCTGCATGGCGGCGAGGAGTACGAATAGTGCGGTGAGCACTGTTGCTGACAGTCGTTTCATCGTTTCGGTTTTTTCTCTTTTCGGGTCCCGGGTGTGTCTTTGCGGTATTCGCCGCCGGTCAGACGCAGTTCGATTTCGGCGGCATCGTAACCGCGTTCGAGAGCCTTGCGCCAGTAGGTCTTCGCCATGAACGTGTCGCCGAGCGCATCGAGTATGTCGCCGTAATGCAGTGCCATTTCGGGCGACGAGGTGCGGTCGAACGACAGAGCCTGCTGCATGTGTTTCTTCGCTTCGTCATAGCGTCCGAGACGGTAGAATACCCATGCCAGCGTGTCGAGGAACGTAGCGTTGTTCTGCGAAATGGCCGTCGCACGCGTAGCCATGGACAGGGCACGGTCGAGATTGCGGCCCTCGATGCTGAGGAAGTAGGCGTAGTTGTTGAGCACCGACGAGTTGTCGGGATAGTATTTCAGTGCGCGGTCGAATGCAGCATAACAGCGTTTCATTTCGCCGCGCTGTTGTTCGACATCGCCGATGAAACCCCACAGCCGACCTCTCAAAGTGTCGTTCTGCGTATATTTCAGAGCCTCCTTGTAGGCTTCGACCGCTTCGCCGTAATGCTTGGCTATCGCGTGCACGTGTCCCTGCTGCGCCCGCATTTCGGCATTGCGCGGATAGCGTCGCAACGCCTTTTCGAGATAGATGCCGACCGAATCGGGACGTTCCAGATAACCCTCGATTTCGATTATCCGTCCGAAATCGCCGGGCAATGCGCTCTCCTCGTCGAGATTCTGCTTGTAGAGCGACAATGCCGCCTCGATTTGCCCCGACGCTATCAGATGTTCGGCATACAACTCCGTAACCTGTTTGTCCGCCGGATAGCGTATCATCAGTTTGCCGGCGAGGGTGTTTATCTGCGGATAGTATTCGCGGTAGAACCGTATGTTGTTCGTCAGCGATTCGAATTGCGAGATTTTGTTCTCCAACGGTATTTCGCTGCTGTCGAACAGCCGTCCGACGACGTCGAGATAGTTGGTGAAATCGTGCTTCTTGTAGTAATAGTCGCCCAACGCCATCCACGATGCGAGATACGTCGAATCGGTGCGTATCGCCTCGCCGAACGAGGCGAGTGCGAGCGAATCGCGCCCCGTCGCCGAACCGACCTCGGCGAGTGCGAGGTAACTGTCGGGCACGTAGGGCATTTCGGCTATCATGCGGCGGGCTTCGGCTTCCGCCTTTTCGTATTGCAGCGTCGCGAGGTAGAGCCGCTGGCGGAACCTGACGAGCAGCGGCTGGCGACCGATTTTAATCTCTGCCGAATCGAGTGTCGCAATCGCTGTGAACGGCTGTTCGTTGGTCTGGTACAGAAGCGAAAGTATGCGGAAGTGGTCGGGGTCGCTGCCGCTGCGCGTGAGCAGCGAATAGTACTCTATCGCATCTTCGTAGCGTTGTGCGCGCACGAGCGATTCGCCGAGCATTTCGAGATAGGTGCGGTTGCTCCTGTCCGATTCGTAAGCCTTGCGGGCGAGCCGCACCGCCTCTTCGGCGTCGCCCCCGGCACCTAACCGTGCGAGCAGATACTGTGCCGGTGCGTAGGACGAATCCGCCTTCAAAGCCTGCCGTGCCGCCTGCTGCGCACTCACGGAGTCGCGGTCGATGACGAGCCGCTTCACCCCGTCCGTATAGAAATACACCGCTTTCAGCGAATCGGGGCGTTCCGATTCGGAAACGGCTGCCGGCGGGGGATTCTTGGCGAATCCTCCGACAAGCGTCGCCGCCGTCAGAACAGTTGTGAATATGCGTCGCATCTCCTATAAGGTCTTTAAAGTCCTCGAAGTCTTTAAGATTGTTAAGGACTTGAACCCGCATTGTCGGGTTTTTACAGCACGCTGTCGAACTGGTGAAGGAAGCGCACGTCGTTCTCGAAGTACAGACGCAGGTCTTTTACTCCGAATTTCAGCATCGCGATACGCTCAACTCCCATGCCGAATGCGAATCCCGAATACTCTTTCGGGTCGATTCCGTTGGCTTCGAGCACGTTCGGATCGACCATTCCGCAGCCGAGGATTTCGAGCCAGCCCGTACCCTTGCAGACGTTGCAGCCCTTGCCGCCGCAGAGATTGCACGACACGTCCACTTCTGCCGACGGTTCGGTGAACGGGAAGTATGAAGGACGCATGCGGATGCGGGTCTGTTCGCCGAACATCTCCTTGGCGAAATAGAGTATCGACTGCTTGAGGTCGGCGAATGACACGCCGCGATCGATATACAGACCTTCGACCTGATGGAAGATGCAGTGTGCGCGGTACGAGATAGCCTCGTTGCGGAATACGCGGCCCGGGCAAACCACACGGATCGGCGGCCGCTGATGCTCCATAGTGCGCACCTGAATGGACGACGTATGGGTGCGGAGCAGCAGATCGTGCGGCGCCGGCTCGTCCGAGGTCTTCTCGACAAAGAAGGTATCCTGCATATCGCGTGCCGGATGTTCGGGCGGGAAGTTGAGTGCCGAGAACACGTGCCAGTCGTCCTCGATCTCCGGTCCCTCGGCCACGGTGTAGCCCAATCGCGAGAATATTTCGCATATCTGGTTGCGCACCAACGAAATCGGGTGGCGTGAACCGAGCTGCTCGGCGGAACCCGGGCGGGTCAGATCGTCGACGGCCGAACGGCTGTCGGCCGCCTCGGCCTCGGCTTCGGCCTTGAGCGAGGCGATACGCTCCACGGCCAGTGTCTTCAGCCGGTTGAGAAGCTGCCCAAGCTCGCGCTTGCGCTCCGGAGCCACACCCTTGAACTCCTCCATAAGTCGGTTAAGTTCACCCTTTTTGCCGAGTATCTTTATTCTAAAGTCTTCGATATCAGAGACTACTTTCGAGTTGAAAGCTTCCACCTGCTCAATCAACCCGTTTATTTTCTCTACCATTTTACCTATTTTTGCGGATATTACTTATTTTTACGGAACTTTTCCAAGCTACAAAGTTAAAAATAATTTGGATATGAAATACAAACTGCTTTCGATTCTGGCTTCGATTATTCTCCTCAGCCTGCCGGCACAGGCGCAGAAAGTGGGCCTCGTTCTGAGCGGCGGCGGAGCCAAAGGGCTGTACCACATAGGCATAATCCGCGCATTGGAGGAAAGCGGCATTCCTATCGACTACATTTCGGGAACGTCGATGGGATCGATCGTCGCGGGTTTGTATGCCGCGGGATACTCGCCCGAGGAGATGATCGAGATATGCCGGTCGGGGCAGGTGCAGCAATGGATGTCGGGCAAGATAGACGAACAGTACAAATTGTACTACAAGCACATGGAACCCAACGGCGCTATGATATCCATACGCCTCAATATGCAGCGCGATTCGCTGACGGGCCGGCGCCGGCGCCCCGCAGGCGGCGAAACAGGCATCGAGCTGCCCACAGCGCTCATCCCCTCGGACCAGATAGATATGGCATTCACCGGCTACTTCACCCCCGCCACCGTGGCCAGCGGCGGCAACTTCGACTCTCTTATGGTGCCCTTCCGCTGCGTGGCGGCGGATATGATTCACCGCCGGCCTGTGGTGATGCGCAGCGGCGACCTCGGCCGCTCGATCCGCGCGTCGATGTCTATTCCGCTCGTATTCAAGCCTGTGCGACAGGACTCGATGCTGCTCTACGACGGCGGCATCTATGACAACTTCCCGTGGAAGCCGCTCGAGGAGGAGTTCGCGCCCGACTTCATCATCGGAGGCAAGTGCACCGACGGCTCGACCACTCCCGACGAAAACAAGATGATGGATCAGGCATTCGCCCTTATTATGAACCCGACAGACTACAACCTGCCCGAGGGGCGCAGCGCGATGATCGAGAGGGCATTCACCGGCGAAGCGACGATGTTCGACTTCCAAAAGGCCGACTACATCATCGAGTGCGGCTACTCCGACGCTATGGAGAAGATGCCGCAGATACTGACGGCGATCGGCCGCAGAATGTCGGCCGACGAGATAGCCGCCAAGCGCAAGGCTTTCCGCGAGAGCTGTCCGCAGCTGATCTTCGACGAGTACAACATTCACGGCCTGAACGACCAGCAGACCGAATACATACGCGACTATATGGCCTTGGACAAGTCCTCGCGAAAGAAACAGCAGACGCAATACGGATTCGCGCAGCTGCAGGAGGAGTATTTCAAGGTACTCTCCGATGGCGACGTCATAGGCGACTATCCGCGCGTGCGCTACAAGGATTCGACGGGCCGCTTCGCGGTGGATCTGAATCTCTCGACCAAATCCAACTACAAGCTGATGTTTGGCGGCAACATCTCCTCCACGGCACTGAACCAAGCGTACATAGGCTTTGAATACAGCAACATAGGACGCACAGCCAACCGCTTCTTCACCAACATCTATCTCAGCCCGATTCACACGTTCTTCAATGCTGGCGGGCGCATCGAATTTTCGTTCAGGCGGCCGATGTTCTTCGATTTCTCGGCGCACTTCAACATCCTGAACTATTACCAGACCAACAACGGCTCGCTGGCCAACTACCGCAACACCACATACGCCAAGACCCTCGACGACTATCTGTCGCTCGGATTGGGTATGCCTGTCTCGCGCAAGAGCATCCTGAGGCTGCAGTTCAACGGCGGAGGCGACATATACCGTTATTTCCAGCGCGAGGGATACACCAGCGAAGACAAGTACGACAAGACCACATTCCCCTTCATGGGGGCCGAGATAGCCTACGAGCGCAACAGCCTCAACCGGCTGATGTACCCCAACCGCGGACTGCGCCAGTCGCTTTCGGGGATCTTCGTCAGCGGCAGCGAACGGTACTACCCGGGCACGAGCGGCTTAGAGGCCGGACAGTGGCGCAACAGCCGCCACAGACACTGGTTCGGCGCACGCTTCACCCGCGAGCAATATTTCGAGATTCCATCCGTCAAGTGGTTCTCGTTCGGCTATCTGCTCGACGCCGCGGTGACCACGCACCCCGACTTCTTCAACCGTTTCGCTTCCAATATGACAGCGCCGTCGTTCACCCCCACGCCGCACAGCCGCATCGTCTATCTCGACGAATACCGCGCCAACGCCTTCGTAGCCGGCGGACTGATACCCACATTCGAATTTGCACCCAACCTTTATCTGCGGCTGAGCGGATATGTGTTCTATCCCGAGAACGACTCGTTTATGACCGACAACTCGCGACTGAGATACATTCTCGACGCCTCGGTGGTCTACCAGTCGATCATCGGACCGGTCAGCCTGTCGCTGTCGAAATACGACTCCTCGCGACGCGGCAACTGGTTCCTGTCGTTCAACTTCGGATATGCCATATTCGCCAAGCGGGGAATATTCTATTAGCTCGCTCTACCGGCGCACCGGCCGGAGCATAACTTTGAAGACATAGTCGCCATAAGGCAGCAGATGCTGACGCTCGGGCAGCGAACCCCACGAGTCGATGCAGCCCAAACCCGACTGCCGGCTCTCGAAATTGAGGTGGGTCATACCGCTGGCGGCGAGAGTCCCCGAATGCTGCTGAGGCGGCAGTGCACTCACGTCGAGTGCCGAAACGGGATAAGGCAGCGCAGAGGCCGAGAAAGGCGCATCGGAGCGCAGTTCGATACCCTCGCCCGAAGAATCCGTCACGCGCCACCAGCGTATGTCGCTCTTTGTTCCCGACTCCTGAGGCCGCACATATTCGTTATGATACTGGTCGGCCACCCGCTGAGCGTAAATGCCCAAATCGGCCGACGACATACGGTCGGCATAGTTCTCGTGCGGGCCGCGGCCATAGTACTCGATGCGGTCGTAACGCGCCGGCATAGGCATCGTCATACCGAATCGCGGCAAATCGCCCGCAGGGGCTTCGCCGGCCGTCAGACGCTGCTCGACAATCATCGAGCCGTCGCCGAAAATGCGGTAGTCGAGCCTTATCACAGCTCCTGTCTCCTCCATATCGTACTCGGCCGACACGTGTGCCGCACCCTCCTCGACAGTCGCATCGAAACTCTTGATCTTCAGCACAGGAGAACGCCACACAGCGCACGAGAGGTTGCGTTTGGCGCCCATATCGTTCTCCGTCGGCGCACGCCAGAACTGGGGGCGCAGCGAGGCGCCTTCGGCCAGCAGTTCGCTGCCGCCGACGCGGTATCCGCAGACAAAACCCTCGCGATCGAAAGCCACACGCCAGCCGGCACCCTCAACGCGCAGGCTCTTTTCCCAGCGCGTAATTTTTATCGGGCTGCTGTCGCCGGCAGCGGTGAAATGCGCCGAATGGTCGTATCCGCGCAGGATCATCTGGTCGCGCGCCACCACGAAGCCCGCCTCGAGCAGCGGCTCGGCATCGCGCAGCCGGTAGTGCACATCGAGCGTTATCTCGCCGTCCAAACCGTCGGTATCGAATGCCAAATCATAACGGCGGCGCTGCTGGGGTTCGACCTCCAGCTGCCCGATGCTGCCGCTGCGGACGGCACGGCCGTCATTGCGCAGCGTCCACTCCAACACCACATTATCTAACGAACGGAAAAAGTTTTCGTTGTAAACCTCGACAACAGAGTCATCGACCAATTTTGTATGAATCGACTGGTATTGCCGGCGAACCTCCTCAGCGTGTGGGTGCAAGGTCCGGTCGGGGGCTATTATGCCGTTGCAGTTGAACGAGTTGTCGGTTGCATCGTAATCGTTGAAATCGCCGCCGTACAGAAACGACACGCGGCCGTCGGCCCCGTAGCGGGCCAGCCCCTGATCTACGAAATCCCAAATGAAGCCGCCCTGATATGCCGGATATTTGCGAACGAGCTGCCAATAGCGGTCCAATCCGCCCAGTGAGTTGCCCATAGCGTGGGCGTATTCGCACTGAATCAACGGCTTCTGCGGCTCGGAAAGGCAGTAGCGCTCACACCACCCGTAGCCGGCATACATCGGACAGACGATATCTGTAAAGGGCGAATCGGCCGGATCGGCATAGTTGAGCGCCCGTTCGTAATGCACCGGACGCGAGGGATCGTACTCCTTAAGCCAGCGGTAGCAGCGTTCGAAATTCTCACCCATGCCGGCTTCGTTTCCCATCGACCACACGATCACCGAGGGGTGGTTCTTGTCGCGCAGCACCATACGCTGCACTCGCTCCAAATGCGCATCGGCATAGGCCGGAACCCGCGCCAGCGTCCGCTCGCCATAGCCCATACCGTGCGACTCGATGTTGGCCTCGTCGAACAGATAGATGCCGTAACGGTCGCACAAGTCGTACCACTGCGGATCATCGGGGTAGTGGCACGTGCGCACTGCGTTTATGTTCAGCTGTTTCATGATAGCGATATCCTGTACCATACGCTCGCGCGAAACCACGTATCCGCCCGCAGGATCCATTTCGTGGCGGTTGGCGCCCTTGATAAGTATCGGCTGGCCGTTAACCAGCAGCTGACCGCCGGCGATCTCCACACGGCGGAAACCTGTGCGCTGCGTGACGCGCTCCGTCTCCCCGTGCGAACCGGCGACAGCGAACTCCACGGTATAAAGCGCCGGCGTCTCGGCACTCCAAAGCTCGGGATCCTCAACCTCGAAGGAGCACTCGGCAGCACCCTTGCGTACTGCTGCATTGCACTCCGCCACCCTCTTTCCCGAAGGGTCGGACAACGCGACGGCCACCGTACGCACCGGCGCCGAAGTCCGCATACCGATCCGAAGCGTACCGTGCGAGAAAGTGTCGTCGAGCGACGGAACGATGCGCACATCCTCGATATGCGCCGCATCGCGGGCCGTAAGCTCCACGCCGCGGGCTATGCCCGACAGCCGCCAGAAATCCTGATCCTCGAGGTAGGTTCCGTCCGACCAGCGGAACATCTGCATAGCGATAAGGTTGTCGCCGCGGCGCAGAAAATCTGTAACATCGAACTCGGCAGCCAGTTTGCTGTCCTCGCTGTAACCGACGAAACGGCCGTTGATCCACACATATACATTCGAGGTTGCCGAACCGATGCTAAGGAACACCCGCTTGCCGCTCCAGCTGTCGGGCAGGCGGAACGTGCGGCGATACGAACCCACATGGTTCTCGGCATCAGGCACCGCGGGCGGATCGTTGCGGAAGTTGCCGCGCCACGCATAGCCCATATTCAAATAGACGGGATCGCCATAACCGTTCAGCTCCCACATCCCGGGCACGGGCATCGTGCCCCAGCCGCGATCGTCGTAATCCTCGCGGAAAATGTCCGCAGGGCGCTGCGACGCATCGCGCACCCAGTCGAATTTCCACACCCCGTCGAGGGACAGGCGTTCGCACTCGTCGAAATGCGCACGCATAGGCAGGCGTCCGATCTGGTTCACAGCGGGATCGCGCCATTCGTTCCACGTCTGCGCTGTCGATGTCAATACGGATAAGGTCGCGGCCGCAAGAACGAGGGCCGCTCGGTAAATGTATGTCATACTCTTTCGGGTTGGTTAGCGATTACAAATATAGGGATAAGCAAGAGCAAAAACAAGTTTACCTGATTTTTGCCGAGCGGAGTATATTGGGCGAA
>CAYRSF010000062.1:0-17696 GCA_964427035.1 uncultured Alistipes sp.
TATAAGTTGAATCGTACCCCGATGTAGAATTTGCGCCCCATAAGCGGTCCCCAGACAAGCGAGGAGTTGAACTCCGGCGTGTATGGCGTCGAGGCTGCGACGATAGGGTGCTTCTGCATGTAGTTGCCGATATTTTCGCAACCTATGTAGATGTCCCAGTGCTTGATGCGCCGGCTCACCTGCGCATAGAACATCGGATATATCGGCGAATATTCGGAGTCGGCGAGAATGCCCGTCTGCGTCGGTATGCGGCTGCGGCCGTTGAGTTGCGCCGTAACGTCGAATGTCCATTTGCGCATGCGGGTCGCGTATTGCAGGTTGAGCAGCGTCTTGAACTGACCGACGAGCGGACGCTCGACCAGTTCGCGGGTTCCGTCCGGACGGACGATAGTGTACTTGCTGTCGGTCCAGCGGAAGGTGGCGAAGATGTCGAATCGCTCGACAGGAGTCCATGTCAAATCGACCTGATAGGTATTGGTGAACGACTTGCCTTTGGAGTCGTAGATGAATATAAATCCGGGGTCGAACTCCTGATCGACGATTACGCTGTGGAACAACTGCGTGCGGAAATAGTCGAAACTGATGGTCATGTCGCGGTGATTGAATGTCGATATGGTCTGCGTCAGACTGCCGCCCGCCGTCAGAGCCTCCTCCATGCGGTCGAAATTGCGATATTGCGAATCGTAATCGGATGCGAACCTGATTTTTCGTCCCGTGGCGAGAATGCCGATATTGTCGGTGATGACGTCGGTCGGTCGGTAGCCCAACCCTGCCGAAGCACGGAATACCGTGGTCGGCGTGATGTTCCATTTCAGGTGAGCGCGGGGCGTAATCAGATTCTTGCGGAAATAGAAGTTGTAGTCGTAGCGCAAGCCCGCAACGACCGAAAGTTTATCCTTTATCGTATAGGTATACTCCGTGTACGCTCCGATTTCGGGTTCGATGCGGTCGGAGTGCAGAATCTGTCCGTGAAGATTTTCGGGAATTGTCCCCGAAATTGCCGGAGCGAATATAAAGCCGTTCTGCGACAAATCTTCGTTCACCCATCGCGACGATGCGCTGACACCCGAAATGAGCGACGAGCGGGAGGTGAAGTAGTGAACATACATGGCGTTGGCGTTGAGCATGTTCTGCCGTCCGCCATAGTCGTTTGTCGCACCGAAGTAGGCATCCTCGTTGAAGTGGTCGAAATCGACCACTACTGCGAAGTTGGAGCGCATTTCGCTCTGCTCGTCCTTGTCGAATACCGATTTGCCGACCGGCATTCCGAGTTTGAAATAGGCGTTCACCTCCTCGTTCTTCACTTCCGAACCGTAAATGCCCGCACCCGTTTTATCGGCTTTGTCCAAATCGGTTTGCGTATCTATCATCTGCCGGTACATCTTCTTCCGATAGTTCATCTGACCGCCGAGACGATAGTCGTTGATGTACTTGACGCCCCAGCGCACCTGCATGCCGTTTTCCGCCTGATAGAGCCAGCGGTTGGCGATGTCGAACTGACGTGCGAGCGGCAGGTCGCGGAAGCCGTCGCGGTTGTGGTCGTAACTCTTGGTGTCCATCGAACCGTGAGCGAGAATTACGGTCGAAAGGCGTTTGTCCTTCGTAATCGGAATCGCGCTCGAAAGGTTTATTTCAGGTTTAAGTTCGCTGTCGAAATAGAGGTTGAGGAACAGCCGTTCGTCGTCGGTCGGCTTGCGGTGTTCGAGGTTGATTTGTCCCGTAATCGCCTCGTGCCCGGCGGTTACGGACGAAATGCCCTTTGAAACCTGAATCGAGTTGAGCCACATCCCCGGAGTGTAACTCAATCCGTAAGGCGCGCTGAGTCCGCGCATTATGGCGCGGTTCTCGTCGAGAATCTGAGTGTAGGTGCCGGCAAGACCGAGCATCTTGATTTGGCGTGCGCCCGAAATCGCGTCGCTGTACCCGACGGTTACGGACGCCGAATTCTCGAAACTCTCGGCGAGGTTGCAGCATGCCATTTTGCACAATCCGGCGAACGAAATGGTTTCGCCTTTGAGTATGCCGTCCTGACGTATGTAGTTGCCGTTGAGGTTGCCTTCGACGACGACCGTTTCGAGTTCGACGCCCTGACGGAGTGTGAGTTTTACCTGCGACATGGTGTTGTCCACGTGCAGAGTGTCGTTTTCGTAGCCGAGGAACGAGGCGACGAGCATGTCGTAGCCCTTGACGCGGTGAAGACGGAATGCGCCGTCTATCGAAGCCGCCGTGCCGACGTTGGTGTCAGCCCAATAGACCGAGGCTCCGGGCATCGGATTGTTCTCGGTATCGACGACCGTGCCCGTAATATCCTGTGCGTATGCCGATGCGGCAAGGCACATCATGAAAAATGTTGTTGAAACGTATTTTATGGATTTCATAATTATCCCCTTTTTCGTATAAGTATAAACGGATTTGTCGCGGACGAATTGCGTTTTCGTCCGTAACTGTGCATTTATGCCGATACGGGAGGTGCGCGGAGCGAACGTAAACTCCTTGCAGGAGATTGTGGAAGCGGAATCTTACGCCGCTCGAAACGGCGGCTTCCGACCGAGGCGAAGATGCGCTTCGTGTCGTCAGCCGGAGATAATATGCAGTCGCACACGGCAGGCGAAACGGTCGTTTCCGCATGTTTCGCGATGTCGTATAAATCGATTTCCGTGGAGTGGTCGTGCTTGCAGTCGCAGCGGTCGTCGGCTTTTATTCCGTCGCCGAACGAATGCGCGCAGGCGCATGCGGAGCAGCAGAAATTCTTGTGGCAGACCTCGTAATGATGGCTGTGAGGACAGTGGCAAAGCAGAATCGTAGCCGCATAGCCGCATATCGACGTGAGATACACCGACAACAGCAACAGCGATATGGTTCTGCGAAATGTCATAAATATTTTGTTCTTGTTAAAAACGTCCTGCGTTTCGCCCTGCAAATCGGATGCACGACTTCGCGAAGACGGATTTTCGTAGGGTTACACAAGGTCGCTCTCGACGAGTTTTTCAATCCATGCCTTGGCGTCATGTTCGGCGACAGACTCTTCGACCTCGTAGTTGTCGAGCAGGATGCGTTTCACGTCGTCGGCGTCGAACTCCTTGCCCTGCAATTCGTTCCACAACAGCAGCGATGTCTCGTTCAACGCAATCACGCGCGTCATGTCGCTGCCGAAGCGTCCCTGCATTATGACGACATGTTCGCCGGCGATGTCGCGCACCTTGTATCCCTCCTTGAATTTCATGCTTTCGTTTTATTTGCCGCAAATATACGCATTTTTTCCGAAATATCGTTTCGGCGCATACCTATTTATGGTTATAATCCGCGAATGTTGATAACTATTTTTCGGTTTTCTTCGCAAAAACCGCAAAAAAATCTAATTTTGCAAAGATATAAATATATTGGAGCGATGTTGTCTGTATTGTATTATCTCTATTGCGTGCCGGTAATTACGCTGTTTTTTCTGCTGTCGGTCGTCGCGCTGATTGTCTGCTTTCCGTTCGACAAAGGCAGGCGTGCGGTTCACGAAATTTCTCGGGCTTTGTGCATGGTGTTTTGGCGGACTCCGTTTTCGTGGCGTCGCGACGTGTCGGGGCTCGAAAACGTCGAACGCGGAAAACCGTATGTCATCGTGTTGAACCACAATTCGATGGTCGATATAATATCGCTCTATTTCGTGCCGCTCAACTTTCGCTGGGTCAGCAAGCGCGAGGTATTTCGCATTCCGTTCATCGGCGGACTGCTGATTCTGCACGGCGACATCGCAATCGAACGCGGTCGGGGAGCGGAGTCGATGCGCAAGGTGATTCGCGATGGCAGGATGTGGCTGTCGAGAGGGGTCTCGGTCGCCATGTTCCCTGAGGGGACGCGGTCGAAAGACCGCGAAATACACCGGTTCAAGAATGGCGCATTCGTTCTCGCCAAGGAGGCGGGGGCGGCGATACTGCCCGTGGTGCTGGACGGCACGACCGAACTGGTGAAGCCTAACTTCATGTTCAACTGGCATCATCGCCTGACGTTGAAGGTGCTGCCGGCAGTTCCGGCGGACGAGGTGCTGAACAGAGATACGGCGGAGTTGATGGACGATGTCCGCGACCGCATGGTCGCCGCTTTGGCGGAGATACGCAGTCGGAAGGATAAAACGGAGAAAAAATAGGAGAAAGATATATGGCTGATTTGTTGAACAACACCAATTACAGCGACGAGGATATCGTAACCCTCTCGCCGAGAGAGCATATTCGGCTGCGTCCGGGTATGTATATCGGCAAACTCGGCGACGGTTCGCAGTCGGACGACGGAATATACGTCCTTATCAAGGAGACGGTCGATAACTCGGTGGACGAATTCATCATGGGCGCGGGAAAGCAAATCGAAATCACGGTCGAGGACAACGTGGTAACGGTGCGCGACTACGGTCGCGGCATTCCGCTCAAATCGCTCGCCGCAGCGGTATCCGAGATGAATACCGGCGGAAAATACGGCAAGAACGGCAGTTCGGCGTTTACGAAGACGGTCGGTCTGAACGGCGTCGGCGTTAAGGCGGTGAACATGCTGTCGAGCGAGTTCACGGCGCGTTCGGTGCGCGACGGCGAAGCCCGCACGGTAACTTTCGCCAAGGGCATCGAGCAGAGCGACAGGTGGGAGAGCGGAGTGAAGGAGAAGAACGGCACGTTCATCTCGTTCCGCGTCGATACGGAGGTGTTCGGCGAATACGCCTACAACATGGAGTACGTCGAGCAACTGGTCAAGAACTATACCTACCTCAATCTCGGGCTTACGTTCGTGCTGAACGGACAGTCCTACGTGTCGAAAAACGGATTGCTCGATTTGGTGAACGACAATATGGCGGACGAGCCTCTCTATCAGCCGATTCATCTGTCGGGCAAGGATATAGAGGTCGTAATAACCCACGGCACCGGCTATGGCGAGAGTTATTTTTCGTTCGTGAACGGTCAGTATACATCGCAGGGCGGCACCCACCAGTCGGCGTTCCGCGAGGCGATAGCCAAGACGTTGAAGGAGTTCTACCACAAGGATTACGACCCGTCGGACGTGCGCATGTCGATTATCGCCGCGATTTCGGTGCGCGTCGCCGAACCGGTGTTCGAGTCGCAGACCAAAATCAAACTCGGCTCCAAGGAGGTCGAACCGGGCGTGTCGATGCGTCAGTTCGTCGGAGACTTCCTCGCTACCGAACTCGACAACTATCTGCACAAGCATCCCGATACGGCGCAGACGCTGCAACGCAAGATTGTCGATAACGAGAAGGAGCGCAAGGCGATTTCGGGCGTGCAGAAGAAGGCGCGCGAGGCGGCGAAAAAGGTGTCGCTGAATAACAAGAAACTGCGCGACTGCAAGATACACCTCACTGACAAGAGCGACCTCGCCGAACGTTCGATGATATTCATCACCGAGGGAAATTCGGCGTCGGGGTCGATAACCAAAAGCCGCGACCCGCAGACGCAGGCCGTGTTCTCGTTGCGCGGAAAGCCGCTCAACAGTTTCGGAATGAAGAAGACCATCGTCTACCAGAACGAGGAGTTCAACCTTTTGCAGGCGGCTCTCAACATCGAGGAGGATATGGAGAACCTGCGCTACAACAAGGTCATCATAGCGACCGATGCCGATGTGGACGGCATGCACATCCGCCTGCTGCTTATGACGTTCTTCCTGCAATTCTTCCCCGACGTGATACGGCAGGGGCACCTCTACATACTGCAAACGCCGCTGTTCCGCGTGCGCAACAAGAAGGAGACGCACTACTGCTATTCGGAGGATGAACGCGTGAAGGCGATAGCCCGATGCGGCGCGAATGCCGAAATCACGCGCTTCAAAGGTCTCGGCGAGATTTCGCCGGAGGAGTTCTCGGAGTTCATCGGCGAGAACATGCGTTTGGACAGGGTGCGGCTGACCAAGGATGACCCGATACTCGATTTGCTCACGTTCTATATGGGCAAGAACACGTTCGACCGCCAGCAGTTCATCGTGAACAACCTGCGCATCGAGGAGGATTTGGTCGAGGAGGATTTCATAATGGATTCGGCGGTCTGACGGTCGCCCGCGACCGATAGATGCGGATTTGAAACAAAGCGATTTTTGATATGTCGGAAGAAAAAGATATGATAAGGGACGACGAACCGGTTGCCGATGAGGAGTTTGCGGCGAGCGAACCGGGCAAATACGACCGTCTGATGGCGGAAACGGGCGTGAGGAAACTTACGGGCATGTACAAGAACTGGTTTTTGGACTATGCCTCGTACGTGATTCTCGAACGTGCCGTACCTCACGTGGACGACGGACTGAAACCGGTGCAGCGGCGCATATTGCATGCCATGAAGGTCGTGGATGACGGACGGTTCAACAAGGTGGCGAACATCGTCGGACAAACCATGCAGTATCACCCGCACGGCGACGCTTCGATAAAGGATGCGCTCGTGCAGTTGGGACAGAAGGAGTTGCTGATAGATTGTCAGGGCAACTGGGGCAATATTCTGACGGGCGACGAGGCGGCTGCGGGCCGTTATATCGAGGCGCGGCTGTCGAAATTCGCGCTCGACGTGGTCTACAACAGAAAGACGACCGAGTGGATGCTCTCGTACGACGGCCGCAAGGAGGAGCCGGTAACGCTGCCGGTGAAATTCCCGCTGCTGCTCTCGCAGGGTGCCGACGGAATCGCCGTGGGACTTGCGTCGAAGATTCTGCCGCACAATTTCGTGGAACTCATCGACGCCTCGATAGCCTGCCTGCGCGGCGAGAGTTTTCAACTTTATCCCGACTTTCCGACAGGCGGAATGATAGATGTCAGCCGCTACAACGACGGATTGAGGGGCGGCGTGGTCAAGGTGAGAGCCAAAATCTCCAAAATCGACAAACGCACCCTGTCGATTACCGAAATCCCCTTCTCGACGACGACCGAATCGCTCAAAGAGTCTGTCATCAAGGCTAACGAGCGCGGCAAGATAAAGATAAAAAAGGTGGACGACAACACTGCCCAGCGTGCCGAAATCATAATTCAGGTGGCGAACGACGAGTCGAGCGACCGTACAATCGACGCTCTCTACGCATTCACCAACTGCGAGGTGTCGATTTCGCCGAACGCCTGCGTCATCAAGGACGACAAACCGGTGTTCATGGGCGTGAGCGATATCCTGCGCCACTCGGCTGAACGTACCAAGTCGCTGCTCGGAAAAGAGTTGGAGATTAAGTCGGGCGAACTCGACGACGCATGGCATGCGGCATCGCTCGAACGCATATTCATCGAAAACAAACTCTACCAACTCATCGAGGGCTGCAAGAGCCGCGAGGAGGCTTACCGGGCGGTGGACGGCGGATTGGAGCCGTTCAAGCGACTGCTCCGCCGCGAGGTTACGATGGAGGACGTACAACGGCTTACGGAGTTGAAGTTCATCCGCATCTCGCGTTTCGACAGCGACAGGGCGGACAACGAAATCAAGCAGATAGAGGCGGATATAAAACAGACGAAATACGATTTGGCGCATCTGGTGGACTATACGGTCGCCTATTACGAGCGTATCCGCGAGAAGTACGGCAAGGGGCACGAACGCCGCACGGAGATTCGCGAGTTCGACAATATCGAGGCGACGAAGGTCGCCGTGTCGAACGCCAAACTCTATGTAGACCGCGAGGAGGGATTTTTCGGCATCGGCAAGAGCATGAAGGATGCCGAGTTCGTGTGCGACTGCTCGGACATCGATGACGTGATAGTCATTTTGAAGGACGGACGTTACGTGATAAGGAAAGTCGCCGAAAAGAGTTTCTTCGACAAGGGCATTTATTATATAGGAGTATTCAAGCGCAACGACGAGCGGACGATATACAACATCCTCTACCGCGACGGCAAGAACGGTCCGATAATGATGAAACGCTGCGCGATAAAGGGCATCACCCGCGACAAGGAGTACGACCTGACGAAAGGTGCGCCCAAGAGCGACATCCTCTATCTGTCGGTCAATCCGAACGGAGAGGCGGAGGTGCTTAAAGTCTATTTCAAGCCTCGCCCGCGGCTTAAAAAGGTTATCGTCGATCTCGATTTCTCGACGCTCGCCATCAAGGGTCGCCAAAGTCAGGGCAATCTCTTTTCGCGTTACGGCATCCATAAAATCGTGCTGAAAGAGAGGGGGGCATCGACCCTCGGCAGCCAGAATATCTGGTTCGACGAGGATGTGCGCCGCCTCAATGCCGACGGTCGCGGACGGCTGATAGGCGAGTTCAAGGGCGACGACAAGATTGTCGTATGGACGTCTAAACACCAGTATTATATCACGGGATTCGACCTCGGGCAGCATTTTCCGGACGAAACGGTCGCCGTCGAACGCTACGTGGCTGACAGAGTGTACGCGCTCTGCTATTTCGACCGCGAGCAGGGATATTTCTATATGAAGCGTTTCCAACTCGAACGCAGCGACAGGATGCAGAGTTTCCTCGACGACGACGGCAACGACGAGTTCGTATGCATAACGGGTGCGGGCGGTGCTGCGCTGCGCATTACCTACAAGGGGGCGCAGGCTTCGCGACCGGCGGACGAGATCGACGTCGATTCGTTCATCGGCGTCAAGAGCCGCAAGGCGAAAGGCAAACGACTATCGACGTACGACATCGATACGCTGACATTCATCGAACCGGAACTGCCGCCGCAGCCCGAATATTCGGACGAAGCGGACTCCGTGGAGGAGACCGGCGACGAAGGGGAGAGCGTCGATTTGACGGATATGATAGACGACGAAGGTATCGAGACGGTGGATAACGGCGGTACGCCTATCGAGATAATCCGTCCCGAGGCCGACGATTTGATAAACCCCGAGCAACTCGATTTGTTCGGAAGATAGTGCGGCGATGCGACTGTTTCTGATAGGATACATGGGATGCGGCAAGAGTTCGCTGGGACGCAGAATCGCCCGCCGGCTCGGTGTCGGGTTCGTCGATACCGATGCGCTCGTGGAACGGGCTGAGGGCGCGGAAATCGCAGATATCGTGCATTACGAGGGCGAAGAGTATTTCCGCGAATGCGAACGCAGGGCGTTGGAGCAGGCTGCGGAGCGCGCCGATGCGGTGATTTCGACAGGCGGAGGGCTGCCTGTGTGGCACGACAATATGGCGAGGGTGCGGTCGCTCGGGTTCTCGGTCTACATACGCAGGTCGCCCGAACGGATTATGTCGCGGCTTTCGCCTTACGGACGCCACATGCGTCCGAAGTTCCGCGGACTGAACGACGACGAACTGATTGCGTTCATGCGCGCCGACATGGCTGAACGCGAACCGGTATATTCGCTGGCTGACGTTACTGTCGATTGCGACGGTCGAAGCGACGATGAGATTGTGGACGAGATTGTGGGAATGATACGAAACATTAAAATATTACCGAAATGAAAAAAGCATTATTGACTCTTTTTGCTGCGGCTCTCTGCCTGACGTCCGCCGCACAGATGAAAATATCGGGAACGGTGAGGGATTCAGCCGGCAATCCGGTAGACGGAGTGGTCGTCAGCGACGGATTCTCGTGCGTCAAGACCGATGCCAAGGGTCGTTACAAGATGACGGCATCGAAAGATGCATTCTATGTATTCTATTCGATACCTGCCCAATACGGCATCGCGGCGAAAGACGGACATCCCGATTTCTATAAGAGAATAGAAAAAGGCGTCAAGAAATACGACTTTACGCTCGCGCCGCTCGACGGAGGAAAGGAGAAGGAGTTCAAACTCGTCATGGTCGCCGACCCGCAGGCGCAGTGCGATTTCCACGTGAAGCGTTTCGAACGCGAAACGGTGCCCGACATCCGCGCGTACGTCGATGCGCAGAACGTTCCGTGCTATGGCGTTACGCTCGGCGACATGGCTTACAGCGAGGGCAAGTGGAATGCCGTGCCGATGATGCCGAAGATGCGTCGCGCCATGGCTTACGACCGTTCGCATCTGCTGTTCTTCCAGACGATGGGCAACCATGACAACGCATACGCTCCGGTCGCGACCGATGAGCGCAGCAGCAACATCAACCTCGCCTACCAGCGTCCGTTCGAGGAGGTGTTCGGTCCGGTCAATTATTCGTGGAACCGCGGCGATGCGCATATCGTGTCGATGAAGAATATCGAGTATCTGCTTGCCGAGAAAAGCAACAAATACCGTCCCGCGTTCAGCCGCGAACAGTACGAATGGCTGTGTCAAGACTTGTCGCACGTGCCTGACGACAAACTCGTAATCCTGTGCGTGCATATCGGACTTTACAACCGTATGAATCCTTATCTCGCCGAGACCCGCGAACTGCTCAAACGCTTCAAGGAGGCGCATATAATGGTGGGACACACCCACTTCATGAATCACAGCGTGAACAAACTCGGCATCTACGAACATGTCCATGCCGCGGCGAGCGGTGCATTCTGGTGGTCGTGCATCAACGGCGACGGAGTTCCTAACGGCTATACGGTCTACGACGTCGAGGGTGCGCACATAAAGAACTGGAAATACAAATGCGTCGGTCGCGACATCGACTATCAGATACGCATGTACCGCGGCGACGGCGAGTTCGGCGGCGAATACGAAAAGGTGCGCTTCCCGTACTCGCACGATACGGTGCTCGCCAATGTATTCATGGCGGACAAAGACTGGAAAGTCGAACTCTACGAGGACGGCGTGCTGACAGGCGAAATGGAGCGCATGCCGTCGAAAAAGACGCAAACTCCGGAGGTCGGTTCGAGTCAGGACTGGTGGGCGATAGGCTATCACCTCGGCGTGATAGGCCGCAGTTACGGCAAGGTGAAGACCGGCAGCAGCCGGATGAACGGCGGAGGTCGCAAGGGTTATCTGACCGCATGCAACCACATGTACCGCTTGCAGTTGAAGAATCCTGACGCGAAGGAGATACGTGTCGTGGCTACCGACACCAACGGAAATGTTTACGAGCAGACGAAATTCACGGAGAGTTTCGATTACTCCGAGAACGAACTGATGAACAAACTCTATACTACTCCGCGCAAAGTGTTGGACAAGGAGTATTAGGAAAAAGACCTTGGAGGTCTTAAAGTCATCAAGGCCTTTAAAGACCCTAACGATAAAAAAGCGATGAACAACAATCCTATCGGCGTATTCGACTCGGGGATGGGCGGGTTGAGCGTATGGCGGGTGCTTCGCGAAACGCTCGCCGGCGAATCGCTCGTGTTTCTTGGCGACGGCAAGAACTGTCCCTACGGTTCGCGTTCGCGCGAGGAGGTGCGGCGGTTTACGTTCGAGGCGGTCGAACGGCTGCTCGCCGAGGGTTGCAAAATGGTGGTCGTCGCATGCAATACCGCTACGGCGATGGCTATTTCGGCGTTGAGGGAGCGTTATCCGCAAATCCCGTTCGTCGGACTCGAACCTGCGGTGAAACCTGCCGCATTGAGAACGAAAACCGGGGTTATCGGGGTGCTGGCGACCGAAAGGTCGTTCGACGGAGAGTTGTTCCTGCGCACGTCGGCACGATTCGCCGACAAGGTCGCGATTCTGAAAGCGGTCGGCGAAGGTTTCGTCGAAAT
This sequence comes from uncultured Alistipes sp., assembly GCA_964427035.1. Taxonomy (GTDB): domain Bacteria; phylum Bacteroidota; class Bacteroidia; order Bacteroidales; family Rikenellaceae; genus Alistipes. The sequence goes on from CAYRSF010000062.1 coordinate 11,504, forward strand.
AGTCGAGCGCAATCTCGAAGCCTCACCCGAAGCCGAAGCGGTCGTACGCCGTGCCGTCGAGCCGCTGATAGAGGCGGGGGCGGACGAGATTGTTCTCGGATGCACCCACTATCCGTTCCTGCGCGGGGTTATCGAACGCGTGATTGGGGACAGACAGGTCGAGATTATCGATTCGTCGGATGCCGTCGGACGAAGGGTGATGGAGTTGCTCGACCGTTACGGACTGCGTGCCGGGGACGGACATGCGGCTGAATACCGATTCCTCACATGCGCCGACGGGGCGTATGCCGAGCGTCTGCGCCGAAAGGCATTCGGTGAGGAGTAACCTTGCACGTCATATAACGACAGGCAATACAGGCATTATAGGTGGAATAGGTCTTGTAAGAAACTTATTTTACCTGTAATGCTTTTTCTGCATTGATGCCGGAGCAGCACGGACGGGAATTGCCTCCGTTTCGCAAAAGCGGGCTGCAAATTTGAAATAGTCGCGATTTTTTTCTAATTTCGCAGCGGGTATGCGCATTTTCCGCCCGTTGCTGGATTTCGGTTTCCGGAGACCGGCGGAGAGTGTGCGCAAGACATAATTTCAGAGGAATATGGGAAGCAGAAAATCGTCGAAAAAGAGTAACGAAACAGAGGTCAAACGTACAGTGCGTGCCGCCGGGAACGCGGATTCGGCATCCGGAGAGAAGAGGGTCCGCTCGTCGTCGGACAATGCCCGGTGGATTGTCGGCGTACTCGTTCTGCTCGTCGGCGTGTTCGCTCTGTTCGCTGCCGTCGCCTATCCGTTCTGTTGGGAACACGACTATGTCGCGATACATACGCCGGAAACCGACAATCCCCGTTTCGACGATTCGGTCTCGAATCCGTGCGGTCCGCTGGGGGCGAGACTGGCGGAATACCTCATCTGCCATTCGTTCGGGCTTGCGGGAATGCTCGTGCCGGCGATATTCATCGTGCTCGGAGTGCGAATCATCGTGAAAAAATCGCGTCTGCTCAATCATACCGTGCTTACGCTTCTGCTGATAACCATACTCGGGTCGCTGACGCTCGGACTGATGTTCGGCACTCGCTGGGGAATGTTCAACAGCGGTTGGGGCGGTGCATTCGGCATTGCCGTGTCGCAGATGCTCTATGGGTATATCGGTGCGTTGGGCGCATGGATAGCGGTCGTGCTCGGCTGGATACTGACGGGCGTATTCATAAACAGCAATTTCATAAATACGGTGAACCGTGCCGGCAAAGTCGTCGTCGAGCATGGCGAAGTGCTCGTCGATAATGTGGTCGATAAGGCGGGAACGCTGCTGCATCGTCCGAATGCGGGGCAGGAGACGGTCGAAGCGGAGACCGGTCGGCGCGACATTACGGATGAAACTGTCGCCGGACCTGCCGGCGTGCCGCAGGAGGATAAGCCGGCGGAGAACGTCGGGGAGGTTTCGGATGAACCGGCCGATGCGGTCGAAACGGAAGATGCGGATTCGCCGAATGAAAAGAGTGCTGCGAACGAATCGGAAGATGCGGACGACAATACGGCGTCGGACGTGCCGGAACGTACGGGAGTGAAGACGATTGTCGTGGAGGAGCACAGCGAAGCGCAGATGGACGAGCGGCAGATGAAGCATCGCCCGTTCGATCCGGACAGAACTGTGGGATACAAATATCCGCCGATAGATTTTCTGGTCGATTACGTGTCGGATTCCAATGTCTCGGACGACGAGATAATTTTCAACAAACGACAGATAGAGGATACGCTCGGCAATTTCGGAGTGCCTATCCGCGAGATGAAGGCGACGATAGGTCCGACCGTAACGCTCTACGAGATAGTGCAGGAGGCGGGTGTGAAGATTTCTCGGATACAGGGTTTGGAGAACGACATCGCACAGTCGTTGAAAGCGTTGGGAATCCGAATCATCGCGCCGATTCCGGGTCGCGGAACTATCGGCATAGAGGTGCCTAACCGCCATAAGGAGGTCGTGTCGATGCGCTCTGCCGTGCAGTCGGAGCGTTTCCACAAGTTCGGCGGCGAACTGCCCGTCGTCATAGGCCGCACGATTCAGAACGAGAATTTCGTGTTCGACCTTGCCAAAATGCCGCACCTGCTCGTCGCCGGTGCTACGGGACAGGGCAAGTCGGTAGGTCTGAACGCGATAATAACCTCGCTGCTCTATCGAAAGGATCCGTCGCAACTCAAATTCGTGCTTATCGACCCGAAGATGGTCGAGTTTTCGCTCTACGCCAAACTCGAAAAGCATTTCCTCGCCAAAATGGCGTCGGAGGACGAGGCTATCGTAACCGACCCGAAAAAGGCGGTCTATACGCTGAACTCGCTCTGCATAGAGATGGACGAGCGTCTGGACAAGTGCCGCAAAGTAGGTGCGCGAAATATCGCCGAGTATAACGAGAAGGTGCGCAAACGCGATGTGGACGACGAGAACATAATGCCGTATATCGTCGTGGTTATCGACGAGTTCGCCGACCTCATAATGACGGCGAAAGAGGTCGAGAGTCCGGTGATGCGACTGGCTCAGAAGGCGCGTGCGATAGGCATTCACCTTATCGTTGCGACGCAGCGTCCGGACGTAAAGGTGATTACCGGAGGCATCAAGGCGAATTTCCCTGCGCGAATCGCGTTCCGCGTGATGCAGATGATAGACTCGCGAACCATTATCGACCAGCCGGGAGCGAACCAACTTATCGGTCGCGGCGACATGCTGCTGTCGAAGGACGGCGAACTGACGCGAATACAGTGCGCTTTGGTCGAAACCAAGGAGGTGGGCGCAATCGTGGACTACATATCGCGGCAGCCGTCGCCGACAGGCCGGGCATACGATTTGCCGGATTATGTCGAGTCGGGGGGCGATGCTGCGGCGGGAGTGCAGTTGGGCAGCGAGAGCGGCGCACCGACGAAATACGATTCGCTGTTCGCCGAAATAGCCCGCGATGCCGTTGCGAGCGGTCAGATTTCGACATCCTACATACAGCGCAACTACGAAGTCGGCTTCAACCGTGCGGGTCGAATCATGACGCAGTTGGAGCGCGCCGGAATAGTCGGTCCGCAAATGGGAGCCAAGCAGCGCGAAATAAAATTCTACGATATGCCTTCGCTCGAAGCGAAGTTGCAGGAACTGGGGGTATATTAAAAAGGTGTGCCATGCGCAGAACTCTGTTGATACTTTTCTCGGTCGCGGCGGTCGCCGCTGCGGCTGCCGACGAAGCGTCGGTGCGGATACTGAAAAATATCGAACGCAATCTCGCCGAACTCGGCACGTACCGTGCGGAGTTCGAAATGAAGGCGGGCGACTGCTCGGTCAGGGGCGAATACTGCGTGTCGGGCAGCGACTTCTACATGAAAGCCGATGACACGGAGGTATATGCGTCCGACGGCGTGAGACGCGAGGTGAATGCGACCAAACGCGAAATCGTCGTGGACGGAATCGATGCGGCGGCTCGCGATATCGTGAGCAATCCCGCCCGCGGATTCTCGCTGCTGCTCGAAGATTTCGATTCGGAGGTTGCGGACGGCGGCGGACGTACGGGGGTGTCGCTGACGCCGAAGCCGACATCGGCGATTCGCGAGACGATTACGGTATTCGTGGATGCCGACGCCGGACTGCCGACGGAGATAGTCTACGGTGCGGATTCGGGCTGCGTTTCGGTGCGGCTGTTGTCGGTGAATCCGCTTGCGGGCGATATTCCGCGCTTCGATGCGGCGAAGTACGAGGGTTACGAGGTCGTGGATTTCAGATAGGGTCGGCTGCTGCGATTTCGCTGCCGATACGCCTGCGGTCGGTTGTTTCGACCTCGGTCGAACACTATTTTCTCAAAAAAGTGCCTGCAAATTTTGCAAAACCGGAAAAATGCCGTAAATTAGTAGTGCGAATTTTGCAAACAACCTGAATACATAATTAAAACATCGCGGTTATGATTATTACATTTAACGAATTGCGCCGTATCAAGGACAGACTTCCGAGCGGAAGTTCGCAGCGCATAGCAGACGAATTGGGTATAGACGTGGAAAGCGTACGCAACTATTTCGGAGGTAAACACTTCGATGCCAAAGAGGGCGTGGGCGTACATTTCGAGCAGGGACCCGACGGGGGAGTGGTAACGCTCGACGATACCAGAATCCTCGATGCTGCAATGCGCATATTGAACGAGCAGAAATAATCGGATAATATCCAATCGGGAGCCGGACAGCGATGTTCGGCTCTTTGATGTATCGACTGACCTAAAAAACAATATTTAAAATGAAAAAATTTTTATTGCTGATTGTCGCCTCGTGCGTGATGTTCTCGGCTTCGGCTGCCGAAAAGGCGAAAATCAATTATGTAGATGCACAGAAACTGAATCATATCGGTAAAATGTGCAAGACGACCAATCCGTACAATCGCGTGGAGGTCAATGCCTATCCGGAACTCAACAAAAAGGAGGCGAATCTGCTGCGCTGCTGTGCCGGCGAAGCGATTTTGTTCGAAACCGATGCGACGGAGATTTGGGTTACCGCCAAATACGGTTACCGCGGCTTCAACCGTGCGATGCCTGCCAATGCCGGCGTAGGCTTCAACCTCTTTATCGAGAAAGACGGAGAATGGATGTGGGCGGCTTCGAAATCCAATGCCGACGGCAAGACCAAGGACGGCAAGGCGCGTATCGAGCAGCCGATGAAACTTATCGCCAACATGAATGACGCCAAGAAAAGGTGCATTCTCTATCTGCCGCTGTTCGCCGAACTGACGTCGCTCGAAATCGGTGTGCCGGAGGGTGCCAAAATCAAGGCGATGAAGAATCCGTTCCGCCACAATATCGCGATTTTCGGTTCGAGTTTCACCCACGGTTCGTGCGCTACGTGTGCCGGCATGACCTATCCTGCGTTCCTGCAACGTCAGACGGGGCTGAACCTTTGTGGTTTCGGCATGAGCGGCAACAGCAAGTTGCAGCGCGTTATGGGCGAAATCCTCGGCGGAACGAAAGCCGATGCCTATATCTGCGACGCTTTCTCGAATCCGACCATTGCGGAGATAGGCGAGCGCATCCGCCCGTTCATCGACGAGATTCGCAAGCAGAACAAGAAAGCCCCGATAATCTTTCTCAAAACCATCTATCGCGAGGGTCGCATGTTCGACCTCAAAGCAGAAAAGAAGGAGCAGACACGTATCGAATATGTGGATTCGCTGATGAAGGTGATTACGAAAGAGTATGCGGATGTCTATTTCGTCGATGTAGACAATCAGACCGGTACGGATCATCTCACCTCTGCCGACGGTGTGCACCCTTATTCGTGGGGCTACAAGCGTTGGGCAGATGCGATTCAGCAGCCGATTGTCGATATTCTCGCCAAATACGGCATAAAGTAGCCGGTAAAGCGGGGCGGTTTATTCGCCGCACTCGTGATTATATCTCCCCGGTCTGCGATTTGCAGACCGGGGAGTTTTTTGCGGCATGGAGGAGGCGGGGGTTGCGCGGCAGGCAGTCTGCCATTGTGTCAGTGCAGGCACGGGAAATGTCCGTTTTGACAGAGTCGTGGCGCATAAACCCCCATTTTTGGCAGAAATCGGGCTTTGGTATAGCGTTTGCTCGACTGTACGGCGTATTGCGAATACTAAAAATGGAAAAATAAACGAATAAAATTTAATAAGATTATGGGAAAGATTATTGGTATCGATTTGGGAACTACGAACTCGTGCGTAGCAGTTATGGAGGGTTCGGAACCCGTTGTCATTCCTAACTCGGAGGGTCATCGCACCACTCCTTCGGTAGTGGCTTTCACCGACGGCGGCGAACGCAAGGTCGGCGATCCCGCCAAGCGTCAGGCTATCACCAATCCTAAACGCACGGTATTTTCTATCAAGCGTTTTATGGGCGAGCAGTTCGACAAGGTGCAGGCCGATGTCGATCGCGCTCCGTATTCGATAATCAGGGGAGCGAACAATACTCCGCGCGTGGACATCGACGGTCGCCAGTATACTCCGCAGGAGATTTCGGCAATCATTCTCCAAAAGATGAAGAAGACCGCCGAGGATTATCTCGGACAGGAGGTTTCGGAGGCGGTAATCACCGTGCCGGCATACTTCTCCGACTCGCAGCGTCAGGCGACCAAGGAAGCCGGCGAAATCGCGGGTCTCAACGTTCGCCGTATCATCAACGAGCCTACGGCTGCCGCGCTCGCCTACGGTCTCGACAAGAAAAACAACGA
>CAYRSF010000063.1:0-8398 GCA_964427035.1 uncultured Alistipes sp.
ATCTAAGGCGAAGCCAAAGATACGGATAAGTCAGGCGCAAAAACAAAATTTATTTTGATTTTTGCCGAGCGGAAATGTTTAAGACGAAAAGAGGTCGTATGACGAATATAAATGAAAATTGGGAGCGAATCTGGCGAATCATCGAGATGTCGGGAATGACTGTCAATGCGTTTGCCCACCATATCGGATTGTTGCGCAGCGAAACGCTCTATCAGATAAAGAACGGGAAAAACGGTATTTCGCGCAATGTGGCTGAATGCATCGTCGGTAAATTCCCGCAGATAAGCAAGCCGTGGCTTCTGACCGGATACGGCTCGATGTATGCAGGAGACGACAGCAACTGTGCGATGCAGATTCCGTTTTACAACTGCGACCTGCAATCGATAGCCGATGCAGTCGGCGGCGGACGTCCGGATTCGTACATGTATGTGCCTCAAATCAAGTCCGCAGACCTTGCCATTCGTTATTGCAGCGACGATATGGAGCCTTCGACTGCCAGCGGGACAGTGCTGTTTCTCGAAAAAACAGATGTCGAATCGATGATTTTGGGCAATGAATACGTGATTATCGGGCAAAAATTAGTAACTTTGCGTAAAGTACGCTCCACTTCCGACGCGGCAGTGTTGAAATTGGAGGTTGCGAACAGAAAAAATTACGATGATATGAACATACGCCTTTCCGATATCCGGGAGGTATATGCCGTTAAAGGTAAACTTATAATTAAAAATTAGTCATGATAAGGATTAAAACGAAAGAGAGTGCATCTTGGCTTATAGGCGCAGTAGCCGCTATCTGCATGGCGGCAGTTACCCTCATGCTCGATGCGCAATGGTGGGTTGTGGTTACGGCGGCGGTATTGACTTTCGTGCTGATTTCATTGTTCGCTTTGTGGATGATGATCGGTTATGTCGCATACAAACTCAAACCGATATATTCGGTGGTCTTCTCCCGCGACGTTCATACGGGCGAAATCATCGGTGAGTTGAAAGACAAGCGGGTCGAGAATATTTCGGAGGAACTCAACGCATGGGCTGACGATAACGACAAGGAGATTTCGCGTCTTAAAGAGGCCGAAAAGTTCCGCAAACAGTATCTCGGCAACGTGGCGCATGAACTCAAAACCCCGATTTTCAATATTCAGGGCTATATCTCCACTCTGCTCGACGGAGGATTGGAGGACGAACTCGTGAATCGCAAGTACCTCGAACGGGCTGAAAAGAGCGTAGACCGTATGATAAACATCATCCGCGACCTCGATACTATTTCGCGATTGGAGAGCGATATGACGGAGATGAAGTTCGAAAGTTTCGATGTAGTGGCACTCGCCAAGGAGATTGCCGACCAGTCGGAGATGGAAGCGGTTAAACGCAATATCTCGATTACCGTCAAGGAGGCGGCGAATCTTCCTTCGCGATTCTGGGTATCCGCCGACAAGTTCTATATCGGACAGGTGCTCGAAAATCTGATTATAAACGCTATACGCTACGGCAAGGAGGGCGGGCACACCAAGATAAGTTTCCGCGACATGCTCGACAAGGTGCTCGTCGAGGTCGAGGACGACGGATTGGGAATCGCCAAGAGCGATGTTCCGCGCGTATTCGAACGATTCTACCGCACCGATCGCGGACGTTCGCGCGAACAGGGCGGTACGGGGCTGGGACTCGCTATCGTCAAACATATCATCGAGGCTCACGGCGAACACGTTTCGGTGCGCAGCGAACTCGGCAAAGGCAGTACGTTTACCTTCACCCTTAAAAAGATACAGTTGTAATCCACATTCGATGCGCCGCCGAGCAAGCGGCGCATCCGTCATAAATAAGAAGAAATGGCTAATCTGTTGGCAGTCGTATGGGATTTCGATCCCACTTTATTCAATATAGGGTCGCTGGATATCCGTTATTACGGCGCGATGTGGGCATTGGCTCTTCTGCTCGGAGGATGGATATTCTCCTATTTCTGCAAACGCGAGGGCAAGAGTCAGGAACTTGCCGATTCCGCATTCCTATATATCGCTCTCGGCACGATTATAGGAGCGAGAGTGGGGCACTGCCTGTTTTACGATCCGGCATACTATCTTCCGCGTCCGTGGACCATCATTACCGAAATTCGCGACGGAGGTCTTGCGAGCCACGGTGCGACGATAGGCATCCTGCTGGCGATTTGGCTGTGTTCACGCAAAAACAGAGTGTCGCCGCTGTGGATGACCGACCGCCTCGTAATAATAGCATCGATTTGCGGAGCGATAATACGGCTCGGCAATCTGTTCAATTCGGAGATTATAGGACGGGTTACCGACGTGCCGTGGGGGTTCAAGTTCGTAAGACTTTATCCGAACGTTCCGGTTGAAGCGATTCCGGTGCAGCATCCGACGCAGATATACGAAGCGTTGTGTTACGTACTTACGTTCATCGTGCTGTGGTGGATGTATATGCGTACCGATGCGCCCAAACGCCGCGGGCTGTTGTTCGGCGCAGGACTTATAGGCATATTCCTGACGCGCTTCTTCATAGAGTTCATCAAAGTCGAGCAGGAGGCATTCGAGAAAGGCATGGCACTCAATATGGGGCAGTTGCTGAGTATTCCGTTTATTCTGTTCGGTGCGTTCATGATATGGTATGCCATGAAACATCCGACGGTGGAGGATGAGGCGGCAAACAGACCTGCAACGAAAGGAAAACACAGGAACGGGAAATGACCGAGCAAATAGATAATTTGATATTCAACACTCTCGCCGAAGGGCGCGATTTGTATTTACCCGATGTCGGCAGTCTGATAGTGCGCCGCAACGGTGCGACCCGCATATCGTCAGGACGGCTCATGCCGCCGAGCGCCGATATCGTATTCTCGCACGAACTGCGCGGCGAGACGATTATCGACCTTATCGCGGCGAAATCGGACGTGTCGCAGGAGCGCGCGACCGAAATCTACCGTCAGTGGCTGCAACACGCTTCGACAAACGGAGGTATCGTTATCGGCGGTGTGGGAGAAATACGGAACGAGAAGTTCATAACCGATCAAAATTTCGATAATATGGCAAATCCCGAAGGAAGAAACGAAATAAGAATAAATCCGGTTACCAACTATGCGCTGTGGTCTTTCGCCGTGCTGTGCATCGTGTTTGCAATCGGTGTAGCAGGCTATATCATCTACTCCGGGCAGGCATTTTCGGACCAGATGGGCAAAGACGTTCCGTCGCAGACGACCGTTGTCGGGAATATCCCCGAAGCACCGGTCGAAACAGTCGGTGCGGGTGCGGGCGAACACTCCGCCGCCGGGGAGCGACCGATGCAGGTCGCGGAACAGGAACCGGTCGTCGAAACCGAATATCCGGTCGAAGGGCTTAACGGCGTACTGCCGATGACGGCGGGTTGCAGTTATGCCGTGTGGGGCGTCTATGTGGAACTCGTCAATGCCGAAGACGGCATGAAGACGGTGAACCGTCGTTTCGACGATATACACAGCCGTATTTATCGTTACGGCAACCGCTATATGGTCGCATTGTACGAATGTTCCGCCCGCAGCGAATGCGTGCGCATCGTCGAGAATCTGAAAGAGCGGTCGAACAGTTTCCGCGAAGTGTGGGTCTATACCGACAGGAAGTGATGTCTGCGGCATCGGCGATAACTCGGGCGATAGATTTTTTCTACGTGCCGCCGTTCACGAAAGCGGTTTCGCAACGGATATTCCGTTACGGCGCATGCGGTGCGCTGAATATGACGCTGGATGCCGTATGGTATTTCCTTATCTACCACTTCATCGTCTGCAAACGCTTCGTCGATATCGGATTCGTCGTGATATCGCCGCATATACTGTCGCTTGCCATCGTATTTCCGATAACGTTTTTTACGGGTTTTTGGCTCAACCGCAATGTCGCGTTCCGTACCGTGAACGCGTCCGAACGGCGGCAACTCTTGCGATACATGCTGACTGTCGCAGGTTCAGTATTGCTCAACTATGCGTGCATGAAACTGCTCGTCGAACATGCCGGCGTATGGGCGACGCCCGCCAAGGTGATTACCACGATGATTTGTACGGTATACAGTTATCTCGCCGGTCGCCACTATACGTTCACCGACCGGTGAATGCCTTATCCGCGAGTCTCCTCCTTTAACTTTTGAAGTTCGTACATACGGTCGCGATAACGCGCCGCCGCAAGGAAGTCGAGCGATTTCGCAGCCCGCTCCATATCCTCTTTCGCCTTGGCTATCAATACATCGATATTTTCGCTCGCCGCATATCCTTTGGCGACGTCCGCCGCAACCGGATACTGTATCCGCTCGTCCGGCATGCCGTATACCGCCGTTCCGCTGCTGTTTTCCGTACCGGCGAGCAACTGGCTCTGCCCGGTTCCGCTTCGCTGCGCTTTGTGCGGCAGCATTCCGTGCTCCATATTGTAGCGCACCTGCTTTTCGCGGCGGCGGTTGCTCTCCTCGATGGCTGTGCGCATCGAGTCGGTGCAGTTGTCTGCATACATAATCACGTTCCCGTTCGAGTGCCGTGCCGCACGTCCGGCAATCTGCGTTATCGCCCTGACGTTGCGCAGTATTCCCTCCTTGTCGGCATCGAGAATGGCGACCAGAGCGACCTCCGGCAGGTCGATTCCCTCACGCAGCAGATTCACTCCGATAAGGACGTCGAACATCCCAGCCCGCAGGTCTTCGAGAATCTGTATTCGTTCGAGCGTATCGACATCCGAATGTATGTATCGGTTGCGCACCCCGACGCGGTCGAGATATTTCGACAACTCCTCCGCCATTCGCTTGGTTATCGTCGTAACGATTATCTTGTCGTCGCGCTTGGCGTAACGGTCTATCTCTTCGAGCAGGTCGTCAATCTGATTCAGCGTAACGCGCACCTCCAACGGAGGGTCGATAAGTCCGGTCGGGCGAATGACCTGCTCGACGACGACGCTTTCGCTTTTTATGATTTCATAGTCGGCAGGCGTCGCGCTTACGTATATCGTCGTTCCCTGCAACTGTTCGAACTCCTCGAATCGCAGCGGCCGGTTGTCTTTCGCCGCCGGCAGACGGAATCCGTACTCCACCAGATTTTCCTTTCTCGCCCTGTCTCCGCCATACATCGCCTTTACCTGCGGAATCGTAACATGACTCTCGTCGATTACCATCAGATAGTCTTTCGGAAAGTAGTCGAGCAGGCAGAACGGACGTGTCCCCGCCTGTCTGCCGTCGAAATAGCGCGAGTAGTTTTCTATTCCGGGGCAGTATCCCAACTCCTTTATCATTTCGAGATCGTACTCCACGCGCTGTTTAAGCCGCTGCGCTTCGACGTTCCGCCCCTCGTTTTCGAAAAATTCGATTTGTCTGCCGAGGTCGAGGTAGATTTGACTGACGGCGGTCGCGATTCGTTCTTTGGTGGTTACGAACAGATTCGCCGGAAATATAGTCGCCTCGTTCAGCGTATCGAGCCGCTGTCCCGATACGGCATCTATCGACTGTATCGCTTCGATTTCGTTGTCGAAGAACATGACGCGGTAACACCGGTTGCCGATAGCCGACATTATGTCTATCGTATCGCCGCGCACACGGAACGTCGCCGGTTGCAGTTCCAGTTCGGTGCGCGTGTAGAGAGCCTCGACGAGCCGATACAGGAAATGTTTGTAACTTACCACGTCGCCGACCTTGATGTTTATCGAGGTGGCATGGAAATCCGCAGGATTCCCGATGCCGTACAGGCACGATACGCTCGATACGACGATTACGTCGCGACGACCCGTCAGCAGCGTGGAGGTCGCACTCAACCGCATTTTCTCGATTTCGGCGTTTATGGCGAGATCTTTTTCTATATATGTATCCGTCGCCGGCAGATAGGCCTCGGGCTGATAGTAGTCGTAATACGAAACGAAATACTCGACGGCATTCTCCGGAAAGAAATTCTTGAACTCTCCGTACAACTGTGCAGCAAGCGTCTTGTTGTGGCTCAATACGAGTGTCGGACGGTTCAGTTCGGCGATTACGTTGGCTACCGTGAATGTCTTTCCCGAGCCGGTAACACCGAGCAGAGTATTGTAATCCGATCCGCCTCTGATCGACTTTATCAGTTCGGCTATCGCCTCGGGCTGGTCGCCGGTCGGCTTGTAATCGGAAACGAGTTTGAAATCCATATTGCAAAAGTATAATTCAAAAACCGAAAATCAAAATCCGATGCCGCCTTCCTCCCGGAAATTTATCGGCGCGGTTAAAGTCTTTAACTACCTTAACAACTTTTTTGCTATATTTGCAGGACAATGATCGATCGTGAAACCATAGACAGAATTTATGCCGCAGCGGACATCGTGGACGTCGTGAGCGACTATGTTACGCTCAAACGCAAGGGCGTCAATTATCAGGCGTGCTGTCCGTTCCATAATGAAAAGACGCCGTCTTTCGTGGTTTCGCCATCCAAGGGAGTTTTCAAGTGTTTCGGATGCGGAAAGGGCGGCAATGCCGTTACATTCGTTATGGAGCACGAGAGCGTAACCTATCCCGAGGCGTTGAAAATCGTCGCCAGAAAATACGGCATCGAAGTGCGCGAAAAGGAGATGACCGAGGAGGATATCCGCCGCAACGACAACCGCGAGAGCATGTTCACGCTCAATTCATGGGCAGCCGACTATTTTGCCGAATATCTTCACCGAAGCGACGAAGGCATGAGCATAGGCATGACCTACTTCCGCCGCACACGCGGATTTTCGGACGCCACGATTAAGAAGTTCGGTCTCGGATTCTGCCCGACCAAGGGCGACAAAATGACGCGGGATGCCATATCTGCGGGCTACAAGGAGGAGTTCCTGCTGTCTACCGGTCTGTCGATAAAGCGCGAGAGCGACGGCAGGATTTACGACCGTTTCCGTGAACGCGTGATGTTCCCGGTGCACAACATCTCGGGACGCATCGTCGCATTCGGCGGTCGTACGCTTCGCACCGACAAAAGCGTCGCCAAATACCAGAACTCGCCCGAAAGCGAAATATACAGCAAGAAGAACGAACTTTACGGACTATATTTCGCCAAAAAGGCTATCCAGCAGCAGGATTTCGCAATCATGGTCGAGGGCTATACCGACGTTATTTCGATGCATCAGTCCGGTGTCGAGAATGTCGTCGCATCGTCCGGAACGTCGCTTACGACCGAGCAGATTCGCCTGCTCGGCAGATTCACCAAGAATATTACGGTAATATACGACGGCGATTCGGCGGGTATACACGCTTCGCTCCGCGGTATCGACATGATTCTGAAAGAGGGCATGAATGTCCGGGTCGTTCTGCTTCCCGAACCCGAAGACCCCGATTCGTTCGCCCGCAGCCATACGGCGGGCGAGGTGCAGGCGTACGTCGCAGCCAACGAGGAGAACTTCATAACGTTCAAGGCGAAACTGCTTTTGCGCGATGCCGCCGACGATCCGGTCAAACGGTCGGCGGTCATATCGGACATCGTGCAGTCGATAGCCTACATTCCCGACAATATCCAGCGTTCGCTTTTCGTCCGCGAATGCGCAAAGATAATGGACATCGACGAGAATCTGCTCGTCGGCGAAGTAGCCCGCAAGCGGATGATGTCGCTCGGCGACAGGGAGGCTGAGGATTTCGTGCGCCGTCAGCAGATGCAGCGCAAGCGTGAGGAGCAGAATATCGCCGCCGCAGCGGATGCCGACGGAAAAATCGGAAATATTCCGGTCGGCAGCAGCACCGATGCGCTCGAACGCGAGATTATCTATTATCTGCTCCGTTACGGCGACAGGAATTTCGATTATCGCGAGGGTCGCAATATCGTTTCTCTGAACGTCGCTACCGAAATCATCCGCGAACTCGATGCCGACAGTATGCAACTCGAAAATCGTGCGTACAACGAAATTCTGTCGGTCTACCGCAATGCTTTCGCCGCCGGGAAAACGGTCGAGATGCACGAATTGGTGAACCACCCCGAACCGGATGTATGCAATGCCGCAGTCGATATAATGACATCCGATGAGAATTACGTCGAGAGTGCTATATGGGCACAGAAAGAGGTGCATACGACGAGCGAATCGGAGATGCTCGCGAACGGCGTTCCGAAGGCGATTCTGCTGCTCAAATCGAAGACCCTTTCGCGCATGTTCGACGAATTGCAATCCGAACTGCGCCGTGCCGGTTTGAGCGACGAAGAGGAGAAGGAATTGATGCGAAAATTTGTGCAACTCAACAAGGCGAAACTCGTCATCGCCCGCAAACTTGACCGTCTGACGGTATAGCCGGTCGCCAGCGGTTCCCGCATGGTCGGTCGCTCGGCTCAAAGACTTAAAAATGGTCGCCTAAACTTGTTAGGCGACCATTTCTCATCAAAGCCGTTGGCTAATCGTCATCCGTCAGATAATCTTCTATACTATCGTCGTCATAGTCGCGATTCGGAAAGAAGTCGTTCCACG